>NZ_JBDPMJ010000006.1:0-397289 GCF_039880665.1 Nonomuraea sp. B5E05
CCGGGCTGGCGGAGAGCTGAAACGCCTGTGGAGCGGGTGTAAGACCTCAACGAGAGTCCTCTCGGACGGGCGACCGGCTGTGAAGCAGGAAGCCTCACGGGCGACCGTGGGAATCCCCCTCGTTTACGAGGGGGAGGATGTCAAGCGGTGTCTCCCATCGAGAGAGAGATGTGGCACGTCGAGCCGGTCGCCGGCGGCCTGACGCGAGGGTACCGAAGCCCTTGCCCGCGCTTCGCGCCGCCCGATCAGCTCCCGGTCTCGGCGGCCGCCTCGGCGAGGAGCCGGGCGAGCTCGGCCGGCCTGGTCATCATGGGCCAGTGGCCCGAGTCGATGTCGACGAGCTCGACGTGCTTGGCTCTGGCGAGCTCGGGCAGGTCTCCGGCGTCGAGCCACTCCTGAGCCTGGGCGGGGGTGTATTCAGGGCACACGAGGACGACCGGGACGTCCCACCGTCGTTCGTCCGTCAGCCGTACCACCCCCTTGGACACTCCCTCGGGCACCGGGATCGCGGCGGCCGAGAAGCGCAGCCGCGCCTCCTCGTCGAGGTCGGCGGAATCCGGCCCCTCGAACGGCCCCCAGCCGGGGAAGGGCATGACGCCGTCCTCGACCTCGAAGAAGTCGGCGTAGCGATCGCCGCCGGCGGCCGGGAAACCGCCGACGAGGACGACCTTGGCGACCTGCTCCGGCCGCGCGTCAGCGGCCAGCCACGCCAGGGTGCAGGCGGCGGAGTGCCCCACCACCATCGGCCTTCCCCGCGCCGCGTCGACGGCCGCGAGCACCGCCGCCACCTGGTCGTCGAGCGTGGCCGAGGCGGATCCGTCGCCCTGGCCCGGGAGGGCGACCGGCACCGGGCGGTGACCGAGCGCCCTGAGCTCGGGCACGACCTCGTTCCACGCGGATCCGTCGAGCCACAGGCCGCCGATGAGCACGATGTCCATGTCACTCTTCTCTCTCAGTACGGACAGGTCACGTTCGCTGCAGCGACCTCACGATAGGACCGATTCCGGACGATGTACTTCCGGTTCCTACCGTGACCACCTAATCTGCTCGTGTGCCGGCCGACCTCAGCCCAACCGCGCGCGCCCTGCGCACCCTCGAAACCCTCCAGGCCCGGCCCGGCGTGACGGCCGGCGAGCTCGCCGCCACCCTGGGAGTGACGGAGCGGGCCGCACGCCGGTACGTCGGGATCCTCAGGGAGGCCGGCATCCCCGTCGAGTCGGCCAGAGGCCCCTATGGCGGCTACCGGCTCGGGCGCGGGACGCGGCTGCCTCCGGTCGCCTTCACCGAGCCCGAGGCCCTGGGCCTGGTCATGGCGGTGCTCGACGGCCAGCCGGCCGCCAGCGACGTCGACGACCTCGTCGGCGCCGCCCTGAGCAAGGTCATCCGTGCGCTGCCCGAGAGCGTCGGCCGGCAGGCGGCGGCGCTGCGCGCCCACGCGTCGGCCGCGCCCGACCCGCGCTCCGCCCGCCCTGACCCGGCCACCACCGGCACACTCGTCGCCGCCGCCGCGGGCCGGCGCCGCCTCGTGATCACCTACCGGAGCGAGTCCGGCAACGAGTGGGAGGCCGACGTCGACCCCTGGGCGGTCGTCGTCCGCCACGGGCGCTGGTATCTCCTGTGCCACTCCCACCGCGCGGACGCGATCCGCACCTACCGGGTCGACCGCATCCACGCCGTCCGGCAGACCGCTCACACGTTCGATCCGCCCGGCGACCTCGATCCGGTCGCGGCGCTGGAGGAGAACCTGGGCACGGGATGGAACTTCCCCACCCGCGTGGTGTTCGACGCCCCGCCCGCCGAGGTGGCGCCCTGGATCCGGCCGCCCATGGGACGCCTCGAACCGTCGGGCGAGGGGTGCGTGCTCACCGGAAGCACCAGCAATCCGGCGATGTACGCGCAGGAGTGGCTGGCCTGCGTGCCGCTCGCCTTCCGGGTGGAGGGCGGGCCGGAGCTCCGGGCCGCGGTCGCGACGCTCGCCTCGCGTTTCGCCGCCGCCGTGGCGGACCGCCCCTGACCCCGGCCTCGCGCCCCGTCACGCCGACCCGGCGACCCCGGGAAAGGCGCCGTCGGGACAGGCGTCCGCGGGAAAGGTGTCATCGGGACGGGCGCCGTCGGGACGGATGCCGTCGGGACGGGAGGCGTCGGGACGGGAGGCGGAGAAGGTGGCGGCGGCAAGTCCGTCAAGGGCGGCCAGTTGGGCGCGGACCTGGTCGGTGGTCGAGGGGTCGAGGTCGCCGAGGAGAAGGTGGGCGTGACGCCAGTGCTCGCGGGCGGCCGCGTGGTCGCCCGCGAGACGGTGGCAGGCGCCGAGGTGAGCGAGGGTGCTGGCCTCGGCGTACGGGTCGCCGAGCGCCCGGAACAGGGCGAGTGCCCGGTGGTGGCAGGCGACCGCGGCGGCGGTGTCGCCCAGCCGGAGGTGGGCGTCGGCGAGGCACGACCACGCGTGGGCCTGGTAGGGCCGGTTGCCGAGCTCCTGGTGCAGGGCCAGGGCCTGCTCGCACAGCTCACGCGCCTGCCCGTGGTCTCCCAGGCGGCCGTGGTGGAGACCGAGGTCGGTGAGCGCGATGGCCTGGCCTGAGCGATCGCCCAGCCGGGTGAAGAGGTCGTGGGCGCGGCGGGCGGCATCGAGGGCGTCGGCGTCGCGGCCCTGGAGAGCGTGGACGTGGCCGCGATAGTGGTGCGTCCACGCCTGGTGGACCGGGTCGTCACCTGATCGTTCCAGCGCGGCGTCGAGGTTGTGGTGGGCGTCGTCGAAGCGGCCCAGGTCGGCCAGCGCGGCGGCCAGGTTGCGGCGCGCGCGGATCTCTTCCGCCCGGTCGCCCAGCCGCCGGGCGGCGGCCACGGCGGCCCGCTGGGTCTCGGCCCGGTCGTGCCAGCGCCCGCGCCGGTGCAGGTGGACGAACAGCGCCCGGGCCAGATCGCAGACGTGCCGGTCGAGCCCCAGGTCGGCGGCGAGCTTCATGACGGCGAGCAGGGCGGGGCGCTCGGCCGTGAGCCAGTGCCTCGCCTCGTCACCCCCTTCGAAGCCGGTGACGGAGACACCGGGCAGGAGCGCTGCGGGAGGCTCGATCTCGACGGGCCCGTGCAGGTGCAGTGCGGCGGCGTACGCGGTGTGCGCGTAGTGGTCGGCGAGGCGGCGCGGCGCGGCGGCGCGGTCGTCGTCGCGGGCCGGGCAGAGCTCGGAGGCGTAGGCGCGCAGCAGGTCGTGGCACGAGTAGCGGCCGGGGGCGTGCTCGGCGAGCAGGCTGGCGCGGGCCAGCTCGGCCAGCGGCGCCCGTACGCGCGAGGCCGGGACGCCCGCCAGGCTGGCGGCGGCGTCGATCGTGCAGCCAGGGCCGGGATGCAGCCCGGCGACCAGCCGGAACAACCGCGCCGCCTCGTCGCCGAGCGTTTCGTACGACCACGAGAAGATCGCTCGCACGTCGGCGGCACGGTCGAGCGCGCCGAGGGCGTCCCGGAGCTCGCCGGCCAGCTCGCCGAGCGGATGGGCGGGATGGATCGCGGCGCGGGCGGCGACGATGGCCAGCGCCAGCGGCAGGCCGGCGCAGCGGCGGACGATGGTGCCGGCGGCCTCGGGATCGGCGGCGATCCGGTCATGGCCGAGCCGGCGGGCCAGCAACCGGCGGGCCTCGTCCGGCGGCAGCAGGCCGAGGGTGAGCGGATGCGCGCCGTACGTCATGACCAGCCCGGCGAGGTGGTCACGGCTCGTGACCAGCACCAGGCATCCCGGCGCGCCGGGCAGCAGCGGAGCGACCTGGCCGGCGTCGCGGGCGTTGTCCAGCACCACGAGCATGCGCCGCCCGGCCAGCAGGCTGCGGTAGAGCCCGGCCTGCGCGGCCGGTCCGTCGGGTATCCGGTGCGGCGGCACCTCCAGCGCGCCGAGGAACTCGCGGACGGCCGCCTCCGGTCGTACGGCCTCGCATGACGGGTCGTAGCCGCGCAGGTCGGCGTAGAGCTGGCCGTCAGGGAACGAGCCGGCGACCCGGTGCGCCCAGTGCACGGCGAGCGTGGTCTTCCCGACGCCGGCCGTGCCGGCGATCACGGCGATCAGCGCCGACCCGGACCTCGGCTGGTCCGGCGGGCCGAGCAGCGCGTCGAGGGCCGCCAGCTCGGGCTCCCGCCCGGCGAACCCGTCGAGGGCGGCGGGCAGCTGCCTGGGCACCGCGCGCCCGCTGGGCGCGGCTCCGCCCGCGAGCAGGTCGGCGTGGACCTGCCGCAGTTGGGGGCTGGGATCGGCGCCGAGCTCCGCGGCGAGCCGGCGCCGGATCGTCTCGTAGCGTTCCAGCGCCTCCGCGGGGCGGCCGGCCGCCTCCAGAGCGCGGAGCAGCCGCACCCAGAGGGATTCGCGCAGCGGGTGCCGCTCGGCCAGGTCGGCGGGCTCGGTCAGGTCGGGGCACGATCCGCCGGCGAGGTCCAGGTCGATCCGCCGCTCCCACGCGGTCAGGTACCGCTCCTGCAGCGCCGGCGCCACGGACTGCTCCAGCCAGTCCGAGCGGATCCCGTCGAAGGGGGTGCCGCGCCACAGGTCGAGCGCGGCGGTCACCCGGGACCGCTCGGCCACCCGGTCGCGGGCCGCCGCGGCCTCGTCGAGCAGGCGGCCGAAGCGGAGCGCGTCCACGCGGTCAGGCTCGGCGGACAGCAGGTAGCCGCCCGGCCTGGCCACGATCAGCTGGTCCGCGGAGGTGCCCAGGGCGCGGCGCAACCGCTTGACGTTCGTACGGACGTTGGCCCGCGGGTCGCCGCGCTGGTCGGCGCCCCACACCGCGCTCGCCAGCCTGTCCACCGGGACGACCCGGCCCGCGGACAGCGCCAGCACGGCCAGCAGCGCCCGCAAGCGCCCGGCGGGCAGCTCGACCGGCCGTCCGGCCACCGAGACGCGCAGCTGCCCGAGCAGCTCGACGGTCAACACGCGGATCGTTCCCTTCCTGGCGGCGGCGGGTTTCACCCGACTGACACAACACTGCCACCGCGCTCCGACAGGCTGGCGAGCGTCCCGTCCGAGGTGCGCACCGAGGACCGGACTCCACCAAGGAAGGAACTGTCATGAGCAAGGTCGTTTCGGGAATCTCGATGTCGTTGGACGGGTTCGTCACCGGGCCGAACGTCACCCGCGAGCAGCAGTTGGGAGAGGGCGGCGACGTCCTGCACCGGTGGGTGCAGGAACCGCACCCGCTCGACTCCGAGCTGCTGGACGGGATGCGCGAGGGTGCCGGCGCGCTGCTGATGGGCCGGCTCTCCTACGACCTGGCCGAGGGCGACGGAGGGTGGGGGGACGGCGGCCCGGCCGGCCCGGTGCCGTGTTTCGTGCTCACCCACAACCCGCCGGCCCCGGAGACGGTCCGGGCGCCGTCGATCTTCACCTTCGTCACCGACGGCGTCCACAGCGCCGTGGAGCGGGCGAAGGCGGTGGCCGGCGGCAAGGTGGTCGCCGTGCACGGCGCGAGCGTCGCCCAGCAGTGCCTGGCCGCGGGCCTCATGGACGAGATCCAGATCCATCTGGCCCCCGTGCTGCTCGGCGGCGGCACCCGGCTGTTCGAGCATCTGGGCGGCCGGTTCCAGCTTGAGCGCGTCGCGGTGATCGACAGCCCGAACGCCACCCACCTGCGCTACAGGGTGGTCCGCAGCTGCCGCCGCTCCTGAGGTGACGGGTTCGTGCTCTACAGCCTGTAGAGTAAGAATTCCGTTCGTGCGAAAGGTGGAAGCGTGCTGCGTTGGTTCCGGGTCGTGGCGGTGGCCGAGGCGTGCTCGTGGGCGGGCCTGCTGGTCGGGATGTTCTTCAAGCACGTGACCGCCACCGGCGAGCTCGGTGTGAAGGTGTTCGGGCCGATCCACGGGGCGATGTTCGTGTTGTACGCGCTCGGCGTGGTGCTTTCCGCGCGGGAGGCCGGCTGGAGCCGGGGCGCCGTGGTGCTGGGCCTGGCGTGCGCGGTGCCGCCGTTCACCTCGTTGTGGTTCGAACGCCGGATGGCGGCGCGCGCGGCGGTCGGCCAGGCGACCTGACCGGGCCGGTCGTCGGCGGCGCCGGGGAGCCGATTCCCCCACGAATAGGGCTGTCTTGAATATTTTTTCAACTTCGCCGATCTCGGCACCCCTGCGACAGGTCATGTGAAACGCGGCTCACACGACCCCGGACGATGCATATGGTGCTGAAGGCGGCTACAGTACGCTGCAACCATAGCGTCCTTGGAGCACCATCATGGCGAAGCGCATCGTTGAATCTTTTATCGACGACATCGACGGAAGCGAAGCCGAGGGAACCACCGCGTTCGCCCTCGACGGCACTAACTACGAGATCGACCTGTCCGGCGACAACAGGGAGAAGTTGGAGAAGGCTCTCGCGCCCTTCATCACCAAGGCGCGCGCGGTCCGCGCCGAGCGGACCCGCGGGCGGCGCGGAGCCGGCGGCGCGTCCCGGTCCATCAGCCGTGAGAAGTCCACCGAGATCAGACGGTGGGCCAAGGCCCAGGGCCTCCCGGTGAGCGAGCGCGGCCGCATCGCCGCCACCATCGTGCAGCAGTACGAAGCAGCCCACTGATCGGGCGCGCCCGGACCCGGCTCCGCCCTATTGGAAACGGGGCCGCCGGCACGATCGAGCCGCGCGGGCGAGCGCATCTCCATAAGTCGCGGGAATTGCGGCCGGAGCCGAGTTCATGGAGACCGGCCCACGGCCGCCGGTGCAGAACAAAGGGAACTAGCGGTTACCGGCACCGCTTTGAATAAAGGTTAATCTCGACCGTGCCGGCGGCTCTTCGCGTGGGCGAGGGCCGGGCTCCTCGCCGACCCATGGTGCCGGCAACGGCGAGCCTCGACCGCCCTGCGATGGGACCTAGTTTGCCGAAGCGGTTTCGGCCGAAGGGTGTTGGACCCTACGTTGGGGTGGATGACGCCGAGCACAACCGCTTTCCCCCTCGCAGCCCGCCTCTCCCCACGTTCTCAGGTATGACCATGGCACCGACTCCCCCGCATCAGCCGATCCGCATCCTGTTCGTCGGAGGCCACGGAAGATCGGGCAGCACCCTGGTCTCCCGCGCGCTGGGCGCGGCCGAGGGCGCGACCTGCGTCGGCGAACTGCGTTACCTCTGGACGCAGGGCGTGACCAAGAACCAGCTCTGCGGATGCAGCAAGAAATTTCGCCGGTGCACGTTCTGGCAGGAGGTCGGCCAGGCCGCCTTCGGCGGCTGGCGGAACGTCGACGCCGCCGAGATGGCCAGGCTGCACCGCTCCGTCATGCGCATCAGGCACCTGCCGCGCTATGTCCTGCCCGGCGCGACGGGCGCCTTCGCCCAGCGCGTCCACCGGTACGCCGAGACCATGGCCGCCGTCTACCGGGGGATCGCCGAGGTCAGCGGGAGCCCGGTGATCGTCGACTCCTCCAAGTTCCCCACCTCCGCGCTGCTGCTACGCCGGGTCTCCGGCATCGACCTGCGCATCGTCCAGCTCGTACGAGGCCCGCACGGAGTCGTCCACTCCTGGTCGCGCAAGGTCCAGCGCGCCGACAAGAACGGGCGGCTGATGGCCACCCACTCACCGGCGCAGACCGCCGCCGAATGGCTGGCCTTCAACGCCGCCATCGAGTCGTTCCGCCTGACCAGCACCCCGTGGACGCTCCTGCGCTACGAGGACTTCGTGGCCCGGCCGCACCGTGAGCTGTCCAGGGTGCTGGAGTTCGCCGGGCTGCCGTCGGCCGGCACGCCGTTCCTCGGTGACGGCACGATCGACCTGCCCGCCGATCACAGTGTCGCGGGCAACCCGATGCGCATCCGTACGGGCGTGGTGCCGCTCCGGGCGGACGAGGAGTGGAGGTCGGCGATGCGCCCGGCCCGCCGCCGCCTGATCACGGCCTTCACCGCCCCGGGGATGTTGCGCTACGGCTACCCGCTGCGCTGACCCGGCGTGACCGGGCGCTCCGGCGAATGGGGGGGCGGGTGCCGGTCGACGGGAGCGCCCCGCGTCACGAGGACGCGAGGGCGGCCGCTGCTCCGCGGGTGAGCGCCCGGTCCCAGGTCACGAGGACGCGAGGGCGGCGATCGTGAAGCGGCGGTTGGCCAGGCTGGGGTTCTTGGCCCGCACCTGGTCGATCCGCTCGGCCGACAGGGCGCCCGACGCGAGGCCCTCCGACTCGCCGGCCGACGCGACGATCGTGCCCATCGGGTCGATGATCATGCTCTGCCCGGTGCAGTTGGGGCCGGACTGACCCGACATGACCAGGTAGGACGTGTTCTCGATCGCGCGGGCGCGGGCCAGCGTGGTCCAGTGGTCCTCCTTGGCGGGGCCGACCACCCAGGCGGCGGGAACGATGATCGCGTTCGCGCCGGCGTCCACGAGCAGCCGGGCGATCTCGGGGAAGCGCAGGTCGTAGCAGGTCATCACCCCGAACGTGAGCCCGCCCATGCGGAAGGTCAGCGGCGTGAACTCCGCGGGCTGGATGCGGTCGGACTCCTTGTAGCCGAAGGCGTCGTAAAGGTGCACCTTGCGGTAGACGCCGATGCGAGCGCCGTCGGCGTCGAAGGCGACCACGGTGTTGGAGGAGCGGGGGTTGTCCGGCAGCTTCTCCGTCATGCCCGCGACGACCGCGATGCCGTGGCGCTTGGCGGCCTCGCCGACGGCCGCCACGAACGTGCCGTCCAGCGACTCCACGGCGCCGCTGATGTCGGCGGTGACGTCGGGATTGGAGTACATCGCGTTCTCGGGAAGCACGACCAGGCCGGCCCCGTCGCCGGCGGCGCGCTCGATCAGCCCGCGCACCTTCTCGAGGTTCGACTCCTTGTCGGTGGTGGCGCCGAACTGCGCCACCGCGATCTTGATGCTCATCTGAACTCCTTATAGAACGGCGGTCATACGAAGTACTTGGCCGCGCCTGAGTAGTCGGAAATGCGGCCGCCCGCCGCGATCGCCTCCCGGGCGGGGATCTCGGCGTCCTCCTTCTTCTTCAGCACCGCCGCGATCTCCAGCGCCTCGGCCGGAACGAGGATCGCCACCCCGTCGGAGTCGGCGAACACCACGTCACCCGGCGTGACCACGACGCCGCCGATCGACACCGGCACGTTGATGGACCCCTCGATGCCGGAGATCCGCGTGGTGTGGGCGGCGATGCCCCGTGAGTACGCGGGGAAACCGTATCCGGCCATCTCCTCGATGTCGTTGATCCGCCCGTCGATGACGGCGCCCACGGCTCCCCTGGTCTTGGCCGTGAACGACACCAGCCCGCCGAAGCACGACCGCTGCTCGTCGCCGCTCTGCTCGACGACGAGGACGTCACCGGGCCGCAGGTCGTCGACCGCGACGTGCACGGCGGTCGAGTCGAGATGCGGCAGGCGCACGGTGACCGCGGTGCCGACGAACTTCAGCGGCCGCGCGTTGGGCGTCAGCCCCCGGGGAAAGCCATGATCACGCAGGTGGCCGAGGGTCGAGGTGCAGACCTGGCTCAGGGCCTCGGCGATCCGGGGATCGATCGAGGGGGCGGACGGATGACGGACGAACATGCAACAACTCCCGATAACTGATATCTGCTGAGGTCCTAGCGGAGGACCTTCTTCAGGCCGGCCGCCCGTTCGATGATCACCATGAACAACACGCTGATGGCGATCAGCACGACCGACAGCGCCGCGATCTGCGGATCGGTCCTGCTCTCCACGTAGTGGAAGATCTCGACGGGCAGGGTGGTGGCCTGCGGGCCGACGACGAAGAGGGAGATCACCGCCTCGTCGAAGGAGATGAGGAAGGCGATGACGCCGCCGGCCAGCACCCCGGGGGCGATGAGCGGCAGGGTCACGCGGGTGAACGTGCGCCAGGGGGACGCACCGAGGGTGCGGGCGGCCTCCTCGCAGGACCGGTTCATGGTCATCAGGCTCATGGAGGTGGTCCTGACGACGTAGGGCACCGTGATGGCCAGGTGGGCCACGATGAGCCCGCCGTACGTGCCGGTGATCTTGAGGGGGGCGAGGACCAGCAGGAGCGCGAGCCCGAGGACGATCGCCGGCACCATCAGCGGTGACAGGAAAAATCCGGACATGGCCTCGCGGAACCGGAACTCGTGCCTGGTCAGCGCCACCGCGACGGGTACCCCGATCAGCAGCGCCAGCAGCGCCACCCCCACGCCCACCACGGCGCTCACCTGGAACCCGTGGATGAACTCCGCGTTCTGGGCCAGGCGCTCGTACCACTGGAAGGTGAAGCCCTGCGGCGGGAACGACATCGTCGACTGCGCGTCGAACGAGATGACCACCACCATGAGGATGGGCGCCAGGAGGAACAGGTACAGCAGGGTCACGACCACCCTGGTCGGCCAGCCCTTGAGCTTGGATGTCACGCCGCCCCCCTACTGGGCCTCGATGCGCCGCAGCGCCCGCTGGTAGATGACGATGACGACGGCGAAGAGCGCGAGCAGGATGAACGCGATCGCCGCGGCGAACGGCCAGTTGAGCGTCGCCGTCGCCTGGTCGTAGATCTCGGTCGCCAGGTAGAAGACCCTCCCGCCGCCCACCAGCCGCGGCGTGACGAACGAGCTGATCGTCAGCACGAACACCAGCAGCGCCCCGGTCAGCACGCCCGGCATGCTGAGCGGCCACACGATCCGCCAGAAGGTGCGCCAGCGGTTGGCTCCGAGGCTCTGCGCCGCGTGCTCGAGCTCGGGGTTGAACCGGCCGAAGCCCGCGAGCAGGCAGAGGATCATGTACGGCATCATGATCTCGACGAGCGCGATGTAGACGCCGAGCCGGTTGTTGATCAGCGCGAGCGGCTGGTCCACCAGGCCCGCGCCCATGAGCGCCTGATTCACCACACCCTGGTTGCCGAGCAGCACGAGCCAGCCGTACGTACGGACGACCGAGCTCGTCAGCAGCGGCGCCACGGCCAGCGCGACCAGGATGCCCTTGAATTTCGACTCGGTCCTGACCAGGAACAACGCGATCGGGTACGACACCAGGATCGTCAGCGCCGTGACGCCGAGGCCCAGCAGCGTGGTCTCCCACGCCATGTCCCAGTAGTAGGAGTCCCCGACGAACTGCGCGTACGAGTCGAGGGTGAACGTCTCCTCGATGAACCCGGTGGAGTCCCCGCGGTTGAAGCTCATCCGCAGGAGCCAGGCCAGCGGCAGGACGAAGGAGACGGCCAGGCCGATCAGCCCCGGCACCGTCAGGCCCAGCACGGTCAGCCGGGCGGAGCGGGTCTTCGCACTCATGTCAGTACCAGGGCGTCCTCGGCCTGCCAGGACAGCCGGACGGTCGCTCCGCGCTCCAGGCGTTCCGCCGCGCCGGCCACGGACTGGACGGACACGGTGGTGTCCCCGACCCGCACGCCGTACTCGATGGAGTCGCCCACGTAGACGACCGTCTCGACGGTGCCGTGGGCGTCGTCGGCCGCCGCCTTGCTCACCTGCATGCGGTGCGGGCGGACCAGCACGGTCGCCGGCCCCTTCGCGCCGTGGTCGTCGACGGCCCGCAGCTGCCCCAGCCCTGCCACGTCGAGCTCCGCGACGCCGCCCGCGGTGTGCGTGATCTCGGCGTCGAAGAGGTTGGCGCGGCCGATGAAGTTGGCGACGAACCGGTTGGCGGGGTGCTCGTAGATCTGCTCGGGCGTGCCGACCTGCTCGATGACGCCCTCCGACATGACGACGATGCGGTCGGACACGGCCAGCGCCTCGTCCTGGTCGTGGGTGACGAAGACGGTGGTGATGCCCAGCTTGCGCTGGATCGAGCGGATCTCCTCGCGCATGGTGTCGCGCAGTTTGGCGTCCAGGTTGGACAGCGGCTCGTCGAGCAGCAGCACCGACGGCTCGATGACCAGGGCGCGGGCGAGCGCGACCCGCTGCTGCTGGCCGCCGGAGAGCTGCTTGGTGCGGCGGCCGCTCAGGTGACCCAGCCTGACCAGGTCGAGCGCCTCCTCGACCCGCCGTTTGGCCTCCGCCTTGGAGGTGCGGCGCATCTCCAGGCCGAAGGCGACGTTGCGGGCGACGTTCAGGTGGGGGAAGAGCGCGTAGTTCTGGAAGACCAGGCCCATGCCGCGCTGGTGGACGGGCGTCCTGGTCAGCTCCTTGCCGTCCAGGTGGATCCGGCCCGAGGTCGCCTCGACGAGACCGGCGATCATGCGCAGGGTCGTCGTCTTACCGCACCCGGAAGGGCCCAGCAGGGAGACGAACTCGCCCTGGTCGATGCCGAGGGTGAAGTCCGCGACGCTGGGGCGCTCCGTCCCCGGATATTTCTTGACGATCCCGTCGAGCTGGAGGAAGGACATCGTGCCGCCTCAGCTCGCCAGGATCTCTCGGCGCCACAACTGCGTCCACTTCTCGCGGTTGGCGGCCACCTGTGTCCAGTCGACCTGCAGGATCTCGGCGGACTTCGCCGGGTCGAGCGAGGTGCGCTTCAGCGCCTTCTCGCTCGGCTTCGCCTTGGTGTTGGTGGGCGCGTAGAACATGGCCTCGGTGAAGGCCTCCTGCGACTCGGGGCTCAGCGTGTAGTTGATGAACGTCTGCGCGGCGGCCGGGGACGGCGAGTCCTTCACCAGGTTGATGGTGTTGATCTGGAAGATGGTCTGCTCGTCCACGATGGCGACTTTCAGCTTGCCCTTGCTCTCGTCGGCGTAGTACTGGCCGCGCGCGTTCCAGCCGACGGCCAGCGCCGCGGTCCCCGACTGCACGAGCGTGTACGAGTCGGGCTGCGGCGCCCAGGTCTGCACGTTCGGCGCCAGCTGCTTGAGCCGGGCGACGCCCTGGTCGACGGACTTGGTGTAGTCGCCGCCCGCCTTGGCGTTCTCGATGAGCATGAGGCCGGTGCCCTGGATGTCGGGCTGGGCCGGCACCACGACCTTGCCCTTGTACTTGGGGTCCCACAGGGCGTTCCACGACGTGGGGGCCGGGGTGACGGAGTCGTTGTAGAGCAGGACGAGGCTGTCGAACGTCAGCGCCGGGCCGAAGTTGCCCTCGACCTTGCCCCGGGGGTCGATGTCCTTCATGTTCGGCACCTTGGCCGGGTCGAGCGGCTGGAACACCTCGGACTTGTTGCCGGTGCCGGAGGTGGAGATGTCCATGATGGAGATGTCGGTGTCCGGACTGTTTCTCGCGGCGCGCAGTGACGCCAGGTTCTCGGCGGAGTTGGCCGAGCCTACGAAGTTGACCTTGATCTTCGGATATTCCTTCTGGAACGGCTCGATGACGGACTTCTTGAAGACGTCCTCGAAGATTCCCGAATATCCCTTGACGGTGATGGTTCCTGCGTCGGGCGCGTCGTTGGTGGGGGTGCTGGAACTACCGGAACAGCCCGCCACCGTGGCCAGCGCTATGGCGAGCAGCCCGCCGGCCAACGGCTTCAACTTCATGGTGGTTCTCCTTGTGACGACCGGGCCGGCGGCGGGGGGACCAAGGGGTCGAGCTGCTGCAGCGCCATCTGCCGTGCGTACGACTTGTCGATGTGCTGCCGCACCAGCGTCTCTGACCTGTCCGGATCCTTGTCCTTGAGCGCGGCGGCGATCGCCCGGTGGTCCTCGTTGGTGTTCTCCATGCCGAGCGTGCTGTGGGCCAGATACCAGATCCGCAGAGATCCGCAGTTGAGCCGGTTCACCGCTTCGGCCAGGAACGGATTGTCGGTCGACTTCGCGATCTCGAGGTGGAACTGGTGGTCGTACTCGATGGCCCCGTACGGCTGGCCGGCCGCGATCTCGTCGTCGATGCGATCGCAGATCCGTTCCAGCTCGTCGAGATGCGCTGGGGTGGCGCGCCTGGCCGCCAGCCGCGCCACCGGCTCCTCCAGGAGGTGGCGCGACTCGTACAGCCTGGACAGATCCCTGACCCGGATTCCGCGCACGTAAGGGGTGCGGTGCGGCGGGTAGTTGATGAACTGCTCGTCGGCCAGCTTTTTGAGCGCCTCCCTGATGGGGGTGCGCCCGAACCCGTAGCGGGTCGAGAGCATCGCGTCGTCCAGGGGCAGGTCCTCGACGAGGTCGCCCGTGACGATCGCCCTTCGCAGAACGTGGTACGCCTGCTCAGTCTTTGTCCGTCCGGTCAAGGTCATCCGTATACTCTCGATATATTTGAAGTACAAGGAAAGTACGAGACGGTGCATGCCGAGGTCAAGACCCTGAGCTCATTTACCGTGATCGGTCATCGACGGACCGTCAGCGCAGGATGCCTTCGTGCAGGGCGCGCAGCACGGCGTTGGTGCGATCGCGGGCGTCGAGCTTGAGCAGGATTGTGGACACGTAGTTCTTCACCGTGCCCTCGGCCAGGAACAACGCCCTGGCGATCTCCCGGTTGGCGTAGCCCTCGGCCACGAGCCGCAACACTTCGAGCTCCCGCTCGGTGAGCTCCTGCACCGGTGCCACGTCGCCGCCGGCCGGTGGAGGGCCGGAGCGGATCGCGCGCAGCAGCCGGTCGGTGATCGACGGCGCGACGAGCGTGCCGCCGTCGGCCAGGGTGCGCACCGCCCTGGTCAGCTGCTCCAAGGTCACGTCCTTGAGCAGGTAGCCGCGCGCGCCCGCCTGGAGCGCCTGCAGCACGAGCGTGTCGTCGTTGAAGGTCGTCAGCACGAGGACCGGCGTCTCGATGCCGCGCTCACGCAGGTGTTCGAGCGTCCAGATCCCGTCGTAGCGCGGCATTCTCAGATCCAGCAGCACCACGTCCGGCCTGGTCGCCGCGATGACCTCGATCGCCGCCCGCCCGTCGTCGGCCTCGCCGGCCACCTCGACGTCGGCGACCTCCAGCAGGCTGCGGATCCCCTGACGGACGAGCGTCTGGTCGTCGACCACCACGACCCGGGTCACGACGCCGGCACCTGAGCCGTGACCCGGAACCCGCTCCGGCCGTCGACGCTGACCTCGCCGCCGAGCGCCTCGAACCGCTCGGCCAGCCCGCGCAGCCCGTTGCCGAGCACCGGATCGGCCGCGCCACGGCCGTCGTCCACCGCGGTCAGCCGCACCGCGTCGCCGTCGGGCGCGACCTCGATCCACAGTTCGCGGGCGCCGGCATGCCTGATCGTGTTGGTGACGATCTCCTGCACGGCTCGTACGAGCGCCGCGACCTGCTCCTCGCCTGCCCGCACCTCGGGCGCGACCTCGATCGACACCTCGAGGCCGGGCAGGTCACGCACCACCTGCCGCAGGGCCTCCGTGAGGTCGGACGACTCGGTGCGCAGCCGGCCGACGGTGGCGCGTACGTCGCCCAGCAGGTCGCGCGCCACCCGGTTGGCCCGCTCGACGTGCTCCCGGGCCCGCTCCCCGTCGCGGTGACGCGCCGCCTCCAGCTCCAAGGTGAGCACGGTGAGCTGGTGGCCGATGAGGTCGTGCAGATCGCGGGAGATCCGGAGCCGCTCGGCGGTGCGCGCCGACTCCGACAACAACACGCTCGCCGCCTGGAGCCCGACGTGCGCCTCGGCCAGCTCGCGCCGCATGTTCTGCTCACGCATGGTCACCAGCGAGCTCAGCAGCGTCGCCGCCTGGATGAGCACGTAGAAGCCGATGCCGAGGGCCGTCTCCGCGGCGTCCATGCCGCGCCATGCCGCGGAGAGGACGAGCACCACGGTGTTGAGCCCCACCACGACGAATCCGGCCCACGGGGGCACCACGTGGACGCTCATCGCGGCGACGATCACCAGCAGGATCGGCAGGAGGCTCCATTCCTCCGCCGACACCACCACGGCCCACGCCGCCACGACCGCCGCCGCGAACGCCGCGTAGCGGACCCACCGCGGACGGCCCGAGCCGCCGGCGACGAGAACGGCCGCGATGAACACCACGAACAACGTGATCCACAGGGCCCGGGGAATGACCGCCTCGGCCGCGCCGGCCAGGACCGGACCGCCGGCCACGACCGACACGACGAACATCGCCAGCCCCGACCACTCCTCCGGCCCGAGTCGACGCATGGCCTCACCCTAACGCGGGCCCGGCGCCGTCCTCGGGTGCCGAAAGTCATGCGCGCACGGCCTGACCATCGGCACAGGCGCGCGCCCGCCGGGCCCACCTAACGTCGCCGCATGGAAGAGACGGACACGGCGGTGGAGGCCACGAACCTCCGCAAACGCTACGGCGACACGGTGGCGGTCGACGATGTGAGCCTGCGCGTCGGGACGGGCGAGATCCTCGGCATCCTTGGCGGCAACGGGGCCGGCAAGACCACCACGGTGGAGATGATCGCCGGGCTGCGGACGCCCGACAGCGGGCGTGTCCGCGTGCTCGGCCTCGATCCGGGGCGCGACCGCGCGAGGCTCCGCCAGGTGCTGGGGGTCCAGCTCCAGGAGGCCCAGCTCCACCACGCGCTGACGGTCGCCGAGCTCATCGGCCTGTTCCACGGTTTCTACCCGCATCCGCGTCCCGTCGAGGAGGTCCTGGAGCTCGTCGGGCTGACCGACCGGCGTACGACCCGCTTCGAGAAGCTCTCCGGGGGCCAGCAGCAGCGGCTCTCCATCGCCGTGGCCCTCGTCGGGCGGCCCCGCGTCGTGATCCTCGACGAGCTCACGACCGGGCTGGACCCGCGTACGCGCCGGCGGATGTGGGCCGCGGTCGAGCGGCTGCGCGACGAGCGGGTCACGGTCCTGCTCGTGAGTCACGCGATGGAGGAGGTGGAGCGGCTCTGCGATCGGGTGGCCCTCCTCGACGCCGGCCGCCTCGTGGCGCTCGACACGCCCGCCGGGCTGGTCGCCAGGACGGGAGCCGCGAACCTCGACGATGCGTTCGTCGCCCTTTCCGGGTCGCGGCCGGAGGAGATCTCATGACCGTCGACGACGCGTTCGTCCATTTCGCATCACGGCAGGAGGGAACCTCATGACCGTCGACGCCCGCCGTCCCGGCCTGGGATCGTGGCTGACGCTCATCCGGTGCGAGGCCAAGATGGTCGTCCGCGACACGGCCGGGCTCGTCGTGCCCCTCGGGCTGCCCCTGCTGATCCTCGTGATGAACGCCTCGTCGGCCGGCGGCGAGGTGGTGGTCAACGGCCGCACGGTGCTGGACCTCTACGTGCTGCCCCTGGTGCTGGCCATCATCATCGCCACCATCGGCGTCGTCAACATGCCCAGCTTCCTGGCGTACTACCGGCGTGCCGGGATCCTGCGCCGCCTGTCGGTCACGCCGGCCTCGCCGGCCATGGTGCTGATCGCCCAGGCGACGGTGAGCGCGCTGCAGACGATCATCGGCATCGGGGTGGCGCTCGCCGTGGCCGTGCTCGTCTTCGACGCCAACCTCCCCTTGCGTCCCGTCACGGCGCTCGGCCTCCTGCTGCTCGCGACCGCGGCGATGTACGCGGTCGGCATGATCGTGGCCGCCGTCGCCCCGACGCCGAACTCGGCCGTGGCGATCGGGCTCGTCGCCTTCTTCGCCCTCGGCGCCCTCGGCGGGCTGTTCGGCAGCCGGGAGGCCCTTCCCGAGACGCTGGCCATGGTGGGCGAGTGGCTGCCGTTCGGCGCCACCGTCGAGGTCCTGTCGAACGCCTGGGCGGGCACCCCGATCGAGCCCCTCCATCTGATGAGCCTGTCCGTGACGGTCCTCGTCGGCGGCGCCGTCTCGGCCGCGTTCTTCCGGTGGGACTGACCGGCATCGCGCGGAGGACAAAAGCCCGAGAGCTGGCCTTATGTCCAATGTGGGGCTTAGGATCGGTCACCGATGGTTGCACCAAGAGCGCGGCTCTCGCGGTTGCTCGACGACCTCGGACGCATGTTGCTCGACCTCATCGCGTCTCCCGGGGATCTGGACGGCGAACTGACGGGTGTGGCGATCCACGGCCCGGGCGACGAACTCACCGTCGAACCGGGCGAGCTGGTGCTCGGCGTGGGCCTGCACGACAACGACGCGATCGCCGGGCTCCTGCGCCGCCTCGGCGAGCGCCGTGCGGTGGGGCTCGTCGTCAAGCACCCGGTGACCGCGGACGCCTCCGTCGTCGCGGCGGTGCGGGACAGCGGCGTGGCGCTGTTCGGGCTCAACCGCGCCGCCTCGTGGTCGCACGTGGCCGCCATGCTCCGGGCACTGCCGCTGGCCACGACCGACCTCACCGGCGGCGCGGACCTGCTCGCCGGAGCGCCGGCCGGTGACCTGTTCGCCCTCGCGAACGCGGTGGGGTCGCTGCTCGACGCGCCGGTGACGATCGAGGACCGCGCGTCACGCGTGCTGGCCTTCTCCGGGCACCAGCACTGCGCCGACCAGGGCCGGGTCGAGACCATCCTCGGCCGGCAGGTCCCCGACCGCTACACGCAACTGCTCGAACAGCGGGGTGCGTTCCGCGAGCTCTCCAAGGGCACGCCGGTCTACGTCGAGCCCCTCGCCGAGGACATGCTGCCGCGGGTCGCCATCGTCGTCAGGGCCGGGGACGAGGTGCTCGGCTCGATGTGGGCCGTGGTCAGGGAGCCGCTGTCCGAGGCGCGTGCGGCGGCCTTCGCCGACTCGGCCAAGATCGTGGCGTTGCACATGTTGCGGGCCAGGGCGGGCGCCGACGTCGGGCGCCGGCTCAGCGCCGACCTGGTGGCCATGGTGCTGGAGGGCGGGCCAGGAGCTCCCGAGGCGGCCAACCGCCTCGGGCTCACCGACGGCCGGCTCTGCGTGATGGCCGCGCAGGTCGTCACGGGCGACGCCGCGGACACCGAGGCGGCCATGCAACGGCTGCGCGACGCCCTCGCCCTGCACTTCTCGGCGGTGCACCCGCGTTCGGCCGCGGCGCTGCTCGGCGGGACCACCTACGTCGTGCTGCCCGTCGGCGCGAGCGGCGACCGCGACGGCACGGCGTCCGTGGTCCGGCTGGCGGTGGACTTCCTCGCCCGGGTGGGGGCGCGTACGGACGCCGTCATCGGGGTCGGGCGGGCCACCATGTCACTCGCCGAGGTGACCCACTCCCGCCGCGAGGCCGACCGGGCGCTGCGGGTGTTGCAGACCGACCGCCGCGGCAGGCGGATCGCCCGCTACAGCGACGTTCAGGTGGAGTCGCTGCTGCTGCGTCTGGCCGATCTCGTCGCCGAGGACGGCGAGCTCCACCTCGGCTCGCTCGGAGCGCTGGTGGACTACGACGCCGAGCACGAGAGCGGCTTCGTCGACACCCTGTCGGCCTACCTCGACGCCTTCGGCAACGTCGCGGAGGCGGCTGGCGCGATGCACCTGCACCCCAACTCGTTCCGGTACAGGCTGCGCCGCGTCTGCGAGATCACCGGCCTCGACCTCGCCGACGCCGACGCGCGGCTCGCCGCGACGTTGCAACTGCGGCTCTACCGCGTCGCCAGGGAGCGGGGCGTGGTCAAGGAGACGGGATCCGCCCGGTCCCGGTGGTGACCCGTCATGACTCGCCCAGCAGGCCCCACTGCTCGGTGTTGTAGGTGGGGAACCCCAGGCTGTTGTCGCGGACGTTGCCGAGCTTCGCGCTGTAGGCGAGGAACGACCTGTTCTGGTAGAGCGGCAGGATCGCGTAGTCCGACGAGACGATCTTGTCGGCCTCCTGCAGCTTCACCGTCGCCGCCTGCGCGTCGGCGGCCGAGAGAGCCTCGTTCAGCAGCCGGTCGACCTTGGGGTTGCCGTAGTTGTTGAGGTTGAACCGGCAGAACGTCTGGTCCTCGGGGCAGCTCAGGTAGTAGGGGATGTTGCTGGTCGCCGCGAACGGCGACTGCGACACGGTGGCGACCGTCATCGCCCAGTTCCCCTCCTGCACGGCCTCGATCGTGTTGGCGACGGTGGCGACCTGCACGTCCAGGCCCAGCGGCGCGAGAGCCGCCTTGACCAGCTGGGCCTCGCTGGCGCGCAGCTGGTCGCCCGCCTGGACCACGATGCGCAGCGGGGGCACGGCCTTGCCGTCCGGGTCGGCGAGCTTCGACCCGACGCCGGTGTACCCCGCGTCGGTCAGGGTCTTCTTCGCCTTCTCGACGTCGCCGATGCCGTACTCGAGCTGGCTGACCACGTCGGAGTAGCCGGGTGCGCCGCCGATGAACATGTGGCTCAGCAGGGGTTCCGCGGTGTCGTCGAACTGCCCGATCGTCTTGTCGATCACGTCCTGGACGCGGATCGCCTGGAAGATCGACTTGCGCAGGGCGACGTCCTGGAGGGCGCGGGCGTTGAGGTTCAGCCACAGCTTGTGGACAGACGCACCCGGCGTCACCTGGTAGCGGACCCCGGGCAGCTCCTCGACCTGCTGGACGATGTCGACCTGCGGGTTCGGGTAGATGACGTCGACCTCCCCGTTCGCCAGCGAGGTCGGCTGCTGCGCGACGTCCGTGATGAGCCTGAAGACCAGCTTGTCCAGGTTCGGCGGCGGGCCGAACCACTTCTCGTTGCGGACCATCACCACGGAACCGTCGGCGGTGTACTCCTGGATCCGGAACGGGCCCGCCGAGAACTTCGGGACGGACTTGGCGAAGCCCTCGTTGAAGCTCTTCGCCAGGCCCGCGGCGGTGTCGGTCGGCCCGTACGTCTCGGCGACGTGGGCCGGCAGGAACGGCGAGAACAGCGCCTGCCAGTCGACGTACGGCTTGTCGAACACGACGGTGACGGTCCGCCCGCCGTCCGAGCCCTTCACCGACTTGATCCGGTCGTAGCCGGCCGTGTTGGACGCCTGGCACTTGGGGCACTCGCGCGGGTCGAGGGCACGCCAGGTGTAGATGAAGTCGTCCGCCGAGATCGGCCGGCCGTCGGACCAGACCGCCTTGGGGTCGATCGTGTACTTGATCGTCTGCGGTGAGTCGCCGACCTTCTCCGCGCTCGTCACGAGGGTCTCGTTGCGGATCGGCGTACCGTCCGGCTTGATCATGAAGGCGCCGGGCATCAGCACGCTCGAGATGTCGAGCACCGAGTACGTCGCGCCGGCGGAGTTCAGCACGTTCCAGTTCGAGATCGGATAGGTGATGGTGTAGGTCGCCGTCCCGCCCTTGGCGACCTTCGCGGTGTTCGCCGTGTTCACGTCGCCGGTGACGCGACCGTCGCCGGCCGTCGTGCCGCCTCCGCCCGCGCAGGCAGCGAGCAGCAGTGCCACGGCGCTCGTCGTCAGGGCCAGGGAGTGCTTCCCGCGGTAAGCCATGGTCTGCTCCAGATGCAGAGAAGGGTCAGGGACGCTCGTCGCGCAGCTGCGCGACGGCGTTGGCCGCCGCCCAGCCGATCAGCGCGTCGAGGTGGGGAGCGTTGGGTGATGGGTCGTCGGCACGGGTGAAGACGCCCACGGCGTACCTGCCGCCGTCGGCGAACTCGACCACGCCGACCTCGTTGCGGACCAGCGGGAGGGTGCCCGTCTTGCCGCTGACCACGATGTCGTCTCCGGGGAACCCGCTGGTCAGCCGGTGTGGCCAGACCTGGTCGCCCATCCAGCCGCGGACCAGCGCACAGGCCTCGGGCGCGGCCGCCTCGTCGCGCCAGATCCCGGCCAGCAGCCGGGTGATCTCCTCGGGCGTCGTCCGGCAGGTCACCCCGGGCACCAGCGCCCGCAGCGCCTGGAGGCGTTCCAGCGGCACCTCGGCCAGTTCCCGCTCGTCGTCGCGGTAGCTGATCCCGAGGTCCTCCTCCAGGGAGGCCAGGATCTCCGCACAGTTCTGCGGCACGGCCGTCGCGGTGAGGCCGAGCTCGGCGAGCAGCGCCGCCACGCGGTCCTTGCCGACCCGGTCGATGACGAGGTCGGTGGCCACGTTGTCGCTGATCACGATCATCAGCTGGGCGAGATCCCGGTACGAGATGACGGTGTGGTCGCGCTGCACCGACAGGCCGTACGGCGACGGCACCCCGCCCGGCGGCACGGTGACCCGCTCGGTGAGGTCGATCTCGCCGGCCACCGACTGGCGGGCCAGTTCGAGGGCGACCGGCACCTTGAGCACCGAGGCGGTGACGACAGGGGTGCTCTCCCCGACGCCCACCGACCTCCCGTTGGCCAGGTCACGCGCGTGCAGCCAGATGTCGGCGCCGAGCTCGCGCGCGTGGTCGCGGATCTGGCCGGGGGTCGCCGCCCTGGCGGTGCTCCGCGGCCTTCGGCGGGTCTCGACGCCGCGCAGGTGGTCGACGGCGATCCTGGCCACCGTGCCGACGCAGGCGTCCGCGGCGGGGATGCGGTACTCGTAGGAGTCGGACCGTACGAAGACGGCGACGGCGTACGCGCGGCCGCCGGTCTCGACGACGCCGACCTCGTTGCGCCAGAAGCGCAGGGTGCCCGTCTTGGCGCTCACCCGCGCGTCCGGCTCGGTGAACCCGGAGCGCAGGCGGTGCGGCCAGGCCTGCAGGCTGAGGATGCGGCGCATCTCGGCGCACTGCTCGGGAGGCGCCGCCTCGTCGTTCCAGATGGCGGCGAGCAGCCGGGTGATCTCGCGGGGGGTGCCTGCCTGCAGGGACCGCTCCGGGTCCACCGCGCGGGCGGCGCGCCACACCTCGGGGCCGGCCTGCTCGTCCGGCACGTCCTCGTAGATGCTCTGGTAGATGTCGTCGCAGGTGCCGTCGACCCGGGTCGCGGTCAGGCCCAGCTCGCGCAGGGTGGCGTTGATCGCCTCGGTGCCGAGCAGGTCGACGAGCAGGTCCGTGGCGGCGTTGTCGCTGACGCTCATCATCCAGTACGCGAGGTCGCGCAGCGAGAGCTCGATCGGGTCGGCCATCACGGACAGCCCGGTCGGTCCCGCCGAGCGCCCCTCGACGGGGACGTCGATCCGTTCCGCGGGGTCGAGCCGCCCGTCGCCGAACCGCCGGAACAACTCCACCAGCACCGGGATCTTGAAGACGCTCGCGAGCACCACGAGCCCGTCCTCGCCGTACCCGACCTCCTCGCCGCTGTCGAGATCGACGGCGTGCGCCCAGGCCCGCGCGCCGACCGCGCCGAGGACCTGCTCCACCTGCTCTTTCACGCGTTTCTCCTGTCGTCTCAGCGCCGGCGGCGCAGGGCCCGGCCGGACAGGCGCCCGGTGGGAACGCCGTCGGCCAGCGCGGTCTCTCCGTTGACCACCACGTGCCGGACACCGGTCGCGTACTGGTGGGGATCCTCGTACGTCGCGCGGTCGCCGACCGTGTCGGGGTCGAACACGACGATGTCGGCGAAGTTGCCCGGGGCGAGCACGCCGCGGTCGCGCAGGCCGAGGTTGCCCGCGGGCAGGCTCGACATCCGGCGCACGGCCTCGCCGAGGGTGAGCAGCGACTGCTCGCGGACGTACGTGCCGAGGATCCGGGCGAAGCTGCCGTAGGCGCGCGGATGGGTGGGCACGCCGGAGTCGGGCGGTTCGGCGGCGAACGTGGGGGCGTCGGAGCAGACCGAGACCCACGGCTTGCGCAGGGCGGTGCGCAGCGCCTCCTCGTCCATCATGAAGTACATGGCGTGCAGCGCCGGCTCCTGCTCGACCAGCTGGAGCAGCATCTCCACGGGGTCGGTGCCGTCCGCGTCCGCCGCCTGCGCGAGGCTGAGGCCGCGGTATTTCGCCACCGGCCCGTTCGGGTCGGGGAGCAGCATGACGCCGCTCGCGCCGCTCGCGGCGAGGTAGAGGTTCTCCCAGCGCTCCGACGGGGTGACGACGGCCGCACGGATGCGGGCCCGTTCGCCCGGGTCGGCGAGCCTGGCCGTGAGCGCCTCGTGGCCGCCGTCGTGGAACTCCGGCGGGATCGAGGCGGCGAGCTGGGTCTGCCCGGCGAGGTAGGGGTAGACGTCGGCGGTCACCGGCCGGCCCGCGGCCCTGGCGGCCTCGATGCGCTCGATGGCCCGCGCCATCTTCGGCCAGTTCCGCCGTCCCGCGGTCTTGAGGTGGTAGATCTCCGCGTGCAGCTCGGCCCGGCGGCCGATCTCGATCAGCTCGTCGACGGCGTCGAGGAAGTGGTCGCCCTCGCTGCGCATGTGCGAGATGTACATGCCGCCGTGCCGCGCGACGACCTCGCACAGCGCCACCAGCTCGTCGGTCGAGGCGAAGCACCCCGGCGGGTAGATGAGCGCCGATCCCAGCCCCAGGGCGCCATCGGCCATCTCCTCGTCGAGGATGCCGCGGACGCGGTCGAGCTCGACCGCGGTCATCGGCCGGTCGTCCGCACCCGCGCCGATCATCCGCATGTTGTGCGCGCCGACGAAGCTCGCGACGTTCTGTGCCACCCCCTTGGTCTCGAGGTGGGAGAGGAACTCCGACAGGCGGTCCCAGGTCAGCGGCGGGTCGTCGGGAGCCATGCCGGGCTCGAGCTCGGCCCTGATCTCGGCGGTGAGCGGGCCGATCGAGATCCCTTCGCCGAAGACCTGGGTGGTGACGCCCTGGTAGAGGTCGGACAGGCCGCGGCCGTCCCGTTCCAGCGTGAAGTACGCGTGGCTGAGCACGTTCACGAAGCCGGGCGCGACCACCAGGCCGGTGGCGTCGAGCACGGGCGCGTCGGGATCGCCCCCGCCCGGACCCACGGCGAGGATCCGGTCACCCTCGACGAGGACGTCGGCCACGCGGCCGGGCCCGCCGCTGCCGTCATGGACTGTGCCACCGCGAATCACCAGGGTCGTCGACATGCGAGCATCCTGCGACGCCGGGACCGCGCAGCAGTTCATCCGATCGCACGAAGTCGGCAGCCACTTTACGTCCCTCTCCACGAAGAGCCTGCCCGGCCGGTGGACTGCACTGGGCTCCTAGGCGTGCGCGGTACGACGACACGGAGGTCGAGCATGGAGAGCACAGCCACGAGGCGGACGCTGTTGAAGGCGTCTCTCGCCGGTGTGGGCGGGGCGGTGATGAGCGCCGGCGTCATCCCGGGTGCGCGGGCCGCCTCGTCCGGCCGGCATCGCCCGGACTGGCACCGTCGCATCGACGAGATCGTCGCCGCCATCGAGCCGGAGGGCGTCGGCATCACCGTGGCCGTGAGCAAGAAGGGCCGTACGGTGTTCGCGAAGGGCTACGGCCTGCGCGACCGCGGCCTGCCCGACCGCTTCACCGGCGAGGACTTCTTCCAGGTCGAGCAGCTCGACGAGGTGCTCGACCTGGAGCGGGGCCGGCGCCGGGCCACCTTCGACACCGTCTACAACCTCGGCTCCATCAGCAAGGGTTTCACGGCGGCCGCGGTCCTGCTGCTCCACGAGCGGCGCAGGTTGTCGGTCCACGACCGGCTCGGCACGTTCCTCCCCGCCTACCGGCGGGCCGCCGACGTCACCTTGCTCCAGCTGATGCACCAGGTGACCGGCATTCCCGACTACAACGACTTTCCGCTGTTCCAGTCGGCGTACGACGCCTTCGTCGCCTCCGGGGAGACCGACCACTCGGCCGTCGTCGCGAAACTGGAGTCGCTGCCGCTCCAGTTCGAGCCCGGATCGAAGTACGCCTACAGCAACAGCAACTTCCTGCTCCTCGCGCTGGTGGTGCAGAAGGTGGCCGGGATGCCTTTCGGCCGATTCCTGGACCGCCACTTCTTCGGCCCTCTGCGGATGCGCGACACGACCCAGGGATATCCGGCGCGCGGCAGCCGGGACGTCGCCCTCGGCTACTACGCCGAGACCGACGGGGTGCACCGCGCGTACCAGTGGAGCCTGCCGTGGATGGCGGGCGCCGGCGGGCTGACCGGCAGCGCGCGCGACCTCGCCGTGTGGGACGCGGCGCTGTCGCGGCCCGGACTGTTCCGCCGGGAGACGCTGCGGATGATGTTCACCCCGGAGCTCGACAGTTACGCGTGCGGCTGGGTGGTCCAGAAGCACGACGGCAAGCCGTACATCTGGCACAACGGCGGCATGGGCGGGTTCCGTACCATGCATGCCCTGTTCCCGGACCAGGACATCTCCGTCATCCTGCTGAGCAACGACCAGACCACCTATCCCGCGATCGACCGGAGCGCGCCCAAGGTCTTCGACGCCGTGCGAGAGATCTGGTAGCGACCCGTGCTCACGTACACACTCCGCCGGCTCCTCATCGCCGTCCCGGTGATCGTGGCGTCGACCTTCACCGTCTTCCTGCTCGTGACCATGGCGGGCGACCCGCTCGCGGGCCTCAAGGGCCGCAACCCGCCTCCGTCGCCGCAGGTGATCGCGGTCGAGGAGCAGCGCCTGCACCTGGACGAGCCGCCGCTGCAGCGGTACTGGACCTGGATCACCGGCGTCGTGCAGGGCGACTTCGGCCCCTCCGTGCGGACCAACGTGGACATCGGCCACGAGATCGCCGCCAGGTTCGGGGTCACCCTGCGGCTGATAGCCGTGGCGGTGCTCCTCGCCCTCGTGCTCGCCGTCGTGGTGGGCGTGATCAGCGCGGTCAAGCAGTATTCGGGCATCGACTACGGGTTCACGTTCGCCGCGTTCCTGTTCCTGTCGATGCCGTCGTTCTGGTTCGCCGTGCTGCTCAAGCAGGGCGGCATCTCCCTCAACAACCTCATCGGCGACCAGGTCGTGTACACGATCGGGGAGAAATCCGTCATCGTCGAGGGCGGCGCCTGGGCCCATCTGGCCGACGCCGCCGGCCACATGGTGCTGCCGACGATCTCGCTGGCGCTGCTCTCCTTCGGCGCGTGGAGCAGGTTCCAGCGGGCGTCCATGCTCGACGTGCTCAACAGCGACTACGTCCTGTTCGCCCGCGCCAAGGGACTGTCCAGGCGGCGCGTCGTCGTACGCCACGCCCTGCGCACGGCGCTCATCCCCATGACCACCGTCACCGCGCTCGACTTCGCGACGCTGATCTCCGGCGCCGTGATCACCGAGACGGTCTTCCAGTGGCGCGGACTCGGCGAGTTCCTCGTCACCTCCGTCAACCAGCGCGACGCCTACGCGGTGCTCGCCTGGCTGCTGGTGGTCGCGGTGGCGGTCATCGTCTTCAACCTGATCGCCGACCTGCTGTACGCCCTCCTCGACCCCCGGATTCGCCATGAGTGACCACACCGAGGCGGCACCCCGCCCCCCATCGAGCGCGCAGGCGGCCGGCGCGGTGCGCCAGCGCAGCCAGGGCGAGCTGGTGCTCCGCCGCTTCCTGCGGCACAAGGCGGCCGTGATCAGCCTGGCGCTGTTCGCCGCCGTCGTCCTGCTGGCCTTCGTCGGCGGCGCGCTCTGGCGCTACGACTACGCCGACATCACCTCGGCCGTGTCCGTACCGCCCTCGCTCGACCACCCGTTCGGCACCGACAACCTCGGCCACGACACGTTCGCCCAGGTGCTGCGCGGCACGCAACGCTCGATCGAGATCGCCCTGCTCATCGCGTTCCTGGCCGGGCTGGTGGGCACCCTGTGGGGGGCGTTCTCCGGCTACTACCGCGGCATCACCGACAGCGTGATGATGCGGATCGCCGACCTCGTCCTCACCCTGCCGCTGCTGGCGGTCGCCGCCGTGCTGACCCGCGCCACCTCCGGCTCCTGGTGGTTCGTCGCGCTCGTCATCGCCGCCCTCCAGTGGGCGTACGTCTCCCGCGTGGTGCGCGGCGTCGTGCTGTCGCTGCGGGAGAAGGAGTACGTCGAGGCGAGCCGCGCGCTCGGCGCCACCGACCGCTGGATCATCTTCCGGCACCTGATCCCCAACGCGCTCGGGCCCATCATCGTCAACGTCACCATCCTCGTGGCCGCCGCCATCCTCGTGGAGACGGCGCTGTCGTTCCTCGGCCTGGGCGTGCAGCCTCCCGACACCTCCCTCGGCCTCCTCGTCAGCGAGGCCGACACCGCGGTCAGCACCCGGCCCTGGCTGTTCTACTTCCCCGGCGCGTTCATCGTGGTGATCGCCCTGTCCATCAACTTCATCGGCGACGGGCTGCGCGACGCCTTCGACCCGACCCAGCGGAAGGTGCGCGCATGAGCGAACGTGAGGCGGTGCTCGAGGTCGAGGGCCTCACCGTGTCGTTCCCCACCGAGGACGGCCTGGTCCGCGCCGTCCGCGGGGTCAGCTACGAGCTGCGGCGCGGCGAGGTGCTCGGCATCGTCGGCGAGTCCGGCTCGGGCAAGTCGGTCACCTCGATGGCGGTGATGGGCCTGCTACCGGCCTCGGCGCGGATCGGCGGCTCGGTCCGGTTCCGCGGCCAGGAGCTGATCGGCGCGCCGGACAAGCGGATGCGGGCCCTGCGCGGCGGCCGGATCGCGATGGTCTTCCAGGACCCGATGACCTCGCTCAACCCGGTCTACGCGGTGGGCGACCAGATCGCCGAGGCGGTCAGGGCGCACAACGACGTCACCGCCGCCCAGGCCCGCGAACGCGCCGTCGAACTCCTCGCCATGATGCAGATCCCGCGGCCCCGCGAACGTGCCCGCGACTATCCGCACCAGTTCTCCGGCGGCATGCGCCAGCGTGTCGTCATCGCCACCGCCATGGCCAACTCCCCCGACGTCATCATCGCCGACGAGCCGACCACCGCGCTCGACGTCACCGTGCAGGCTCAGGTGCTCAGGGCGCTGGAGACCGCGCGGGCCGCGACCGACGCCGCCATGGTGCTGATCACCCACGACCTCGGCGTCGTCGCCGGGGCCGCCGACCGGGTGCTCGTCATGTACGCCGGCCGCCCGGTGGAGCTGGGCGACGTCGACGACATCTACTACACGCCGCGGATGCCGTACACGCTCGGTCTGATCGGCAGCCTTCCCCGGCTCGACGGCGCCCGCAGAGGCGAGCGGTTGACGCCGATCGCGGGATCGCCTCCGTCGCTGCTCGACCTGCCGCCGGGATGCCCGTTCGCGCCGCGCTGCCCGATGCGCCAGGACCCGTGCGAGACGGCCGAGCCGGAGCTGGCCGCCTCCTCCGGCCCTGACCACCTGGCCGCCTGTCACTTCTCCGCCGACCTGGAAGGGCGGCGGCCCGAGGACGTCTTCACCGTGACGTCAGCCGACGATGCCGCTGGAGGTGCGCCATGAGCGGGCAGCCGCTGTTGTCCGTGCGGGACCTGGTCAAACACTATCCGGTGCGTGGCAAGGGCCTCCTGCGGCGGACGACCGGGGACGTGCACGCCGTGTGCGGGGTGTCGTTCGACCTGCACCGCGGCGAAACCCTCGGCCTGGTCGGGGAGTCGGGCTGCGGCAAGTCCACCACCGGGCGGGCCGTGCTCAACCTGCGACCGCCGACCTCCGGGCAGGTGCTGCTCGACGGCCAGGACCTCGGCGCCGTCACGGCCGCCGGCATGCGCCGCCTGCGGCAGCGCATGCAGATCGTGTTCCAGGACCCGTACGCGTCCCTCGACCCCCGCATGACGGTCAACGACGCGATCGCGGAGCCGCTGCGCATCCACGGCACCTACCGTCAGGACGGGCCGGACCGGGTGCGGGAGCTGCTCGGCAACGTCGGGCTCAACCCCGAACACGGCAACCGCTACCCGCACGAGTTCTCCGGCGGCCAGCGGCAGCGCGTCGGCATCGCCCGCGCGCTGGCGATGCGGCCCGAGCTGATCGTCCTCGACGAACCGGTGTCGGCGCTCGACGTGTCGATCCAGGCGGGCGTGGTCAACCTGCTGGAGGACCTCCAGCGGCAGCTGGGCCTCGCCTTCCTCTTCGTCGCCCACGACCTGTCGGTGGTGCGGCACATCGCGCACCGGGTCGCGGTGATGTACCTGGGCCGCATCGTCGAGATCGGCGACAGGGACGAGCTGTTCGACCGGCCCGCCCACCCGTACACCCAGGCGCTGATCTCGGCCATCCCGGTGCCCGACCCGCGTCGGGAACGGATCAGGGCGCGCGAGCGGATCGTCCTCGAAGGGGACATGCCGAACCCGGTCAGCCCGCCGAGCGGGTGCCGGTTCCGTACGCGCTGCCCGAAGTTCGCGCAGCTCACGACGGACGAGCAGCGCGCCTGCGTCGAGCAGGCGCCCGAGCTGGCCGACCGCGGCCACGGCCACCCGGCCGCCTGCCACTACGCGGAGGTCGCCGCCGTGTGACGCCCGGCGTTCAGGAAAGGTCGGACAGGTCGAGGACGAAGCGGTAGCGCACGTCGTTGCGTTCGAGGCGGTCGAGCGCTTCGTTGACGCGTGCCGAGGGGAGCAGCTCGATGTCGGCGGCGACGCCGTGCTCGGCGCAGAAGTCCAGCAGGGCGGCGGTTCCCGGCCGGCCGCCGCTGCCCGCGGAGCTGAGCTTCTTACGCCCGACGAGCAGGTCCATGGCCTCCAGGGTGACCTGCCCAAGGTGCCCGACGAGGGTGAGGGTCCCGTCCATGGCCACGAGCCGCAGGTAGGGGCCGAGGTCGTGCGCGGCGGGGATGGTGTCGATGACGACGTCGAACCGGTCACGCGCCGCGGCCATCCGGTCCGGATCGGTGGAGACGAGGACGTCGTGGGCGCCGAGCCTGCGGGCGTCGCCGGCCTTGCCCGCCGAGCGGCTGATGACCGTGGTCTCGGCGCCGAGCGCCACGGCGAGCTTGACCGCGAGGTGGCCGAGGCCGCCCAGCCCTGCCACGGCGACGCGGGTGCCCGGCCCCACGCCGAGCGCGCTCAGCGGCTCCCAGACGGTGACCCCGGCGCAGAGCAGCGGAGCCGCGGCGGCGGGGTCGAGACCGGCGGGGAGCCGGTGGGCGAAGCGGTCGCGGACGACGTACTCGCGGGAGTAGGCCCCCAGGGTGGTCGATCCGTCGTGGCGGTCGGTGCCGCCGTAGGTCAGGGTCGGGAACGCGTGGCAGAAGTTCTCCTGGCCGGCGCGGCACATGGCGCACTCCCCGCACGCGTCGACGATGTTGCCGACCGCGACGGGGTCGCCGGCCGCGAACCGGGTGACCTCGGAACCGGTCTCGGTCACCACGCCCGTGAACTCGTGGCCGGGCACGACGGACGCGCCCGGCTCGCGGTGGGAGCGGACGGCGTGCAGGTCGGTGTGGCAGACGCCGCAGTGGTCCACGCGTACCGCGATGTCGTCGGGACGCAGGTCGCGCCGTTCCAGAGACGCCCGCCGCAGCGTCGTCACGGGGCCGTCCGCGCGCCATCCCACTGTGGTCCTCATCCGGGACTCCTATAAACAGACTGTTCGGTCTATTTCACGATGGCATAGGGGATGCTCGCATAGCAAACCGACTGTTCTGTTTGGTAGGCTCGCGCCATGGCCGACCCGCCCCTGACCTCCCGCGGCGCCGCGACCCGCGGCCGCATCCTCGACGCGGCGACCAGGGAGTTCGCCGAGCACGGCATCGCCGGGGCGCGCATCGAGCGGATCGTCGCGGCCGCACGCACCAACAAGGCGCAGCTCTACGCCTATTTCGGCAGCAAGGAAGGGTTGTTCGACGCCATCTTCTTCGGCTCCCTCGAGCGGATCACCAACGTCGTCCCGATCGACGCCACCGACCTCGCCGACTGGGCCGTGCGCCTCTACGACGAATATCTCCGCCGCCCCGACCTCATCCGGCTGGCCACCTGGGCGCGCCTGGAGCGGCGCCCCGCCGGCCACCTCGTCGACGACGCCGACCGCCTCGACGAGCGCAAGCTGCGCGCCATCGCCGATGCCCAGGCCGCGGGGGCCGTGCGACCGGGCGACCCGTTCGACGTGATGGCCCTGGTCATCGCGATGTCCATGGCCTGGTCGCCGGTCAGCAACGTCTACGCCGCGACCGCCGAGGAGCCCCCCGACGCGCACGAGCAGCGTCGCGCCCTGCTGCGCGAGAGCGTCAAACGCGCCGTGATGACGTGAGCGCGCACACCGGCGCGGCGACGCCGGCCCTCGGCCGCCGCGAACGCAAGAAGCAGGCCACCAGGGCCGCGCTCCGCGACGCCGCCCTGCGCCTGGCCCTGCGCCACGGCGTCGAGAACGTCACGGTCGAGCAGATCGCCGACGAGGCCGACATCGCGCTGCGGACCTTCTTCAACTACTTCTCCAGCAAAGAAGAGGCCATGGTGGCGCCCGTGTCGGCCGCCGCGGAGCAGCTCATCACCCAGTTCAGGGCCCGGCCGCGCACGGAGTCGGTGTTGCGGGCGTTCCGCGAGGCGGTGCTCATCGTCCTCAACGAGAGCGACGCCGTCAGCCACGACCACATCGAGGCGCTGCGGCTCATCCGGCGCGAACCATCGCTGATGCCCCAGCAACTGGCCGTGCTCGCCGCCCAGGAGAAGACCTTCGCCGAGGCGATCGCCGAACGCGTCGACCCCCCGGGCCGCGACGGTTACTATCCGGCCGTGTGCGCGGCCGCCGTGCTGGCGGCGCTCCACGTCGTCCTGGACCGGTGGCTCGATCAGGCCGCGGGCCTGGACCACGCGTCCGCCACGGCTCTGCTGGGTCAGCAGTGCGACGCCGCCATCGCCGAACTCGCCGCCGGCCTGGACCGCCCCGGCTCCACCACCCCGTAAGACTTCACGAGCACGTCACGCTCGCGTGTGAGGGGCTGGACTTCCGCCGTGCGGAAATCCCACTAAATCATGATTTATCACACGTGATACGTTAAAAGGGTCGTTCGTCCCTGTAGTGACACAGTCACCCAGAAAGGCAGAGTGTGCGAGCAGACGATCAGATCACTGACCGGAAGCTGGAAAAGGCCGACTTCAACGACATCTACGATCGTCCAGACCCCCGGGCGTACTTCGACCGCCTCGGCAGCTTGGACTACGCCGTCCCGCACCACGGGCAGCGCGTCTTCCTCAAGGTGCTCGACGCGCTCGACGTGGACTCCCCGACCGTCGTGGACCTGTGCTGTTCGTACGGCGTGAACGCGGCGCTGATGAAATGCGACCTCACGCTCGACCACCTCTACGACCACTACGCCGACGACCAGGTGGCCCATCTGGCCCCGGAAGAGCTCGCCGACGAAGACCGCACCTTCTATCAGAGCCACCGACGGCAGGCCGCTCCCCGGGTGATCGGGCTGGACACCGCCTCGTCAGCCGTCGACTACGCCGTACACGTGGGACTGCTGGACGCGGGGGTGTCCGCCAACCTGGAGCAGAACGACCCGTCGCCCGAGCTGGCGCAGATCGTCGGCGAGGCCGACCTCATCACGGTCACCGGCGGCATCGGCTACATCACCGACCGGTCGATCGACCGCCTGCTCGACTGCACGTCCCCCGACCGCCGTCCCTGGTTCGCCGCTCTGTGCCTGCGGACGGTCGACTTCACCCCCGTGGCCGACACGCTCGCCCGCCACGGGCTGATCACGGAGCAGCTGGACAACGCCACCTTCCCGCAGCGGCGGTTCGCCGACGACCTGGAGCGGGAGTTCGCGCTGCGGTCGCTGGCCGAGCAGGGCCTCGACCCCACGGGCAAGGAAGCGGACGGCGAGTATCACGTCAACGTCTTCCTCTCCCGTCCCAGCGAGGACGTCGCCGTCGCGCCCATTGACGCGCTCCTGGAGCACCTGGCTCCACCTGACAACGCCGCCGCCCCGAACCACCCGGGCAGCTGAGCCCGCCGACCGGAGGCCGCCGCCTTCACGGCCTCGGCCTCCGGTCGGTCGCCTCAGCCGGCGAGCCGGCGCGCCACGTCCTCGCGAATCCCCGACGGCAACAGGGGCACCAGGCCGGCGCGGCAGGACGGCGGGGTCTGCGCCAGCAGCCCGGCGATCGTGGCAGGCGGAAGGCGGCTCAGCGCCTGAGCCGCCGGATCCTTCAGCATCGCGGCGACGGCGAGGCCGCTCTGCCGGGTGTCGATGTCGGCCATCGCCTCGATGGCCGCCGCCGAATGCCGATCGTGCATCTGGCCCAGCACGAGCCCGCGGTGGTGGGCGTTCATCGCCAGGACCACTTTGGCCACAAGGCGCGGGTCGCGTACCTGGTCGAGCAGCCAGCCCGCGCGGGACGGGAGCAGCATCTGGAGGATCGTCGCGCTCTTCGCCGCCTGGCGGCACATCTCCTCCACCGCGGCGGTCGTGAACAACTTCCACCGCTCGGCGAGCAGCACCGCCGCCTCGTCGGGTGGCAGGGTGAGGATCAGCGAACCCCGCTCCGCGTCGCCGGCGTCCGCCAGCGTCCGGCGTACTCGTCGCGCCGCCACACCGGCACCCGCTCCCCCGCCACCGCCATCGCCGTCGGAGACGCCTCTGCTGTCGGGAACGCCGCCGTTCGCCCGTGCGGCCTCGTCCTCCCTGGGCGGCCGGGAAGACCGGAGAGGATGGGGTGGCGTTGTCGTGGAAGCACGCGACGGCCGGCGCCGTACGGTGCCGGGATCGCCCCTGGCGGCCCCTTCCAGCTGCCGCGCCAGCTCGTCGGCTGTCATCCGGTTGGCCGGGCTCTTGGCGAGCAACCGGTGGAGGGTCGGCTTGAGCCGGACCGCCCTGGTCATGGGGTCCGGGGGCGAGGTGAGGATCGCGAACCTGGTGGCCTCCTCGGTGCGCTTGTGGAAGGGCGGGCGTCCTTCCAGGGCCGTGTAGAGGGTGGCCCCGAGCGACCACAGGTCGGCCGCCGGGCCCACCGGCGTGCCGCGTATGCGCTCGGGGGCGATGAAGTCGGGGGTGCCGATCACGTGGCCGAGCACGGTGATGCGCTCGTGGCCCTCGATGGTGGCGATCCCGAAGTCGACCAGGACGACCGAGCTGGAAGCGGTGATCAGGATGTTGTCCGGCTTCACGTCGCGGTGGAGCACCCCTACCGCGTGCGCGGCGGCGAGCGCGTCGAGCGCCTGGGCGCCGATGCGCACCACGGCGGGCTCGGACAGCGGCGCCCTCTTGATGAGCGCGCCGAGCACGGTGCCCTGGACGTAGTCCATCACGATCCAAGGTCCGTCAGGCGCGTCGAGCACATCGTGTACGCGGACGATGCCGGGGTGGTCGATCCTGGCCAGCGCCTGCGCCTCGCGTTCGGCCCGCGCCTTCAGCTCCGGCAGGCGCCCGACGTCCGCACGCACCTGCTTGAGCGCCACCACCCGGTCGAGCTTGTCGTCACGGCCGCGCCAGACCCATCCCATGCCGCCGCTGCCCAGGGGCGCCTCGATGACGAACCGGCCGGCGACGCGCTTACCAATCATCGTTCAGCCCGGCGTACTCGGCCCGCCCGCCGGTCGCGGCCGTCCGTTCGGCGCGGTTGTCCCGGAGGTCGCGCAGCGCCTCGTCCTCGAAGCTCCTGGTCACGTCGTCCTCCTGCCGCGGCGGCGGGTACGGGGTGCCGGCGTCACGGAAGGTGTCACGGGAGGTGTCGTGGAAAGTGTCGCGGGAGGTGTCGTGGGAGGTGTCCGTACGCGGATCCTCCGCGGTGTAGGGCCGGGTCGGGCCGTCCCGCCGGGCGCCGCGCGCGAGCCGCCTGTCGGCCTCGTTGATCTGGTCGATGGCGTCGTTGACCTCCTGCTTCTCCAGCGCCGCCACGATCGTGTCGTAGCTGCCGGGCCGCTGCATGAGCTTGACGAGGATCGGCAGGCACTCGATGAGCAGGATGAACAGGAACAGCAGGAGCCTCGCCGTGCTGAGGGTGGCGTTGTCCCGCGACACCCTGCTGAGCGCCTCCAGCCGCAACATCAGGCCGTCGGACCCCGTGATCTCTTGGGCGAAGCCGTTGCGGAGCCCGGCCTGCTGCTCGGTCAGCTTGTCCAGCTCGGCCTGCACGGCGCGCAGGTCCTGCTCCGCCTGGGTCAGCCTGGTCGCCTTGCCTGCCTTCTGGGTGTCGCTGAGCTGCTGCCTGCGCTGCTCGATCTGCCCTTCGAGGTCCTTCGCCCGGTCACGGGCCGTGATGTACGCCTCCTCCGCCGCCTTCGCGAGCGGACCTCGGCCCTTCTTCGCGCACTTGGGCGGCCCGATGTACAGCTGGCACTGCCATTCCTGGTAGGCCTTGTCGCGCTGCTTGACGGCCTGGGCCCGCGACTTGGTCAGCTCCTGGACGCGGGGGTCGGCGGCGGGGTCGAGCGGGCTCTCACCGCGGGAGACGATCACGGCTTCCAGTGCCGTGGCCGACTTCTCCAGCTCGGCGATGCGCCGGCCGGTCTCGCCCGCCTGCTGCGCGCGGGTGAACGCGTCGGTCCGTTCCTGCTGGATGTCGACGATCTCGGCGTCGATCTCGGGCTTGAAGATCTGCAGGACCAGCGGCGTGGAGATGACGGCGCCGAGCAGCAGCGCGAGGAGCACGCGGGGCAGGGCGAGCCAGAAGCGCCGTCCGCCCTGGGCCGGCAGGGACGTGACGAGCCACCGGTCGAGGCTCAGGATCGCCACGCCCCAGACGAGGCCGATGAGGACGGCGAGCGGCGCGAACACCTTGAGCGCCGAGGCGAGGGCGAACGTCATGGAGATGGCGGCGACGCAGGCCGTGGTCAGGATGGCGCCGCCCATGCCGTGGAATCTGGCGCGCTCTCCCCTGCACCTGTCCAGCACTTCGGGACGCGCACCCGACAAGACGATCAACCATCTACCGACCACACGCCACCCCGGGGGAAAGGGACAGGACGCCGCACAACCTATCCCGTGAGTAATCCGATGACTACCATAAACAACCGGCAATCAAGACTTATAACAAGAGGATAAATGTCGGCTCACCACTGCCATTCACCAACCCGCCTCGAACCACCAGAAAACGGACAAACGATGATCAAATACGTATTTCACCATTGGTGCTGAACAAGGTTAATCGCCGAACAGGGTGTTGAAACGGGCGGGGAGATTCTTGCACCATTTCGCAGAGGGCGGGTTGCGTGGCGAGCTCGCCGATCTGATCGTCTCATTCAGGGAACGGCTGGCCGTCGTGGAGATCGACGCCGCCGGCATACGTGTCTTCGAGGTCCGCGCCGACGAGGTCGGCACGGCCCACCACACGCGCAGAGCCTCCGCCAAGTGGTCCACCCTGACCGCCTCGGGCGACGAGGTCTTCGACGCGGTGCTCCGGGTCGCCCGCGACCTCGTCTCCGCCGACGAGGCCGATCCCGTGGTGATCGCGCGCTCCGCCGGCGGGCACGAGCAGGAGGCGGCGGTGCGCGCGCTGCTGCAGTGGCGCCCGTCGGCCCGGCTCGTCGAGGCGCCGGGGGTGAAGGTCGGGGAACTGCTCGGCGAGCTGACCGCCGGGGCACCCCTGCGCCAGACGTACGACCTGATCGTGGCCAGGGAACGCGCGGGGGACGGCAGGCTCGAACTCGTGGGCCGGCGGCTCTTCGGCGCCGGCGCGCAGCCCGGCGACGAGGCCCACGTGACCGTCACGTGCACCGACGCGGGCGGCATGGTGCTCGCGGTCTCCGCCTGGTCGGGCCCGCTCCAGCCGTCAGGGCTGGTGTCGGCCGACCACGCGCCGCTCCCGCCGGGGCGGCACCCGCTGCGGGCGGTGCTGGAACGCCCCGGCCTTGTCCGCTTCCCCGAGGTCCCCGGGCTCCGGCCGGACACGCGCCCGTGGGAGGAGATCGTGGCCACGCTGCCGGATCGGCTCCAGCGCCCGCCCCGGCCCGCGCACCTGGTGTGCGCCATCGAGACGGCGGGCACGAGGGAGGAGTTCGAGGCCCGCTGCCACTGGGCCGGCTACGTCATCGACCTCCTCGCCGAACGCTGCCCCGACCTCCGGCAGCTCAAGGTGTCCGTCATGGGATACGGCACCCACGTGTACGACGCCAGGCGCGCGGACCGCAGCCGGCCGGCCGTCACCGCCTGGTCGGCGTCCACGGCGCAGGCCCGCGCCGCCCTCGAGTCCCTGCGGCCCACCGCGCCGACCTACCCGAACGCCGCCCAGGTCGAGGACATGCTCGCGGAGGTGCGCACCCGGCTGATCCGGCAGCAGGGGAGCACGCGCACGGCGCTGCTCACCATCGGGGCGCGGCCCCCGCACCCTCCCCGGTCCGGCCTCGACCGGGTGCCGGCCTGTCCCGCGCGACACGACTGGCTGGCGCTGCTGCGCGAGATGGAGCAGCACCACCGCCTCCGGAGCGCGGTCATCTGCGACAGTCCTCCGGCCACCTCCACGTCGCCCTGGCACCGGCTCGGCTCGACCGCGCTGTTCCAGGTGGACGCGGTCAACGCGGAAGAACTCGCGGTCCGGCTCGGCCTGGTGACCGAGCCGGCGGGGGTGCTCTCCCTTCCCTTCGTCTCCCAGAGTGAGGACAGCGGTGGCCGACACTGACTCCGTCCCTGACGATCCCGAGCGCGGCCGGGAGCCCGACATCGCGATGTGGGGAGCCTCGGGCAGCGGCAAGACCGCCTTCCTGGCGGCGCTGAGCATCGCACTGAACAAGTCCCGTGACGCCGGCTGGAGGCTCATCGGCGAGAACGCGGTGTCGCGGACAGAGCTGGCGAAACTGCGCAACACGCTGCTGCAGGCGCGTACGTTCCCCGCCCCCACCGAGGCCCTCACCCACTACAGCTGGATGATCATCGGCCCGGCGGAGACGCGCCGGCGATGGTGGTGGCCGTGGACGGCGCGCGCGGCGAGGGCACCGAAGATCAAGCTCGACTTCCTCGACCTCCGAGGCGACCTGTACGCCGAGTCGGAGTCGAACATCGACAAGAAAGCCCTGGTCGACAGCCTCGTCAAGAGCCGCGGGCTGATCTACATGTTCGACCCCGACCGTGAGGCCCGGGTGGGCGACGCGTTCAAGCACCTGGACGCCGCGCTGCACGAGGTCGCCGGCCGGATGCTCGTCGGCGACGAGTACGAGGACGGCAAGCTGCCCCACCACATCGCGGTCTGCATCACCAAGTACGACGACCCCCGGGTGTTGCGGATCGCGATGGAGGGAGGGTTCACGGAGCGGGACCCCACCGACGATCTGCGCATCCCCCACGTGCCTCCTGACCGCGTCCGCGACTTCTTCCGTCTGCTGTGCCACGAGGCCCACGACCACAACACGGAGATGATCCTCGACCTGATCGAGGCGTTCTTCCACGAGGACCGCATCAAATACTTCGTGACGTCGTCGGTCGGCCTGTTCATCGACGAGGAGCTCGGCCGCTTCGACCCGGACGACTACCTGAACGTCATCGACAACGCCGGCGGCGGGCTGACCATCCGGGGCGCCATCCGCCCCATGAACGTCATGGAGCCCGTACTCTGGCTCGGCCAGATGCTCCGGCCCGGCGCGATCGGGAGCAGACGATGGGACGGCTGACCGCCCACTGGGCGATCCTCGGCAAGACGCCGGAGAGCCTGGACGACTACGGCGTGATCCGCTGCAGCGCGGGGGCGATCTCCCACGCGGAGTTCGGCATGTGGCTCAAGGCGTTCACCTCCGGCACCATGGAACCCAAGGCCCTGCCCCGCGTGGCGACCAGCTACTTCGCCACGGGCGGCGAGCCGTGGCTGGGGTTGTCCCTGCAGAGGGAGCCCGACTCCCAGGACGGCTTCCACCGCCCGTACGCGATGACGTACTCCGTCTGCGTGCGCTGGGCCGACGTGATCGCGGGGCCGAGCGCGGTGTCGTACCGCGCCCTGTACGAAGCGCTGGCCGGGGAGGACTTCTCCGGCGACGCGCCCTTCCGGCTCTCCCTCGCCGCCTACGACGAGCGGCACCTCGCCGCCCAGGTGAACGGCACGGCGCGGCGGGCGGCGGCGCTCCTGCTCACCGGGCGGCCCGTCTGCGTGGTGCGGGCCGGCCACCTCCCGCCGGAAGGGCGGCTGGACTTCCTCGACGCCGTGGCCGCACTCCTCCCGTACGGGTTCCGCCACACGCTGGCGGTCTCGACCTGGACCAACAGCGCCTCCCGGCACCGGATCCGGCTCTCCTTCGCCGAGGTGCCGCCCACCCACGGCGCGTGGGAGCTGCCCTGGGAGGCGGATGACCGGCCGGCGTCGTTCCCGCCCCAGGCGCTGCTCTACGAGAAGGAGCTCGAGCGTTATCAGGGTGACGACCTCCGCGACCTGATGGGGTGGCTCGGCACCCTGGTGGAGCCGCGCGACTTCGACGACGTGTCCGACCGTGCGGCGGCGTCCAGGCTGCTGCGCGGCCATGCCTCCGACGGGGTCACGGCGTACGGAGGGCAGTCCGTCGTACGCCCGCCGAGGCCTTCGGTGGAGCAGCTGCTGCACCAGTGCCGTGAGAGCATCGCGCACGCCGAGGAGCAGCGGCTCGGAGCGCTCAACGTGCAGCTGGCGGAGCGGGCCCGCGACCGGGTGACCGACCAGGACCGCAAGACGTACCGGGTGTTCATCAGGGCGAACCCGATCCGCCCGCCGGAGAGGCTGAGCGGTTCGGCCGCCGTGCGCGACTTCTTCGAGATCCTGCTGCGGCTGTTGTACGCCGCGCCGATGCACGCCGCCGACGTCGAGGAGATGCTGGTCGATCTGGGCGGCCAGCGCCGCCTGGAGCACGGACTCTCCCCGGCGCTGCTCGCCGCTATGAGCAAGCTCCTGCCCGCGAGCGCTCCCTCGGGCAGGTTGCTCATCGCCTACCTCCAGGGCTCCGAGCACCTGCACAAGGTGCTCGCCGTCATGTCGGAGGACGAGCTGTGCCACGTCGCCGTCCGCTCCCGCAACCGCAAGGTGCTGGAAATAGTGATCACCGAGGCGGACCGCCGCGCGCTGCCCACCGATCCGCGGGGCATGGAGGCCGTCAGGTACGCGCTGGCGCGCCACCGCTACCTCATCGAGGCGATCAGTTCCATCTGCGCGGCCGAGGAGAGCGTGCTCCGCTACCAGGACGTGCTCTGGGTGGGCCACCGGCGCTATCTGACGTCGGCCGACATCAGGGAGATCCTGTCGGACCTGGACAGCCCTCCCCGGACGTTCCTGCTCGCGATCATGACCCTCGGTGCGCCGGGGACTGCCCCGGCCCTGCTCCACACCATGGCCGGCGGCACGATGCGCGAGCTGAGCATGACCGGGACGCCCGTCGCCGACGCCGTCAAGGCCGGCCTCGACCGGATGCTCTCGCGGGACGGCGGCGGCGACGGCCGGACGGCGCGCGACCGCCGGCGCACCGGCCTGGGCCGGCTGGCGCCGGCTTCCACGCTCGGGAAGGCCCTCGCCGGCGCCTCGATCGTCCTCGTCGTCGCCGCCGCGCTCGCCCTGTGGGTGTGGCGCTGAACGCCCGCGGGCTCTCAGATCCGCAACCGCGGCCAGGCGGCGGTGTCGCGCAGCAGCCTGCGGTCGTGGGTGGCCAGGACCACCGCGGCGGCCGTCACGGACAGCGCCTCGGTCAGCTCGTCGACCAGCGCCATGGACAGGTGGTTGGTCGGCTCGTCGAGCAGGACGACCTGGGGCCGCCCGGCCAGCAGGATGGCCAGGTCGAGCCGGCGTTGCTGGCCGATCGACAGCTCGTGCACCGGCCGGTGCGCGGCCTCGGAGGGCAGCAGCCCGAGCTGCGTGAGCCCGACCTGGTCACCCTCGCGCAGCACGCCGGAGCTGACGAGCCGGCCGACCGCGGCCTCGTGCACCTCGAAGGCGCGCCGCCGCGACGGCGGCGGTGACTCCTGGGCGAGCAGGCCGACGCGGGCGCCCCGCTTGCGCTGCACGGTCCCGGAGCCGGGCGCCAGCGTCTGGGCGAGCACGGCGAGCAGCGTCGACTTCCCCGCGCCGTTGGGCCCGGTCACCACGAGACGGTCACCGGCGCGCAGATGCACCGACACCGGCGCCCGCAGCCTTCCGGCCACCGTGACGTCGTCGGCCCGCAGCAGCGTGACTCCCGGCGTCGCCTCCAGCCGCGGCATCTGGAAGCGCAGCGGCGGCTTCGGCACGTCGAGCACGTGCGACTCCAGCGCCTCCCGCCGCCGGTGTACGGCCCGCACCAGCGCCGGAGCCCGGGTGGCGCGCGTGTGCTTGCCGGTCCCCTTGTCGGGCCGCCATCCGGTGGACAGGCGGTTCTGGGCGGCCGACAGGTCCTGCGCGAGCCTCTGGCGCTCGTTCTCCTGGTCGCGGTAGGCGAGCTCCCAGCGTTCGCGTTCCGCGCGGTGGCCCTCGCGGTAGCCGTCGTAGCCGCCACCGTACGTACGGGGCAGCCCGTCGCTGGTCGGGTCGAGGTCGAGCACCGTGGTGACGACGTCGGCCAGCAGCGCGCGGTCGTGGCTGACCAGCACGACCCCACCCGGATGCGCGCGCAGGCGGGCGGTCAGGTGGTCGAGGCCGCTCGCGTCGAGATGGTTGGTCGGCTCGTCCAGGAGCAGCAGGTCGTGCCCGGCGCCCAGCAGGCCGGCGAGCCTGATCCGGTGACGCTGCCCGACGGACAGGCCCGCCAGGGGCCGATCCCGGTCGCTGACGGCGCCGAGCGCGGCGAGCGAGACGTCGACGCGGCGGTCGGCGTCCCACGCGCCGAGGGACTCCGCCGCGGCGAGCGCGTCGGCGTAGTCCTGCTCGGCGCCTGGACGGTCCTCCTCCAGGGCGCGCGTCGCCGCGTCGAACGCGCGCAGCACGGCCCGCACCTGCGCGAGCTCGACGTCGATCAGGTCGCCGACCGTGCGGTCGTCGCCGATGGGCAGCTCCTGGTCGGCGACGCCGACGGTGCCGACCCGGCTGACCGAGCCGGAGTCGGGGGTCAGGGCGCCGGCGAGGACGTGCAGCAGGGTGGTCTTGCCGCGGCCGTTCTCGCCGACCACGCCCAGGCGGTCACCGGGAGAGACGGTGAGGTTGACGCCGGTCAGGACCGGCCTGCCACCGCGCGCGAGACGCACGTCGGTGGCGCTGAGATGGGCCCGCGTCCGTGGGGCGCCAGAGATGCGTGTCGACCAGCGTCAGCGGCAGGGCGCCGGCGACCGCGATCAGCGTGCCGATGGCGGCGACCCGACCCGCTTCAGCTCACCTGGCGGACCGCTCACCCGCTTCGCGCGCCACCCGCTCCAGCCGGCCGCGGTAGGCCTCCCACCACGCCTGGTCGCCCTGCGGCAGGTTGTCGTTGCCCCGCTGCATCCCGGCGGCCCCGTCGATCAGCTCGCGGACGATGTCGGCGTGGCCGGCGTGCCGGCTGGTCTCGACGATCATGTGCGTGATGATCCGGTGCAGCGTCACCTTGCGACGCCCCTCCGCCCACCACGGCACCTCTCCGGCCGCGTCGAGCGCCAGCGCGTCGATCGTCGCGTCGGAGTGGGCCCACACCCGGTGATAGAGGCCCACGATGTCCTCGCGCGACTCGCCAGCGCTCGCCCACATGTCGGCGTTGGGCTCGGCTTCCTCCGCCATCCACGGCAGCGGCTCGGGGAACGGCCGGGCGAAGACGTCGCCGAGATAGCCCGCCTCCGTGCCGGCGACGTGCTTGACCACCCCCAGCAGGTTGGTGCCGGTGGGCGTCAGCGGGCGGCGGACATCGTAGTCGGACAGGCCGTCGAGCTTCCACAGCAGGGCCTCGCGGGCGCGCTGCAGGTAGAAGCGCAGATCCGACTTCAGTTCGAGATCAGTCATGTGTGTATCCTGGCAGCCGCGCCCGACAATGCGCACACGCGATCATTTGGGGTCGACGGCGGACAACTTCTCCCAGTCGGGACGGTTGAAGTAGGCACGGGTCTCCCGGACGACGAGCCCGGAGAGAAGGAGCAGGCCGATGAGGTTGGGCAGCGCCATGAGACCGTTCATGATGTCGGAGAACGTCCACACGGTCTGCAGCTCCAGCACCGTCCCGACGAAGATCAGCATGATGAACACCAACCGGTACGGCACCACCGCTCCCCTGCCGAAGAGCCGGTCCATGCAGCGCTCGCCGTAGTAGGCCCAGCCCAGCAGCGTGGAGAACGCGAAGAAGATCAGGCCGATCGTCACGACGATGCCGCCCCACTGGCCGGGCAGCCCGTGGCTGAAGGCCGAGGTGGTGAGCGGCGCGCCGGTCTCTCCGCTGCTCCAGACGCCGGTGACGATGATGGCCAGGCCGGTCATGCTGACCACGACCAGCGTGTCGATGAACGTCTGGGTCATCGACACGAGCGCCTGCCGCACCGGCTCGTTCGTCTTGGCCGCCGCCGCGGCGATGCCACCGGTGCCGAGGCCCGACTCGTTGGAGAAGATGCCGCGGGCCACGCCGTACCGGATGGCCAGCAGGATGCCCGCGCCGGCGAACCCGCCGGTGGCCGCGGTGCCGGTGAAAGCATCAGTGAGGACGAGGGCCAGCGCCTCGGGCAGGTTGCCGATGTTGGCGATGATGATCCACAGGGCGCCGAGGATGTAGAAGACGATCATCACGGGGACGAAGGCGCTGGTGACCGCGCCGATGCTCTTGATGCCGCCCAGGATGACGACCGCGGCGAGCACCGTGATGATCGCCCCGGTCAGCCACATGGGAACACCCCACTGCGAGTTGACCGCGTCGGCCACGCTGTTGGACTGCACCATGTTGCCGATGCCGAAGGCCGCGAGCGCGCCGAAGACGGCGAACAGCACGCCCAGGGTCGCGCCGAATCTCCCGCCCACCCCGTAGGTCAGATAGAACATCGGGCCGCCGCTCTGCTCGCCCTTGGCGTCGGTACGGCGGAAGCGCACGCCGAGGAACGCCTCGGAGTATTTCGTCGCCATGCCGACCAGCCCGGTCACCCACATCCAGAACAGGGCACCGGGGCCGCCGAGGTTGATGGCCGTCGCGACGCCCGCGATGTTGCCGACGCCCACGGTGGCCGCCAGGGCCGTCGACAGGGCCTGGTAGTGGGAGATGTCGCCCACGCCCTCGACCTCCTTGCGCCGGATGAGCGCGAGCCACAGGGCGTAGAAGAGTTTGTGGAACTGCAGGCCGCGCAGCACGATCGTGAGGTAGAGGCCGGTCAGCAGGAGCAGGGGGATCAGCAGGAACGGCCCCCAGACGAAGTCCGAGATCACGGACAGAAGGTCTTGCACCCCAAGCTCCTCACGCTCACATGTGCAGGGAGAGCAGTCCCTCACATGACTGACAAACAGACCTCACTCATTATGTCTACGTAAGTCATGAGCGCGCACGGGCGCCCTGGCCAGAACGCCCGGTGATCTTCCGACGGGGATCAGTGGACGGCGAGGCGGCGTGGGAGGGTGGCCGCCTGCCGGGCCATGGCCCGCTCGGCCGGGCCGCGGCGGTGCACGATCGGGTCGTGCGTTCTGGTCAGGTGGTAGTGGAACGCCTGGCGGGCGGCGGTGGCGCGTACGAGCTCCGGCGTGTGGTGTGCGGCCTGCTCGCGCGCGTAGAGGCGGATCAGGTCGGGCATCCGGTAGCGGCGGGACCCGGCACGTTCGAGCAGGCGGGCGTCCAGCAGGCGGGTGAGCGCGGCCTCGGCGCGCGCCTCGGGCCAGCCGATGACAGCGGACGTGGCGGCCGCCGTGTGGGTGCCGGTGCCCATGAGCCCCAGCAGGTGGAAGACGTGGCCGGCGTCGGGCTCTCCCCGCAGGTGCTGGAGGCCGGCCGCGATGCTGGTACGGATCGCCAGGTCGGCGTGTTCGAGCACGTCGAGGCGGCGGGTGTCGTCGGCGAGCTGCTCGGCCAGCGAGGACAACCGCCGGTCGGGCCGGGCGGCCAGGCGAGCCGCCGAGATGCGGAGCGCGAGGGGCAGTCCGCCGCAGAGCCGGACGATCCGCTGCGCCGCCTCCGGCTCGGCGGCGACTCTCGCGGGGTCCACGGTGCGGGCGAGCAGCGCGGTGGCGTCGGCGTCGGCGAGCCCGCTCAGGTCCAGCCGGCTCGTGCTGTCGAGCGAGTCCATGACCTGACGGCTGGTGACCACGACCGCGCACCTGGGTCCCGCGGGGATGAGCCGCCTGACCTGGCCGGCGTCGAGCGCGTCGTCGAGGACGACGAGCAGCTCGCGCGTCGAGGTCAGGGAGCGGTAGCGGGCGGCGGCCTCGTCCAGGCTGGACGGTACGGCGGCGCCGTCCACCCCGAGGGAGCGCAGCAGCCGGCTCAGGGCCTCGTACGGCGTCAGCGGCGTACGCCCGGCGGTGGCGGCACGCAGGTCGACGTAGAGGACGCCGTCGGCGAACCGCTCGGCGACGCCGTGCGCGGCGTGCACGGCCAGCGCGGACTTGCCGGCACCGCCGGCGCCGTGGATCGCCGCGACGGACGGCGGCCCCGGCACGGCGCCGGTGAGCGTCCCGCGCAACCAGGCGATCTCCGTGGCGCGGGCGGTGAACGCCCGGGTGTCGGCGGGCAGCTCGTTCGGAAGGGCGGCCCTCGTGAGCGTGGCGCGCCTCGCCGGGGAGGCCAGGTCGAGCGCGGGGTCGCGCCTGAGCACCGCCTGCTGCATCCGGCGCAGCGCCGCCCCTGGTTCGACGCCCAGCTCGCCGACCATGACGCGGCGCGTCTCCTGGTACACCTCGAGGGCTTCGCACGGGCGGGAGGCCCGGTACATCGCCAGCATCAGCTGGGCGCGCGGCCGCTCGCGCAGCGGGTACGCCTCCGCATGAGCGGTGAGCACCGGCACCACCCCGTGATGGTCGCCGGACTCCAGCCGCAGGTCGATGTGGTCCTCGAGCGCGGTGAGGCGCTCCTCCTCCAGCCGGGCGCACGCGGCCTGCGCCCACGCGCCGGTCATGCCCTCCAGCGGGTTGCCCCGCCACAACGCCAGAGCCCGCCGGAACAGCTCGTCCGCCGCCGCGATCTCGCCCCGGGCCCGCGCGGCCCGCGCCTCGCCGGCCATGAGCGTGAACAGGTGGGCGTCGACGCCCTCACGGGCGAGGTTGAGCTGGTAGCCGCCGGGGACGGTCGTGATGATCTCGTCGTCCTGGTACGGCGCGAGCAGGCCGCGCAGCTTGGACACCACGATGTGCAGTTGCTTGCCCGCCGTCGTCACCGTGCCCTGATCCCACACGTCGGCGAGGATCCGCTCGGCCGGGACCGTCCGGCCGGCGCTCAGCGCCAGCCGGGCCAGCACCCCCACCCGCCGCAGCCCGGCCAGCTTCACCGGCTCGCCGTCCGCCGTGACCTCCCACGGCCCGAGAAACCTGATCTGCAGTCCCATTGAGCTCCCCCCGTCACAGTGGACGACCGGCGCAAGGCTCCGGGTGACCGCGGATGAGGTGCCGCGCGGCATGGCCGCTACTGCCGGCAAGTCTAGGAAGGGGCGGGCCGCACCGGTGTCCGGTGAACGCCCTACAACGAGGTCGCCGTCTCATTGAGCTCGGCGAGCGTGATGAGCCCGTCGTCGAGGGCGCGGCCGACGAGCTCGCTCTTGGTGCGGGCCTCCCGCCCCACGTTGGCGTACTTCACCCGTACGCGTGCGATGTAGGTGTCGACGGTCTTGACGGTGATGTTGAGCTTCGCGGCGACGAGCTCCTTGGACGAGGCCACGAACCACGCCCGCAGCACCTCGGTCTCGCGCTGGGACAGGCGCGGCCTGCCGGGGGCGTCGTCGGCGATGAGCGCCCCGGACAACGACGGCGCGGTGTAGGGCTCGCCCTTCGCGACCGCCCGGATGGCGGGCAGCAGGTGGTCGGGGCCCTCGCGCTTGGTCAGGTAGGCGAGCGCGCCGAGGTCGACGCACTTGATCGCGGTCGCGTCGTCGACGTGCTGGGAGTACACGATCACGCGGCGGCCGTTGTCGACGAGCCGGCGCAGCTCGCCGAAGTCCGGCCTGCGCGGTACCAGCTCCAGATCGAAGATCACGACGTCGGCGTCGGCTCCTGGGCCGGTCCACACGTCGGCGAGCCGGTCGCCGGCGTCGACGAGCTCGATCGGCGGCACGGCCTGGGAACACCACAAGCGCACGCCTGCGGCGATGGCCGCGTGATCGTCGACGATCACCACGGTGATCAGCTCGCCGGCTGCGGGCTCGGCTGCCATCGGACCTCCATCCATACCGTGTCGTCGTTGTTCAACGTCTCGACGTGCACTCCCGGCGTCACCGGGTCCGGCAGATCCACCTCACCACTGTCCGCGACGACGCTCACCGACACCAGGTCCGCGCCGCCGACGACCGCGATCCTGGCCCGGGATGACGCGGTGGCCAGCACGCTCAGCACCGGCTCGGTGAGGTCGCGCCGGACGGCCACGGGCGGCGTCGGCCACTGCCCCCGAGCGTCCAGCTCCACCACGACGCCCTTGCGGTCCGCGACGTCAGCGCAGTGCCGCAGCTCGTGCACCAGGGGGTTGGCCACGGTGTCGGTCTCGGCGAACAGCCTGCGCATCCGGCCGGCCTCGATCGCGCAGCGCCGCTGGATCGCCGGGTCCTCGGGGCGGAGCGAGCCGTCGGCGAGCCCTTCCAGCAGCGGGATCGTGGTCGCCGACAGCTCGGCGAGCCGCTGCCTCCTGCGGCGGTGGGATTCCGCCGCGACCGCCTCGGCGACGCGGACCCGCTCGATCTCCCGCTGGGAGGCCGCCGACGCCGCGCTCAGCGAGTTGAGGACGGCCGCCACCACGGCCACGCACAGAGGGAGGCCGACCACGGTCACCGAGCCGGTGGCGAAGCGGGCCAGGTCTCCCCGGTTGGGGTCGACCGTGAGCAGGTGCACCAGGGCGGTCAGGTCGTGGGCGAGCAGGAACGCGACGGCGACCCGCAGCGGACGGTCGAGCAGCACGACGAGGCCCACCCAGGCGGCGGCGCCGAAAAGCCAGTCGGTGCCGGTGGAGGTGCGCCCTTCAGGAAGGGTCACGTACGACAGGACGGACGCGGCGAGCACGGCGGCGATGGCGGCCCGGCGCAACCGTCCCCACGGTCGCCTCCGGACGAGCAGGACGGCCTCGCCGGCGAGCACCGCGGCGAGCACCGCGAACGCGGCCAGCTGCGCGAGCGGCGACGGGTAGTCGTCCAGGTGGCGCAGGAGGTTGGACAACCCCTGCCCGCACACCGTCACCAGGACGACGAGCAACGTCGCGACCCGCAGGCCGCGCCGTAACTGCGCGCGCGTCATCTCCTCGGCGGCGTCACCCATCGGCACGCCATTCCAGCCGGACGAGGGTGCCCTCGCCCTCGGCGGAGGTGATCGTGGCCGTACCGCCGATACGGCTCATCCTGCCTCGTACGGACTCGCGCAGGCCCCGCCGGGTGGCGGACACGTCCGGGGGCGAGAATCCCTTGCCCTGGTCGGCGATGTCGAGCCGCAGCGACCGCGCGTCCCCGCTCAGCCGGACGGCCGCCCCGGTCGTGCCCGCGTGGCGGCCTACGTTGGTGAGGGACTCCCTGGCCGCGTCGGCGATCGCCCTGGCCACCTCGAACGGCAGCCGCAGCTCCGCCGGGGCGTCGAACTCCACGGTCAGCTGCACGGAATCGAGGTCGGCGCGTAACAGCTCGACGAGGTCGGCGTGCGGGGGCTCGCGCCCGCTGTCGGAGCGGAGCCTGTCGAGGTCGCGGCGCGCCTGCGGGGCCAGCCACTCCGCGTCCGAGCGCACCTGCCCGATGCCGACCATCAGCAGGGTCGTGGCCGCCGTGTCGTGCAGCGAGTTGCCGAGCTCGCGTTCCTCGGCCCTGACCGCCGCGGCCACCTGCGCCTCGGCGCGTGCCCGTTCGGCCTCGGCCGCCATCCGGTCCGCGCGTTCCGCGGCGCGGTGGACGACCACCCAGGCCGCTCTGGACAGCCCGGCGGCCGGCAACGCCCAAACCGTCCCCGTGACCAGGGTGTTGTCCACCTGCGCCGCTCCCGCCGCCGTGAGGAAGCCCACCGCCCCGCCCCCTGCCACCACCGCCGCGAGGCCTCCCACGAGCGGCGGGGTGTGCCACTGGCACGTCACGCAGGCGAACGTGAGCAGCAGCCGCAGCCACCCGGTGTTGCGGTCCTCGACGGCGTCGGTCACGAAGATGCTCGTGTACAGGCCCAGCAGGACGACCACGTCGAGCGCGACCGCCGCGTGCCCGCGGCCCGCGCGCAGCCACCACGCGTAGCCGCAGGTCCACACCGCCGCGGCGGCGGCCGCCACCGCGGTGCCCGCGAGATTCGCGGGCGGGGCGCGGAACAGGGCGATGGCGACGATCGGCGCGAGCGTGGCCAGGCGCACCCCGGCCGCGTACCGGCGGCCGAAGCTCTCCAGCAGCCGCGCCGCCTCACCAGCCAACCGTCACCTCGCCTCGATTCTCGCCGCTCCCGGGCCCGGCCGGTGATCCGGTGGGTGACGGTGCGACTCACGCAGCCTAACGAGTGGCCCGGTTCATCCGCCGTGACTTGATCAACTCCGTCGGCCGGAAGCGGGTGGCGCCGCCGTCACTCCCTGGAACGCCGCCTGACGGGAGACGCCCTGGCGAACCGGTAGGCGATCTTGGCTGTCGGCGGACGTGGACGCCGTTCTTCGCCCGGGTGACGACGCGCCGCGCCGGCCACGGTGTCGACCGGATCGGCCAGGATCGTGAAGTCCCCCCGGGCCGTCACGGTGGCCTCGATGCCGCGGGTGAGGAACCTGCCGATGGTCTCCCGCTCCTCCGGGCCGAACTCCTCGACCACGGCGGTGAGGTGGCGCCCCAGCGGGGCGAAGAACGTGCGCGCCAGCTCGACCGCGCGCTCGGTGATGACGACCTCGACCTTGCGGCCGTCGGTGGCGCTGCGCCGGCGTCCGGCGTGGCCGGCCTGCTCCAGCCGGTCGATGAGGGCCGTCGTGGCGGGCGCGCTGAGGTTGAGCTTCGCGCCCAGCTCGCCCGGCGAGAGCGCATGACCGGCGTGGTGCGCGTCATGGATCTCCACCAGGGCGTTCAGGTCGGTGCGGTGCAGCCGGTGGGCCACGGCGAAGCCCTCGACGAACCGGTCGCTCTCCACGTTGAGCCGGCGAATCAGCACCATCACCTCGTACGGGGTCACAACCCTCCCTATATATTTCGATGGTGGAAATACCTTACGGCACGAAGCACGCGCTGAGCACGATGCGGCCGGGCACGGCGCTGGCGGCCGGGGTGGCGGCCAGCGCCGTGCTGACCGGCCTGATCTGGCTGTTCGGCCAGCGACTGCACGGCGTCACGCTCCTGCCCGACCAGGGCGCCTCCTGGTACTACTGGAAGCTGCCCGAGCCCACCGTGTGGACCAGGCTGTCGGCCTGGACGGGATACGCCGCCCACCAGATCGCGTTCTGGTGGATGATCTTCTACGCGCAGACCAGGGTGCGCCGCTACGCCACCGGCCTGCACCCGGTCAATGTCGTCGCCCTGGCCGTCAACACCGGCTTCGTCGCCCTGCACACGCTGCAGACCCACCTCTTCTACGACGGCCTGGCCCAGGACGTGTCGATCTACAGCTCCCAGGGCTCCGTGGTACTCCTCCTGGTCGTCGTCCTGCTCATGGAGAACCGCCGCCGCGGCCTGTTCCTCGGCCGGCCGGCGCCCCTCGGCCGGGAGATCGTCGACTTCGCTCGCCGCTATCACGGCTACCTGTTCAGCTGGGCGGCGGTGTACACGTTCTGGTACCACCCGGCGGAGGCCACCAGCGGCCACCTGATCGGCTTCTTCTACATGTTCCTCCTCCTGCTGCAGGGCAGCCTGTTCCTCACCCGCGCCCACACCAACCGCTGGTGGACGCTGACGCTGGAGCTGACGGTCGTGGTGCACGGCACCCTCGTGGCCGTCATGACCTCCGGCCCCGACGGGATGTGGCCGATGTTCCTGTTCGGCTTCCTCGGCGTCTTCGTGATCACGCAGATGCACGGGCTGGGGCTCTCGCGCGCCGCGCGCCTGTTGCTGGCCGCCTGCTACGCGGGCTCCCTCATGGTCGTGTACGCCCTGCGCGGCGACCTCCTCGGCGGCGCCGGCGAGGCGATCAGGATCCCGGCCATCGAGTACGTGCTGGTCGGCGTGCTGGCCCTGCTGCTCTGGGCGGGATTGCGCGTCGCCCGCCTCATCCGCGGCCCCGCGTCCCCACGTCCGTAACACCTCAGGCGGACACGGGCTTCAGGCGGACACGGCGCTTCAGGCGGAGGCCAGGCGGAGGCGGGCCAGCTCCGTCGCGGCCTGGGCGGGGGTCACCCGCTGGAGTGCGGCCGTGTGCAGGAGGTCGGCGACGGTGTGCTCGATCGCCTCGACCCGCTTCTGGGCCTCGTCGGCGCTCTCGTGGTGCAGCTCCACGGCGAGCGTGTTGATCACGCCGCCCGCGCTGACGACGTGGTCGGGCACCCACGCGATGCCGCGCCGGTGCAGCAGATCCGCCACATGGTCCGTGGCGAGCTGGTTGTTGGCCGGCCCCGCGATGGCGGCGCAGCGCAGATCGGGTACGACGTCCGCGGTGAGCACGCCGCCGAGCGCCGCGGGGACGACGATGTCGACGTCCGAGGTGAGCGCCTGCTCGGGCGAGACCCAGGTGGCGCCGAGCGCGTCGCTCTCCTGCCGCCTGGCGGGGTCGATGTCCGCGACCACGAGCTCGGCTCCCTCGGCGGCGAGCATACGGGCCAGCCGCATGCCGACGCTGCCCAGCCCCACGACCGCCAGCCGCGCGCCCGTGAACGCCGCCGTGCCGTGCAACCGCCGGCGTACGGCGCGCAGGGCCGCCAGCGTGCCGAGCGCGGTGGCCGCCGAGGAGCCGCCGCTGCCGCCGTGCCGTTCGGGTTTGCAGAACACGTACGGGGTCCGCTCCCCGATGACGGCCATGTCCTCGGGGGTCGTCCCGACGTCGGGGCCGGTCGCGTACGTGCCGGACAGGGACGTGATCGCGTCCGCGACATCGTGCAACACCATGCGGCGCGTGGCCGCGTCCAGGTCGGCGTCCGCGGGCAGGGCGACGACCGTCTTGCCGCCGCCGTTCGCCAGCCCGGCCACGGCGCACTTGGCGGTCATGGCGGCCGACAGGCGCAGCGCGTCGGCGAGCCCGTCACGCCAGTCGGCGTAGCGCCAGACGCGGCATCCGCCGACCGCCTGGCCGAGCTTTGTCGAGTGCACCGCGATGATCACCGGCAGGCCGGACCGGCTGCCGGAGCGGACCACGACGTGCTCGTGCTGGAAATCCGGCATGTGCTGCCCCTTCCGGATGACTGGTTACCGTCGTCAAGAGTCGGCTTTTTGACACGTGGTTGCCATACAGGCCGAACGATTGATCGGAGATACGCTGATATTCCGGCCAACAGCCGGGTTCCTGGCCGCGTGGGCGGCCGGCGCCGACCGAATGGTCGTACGCGCAGAAGTGCCACGCCGAACCGTCACCATCCGGATTCAGATCGTCTCAGAGGGTTATCTTCTCCATGGGAAGGACCGCCTGCCCGATGAGCCCACGACCTGACCAGGAGCGCCCATGCCGATCCTCGCCCGGCCCGCCGCGACCGCCTTCCTGCTGATCGTGCTCACCGGCTGCGCCACCACGCCCACCACGCCGGCGGCGCGCCTGCCCGCGTCACCCAGCGCGCCCGCCGCGAGCCCGGAAGCGACGCCCGCCGGGCTCCAGGCCGCCGACGGGCGCGAGCTGTCGTCGTGCGAGGACGCCGACTGCGAGATCGAGATCCAGGCCGGCGACGAGCTCAGCATCGACGAGCGGTTCGGGGTGCGGCAGCTGAGCATCGGCGCCCTGGAGCCGGACGGAGCGCGGATCACGCTCAGGGGCTCGACCGGGAAGCTGAGCGTCCAGGGGATGCAGGCCAGCATCAGCAGCAACTGCGTCAACGGCCGCTGCCGCGACGAGGGCGAAATGGTGCTCGCCCCCGGCGAGACCGGCCGCATCAACGACATGCGGCTCGAGCTCACCCACCTCTCCGGCGACCGCGCCGTCCTGCGCCTCACCTCCGGGTGACGGCGGCCCGCCGCCTGGGCTGATACGTCGAAACGCGTACGCCGGGAGGGCTTGGAGGCGGACGACGGGCGCGAGGCCCGGTTCGTAACCTGACCGGGTCCGGGACCTGACCAGGTCCGAGCCTCCGAGCGCCGAAGTGAGCCCGATGCGACAACGCCTTTCCCCCGCCGTCCTCACCGTGTACGTCTGGATCGCCATGGTGGCGTTCGGCGGCATCGCCGTGGAGACGGTCGTCATCTATCCGAACGTCTTCCACGACGTGCCCGCCTCGCTGGCCGAGTCGATGGAGTTCTTCGTGGTGACCGGCCCCGCGGACTTCTTCCCGCCGATGGGCGCGGTGACCGTGGTCGCCTCGGTGGCCACCCTGGTGCTGGCCTGGCCGATGCGCGAGACCCGGCTGTGGGCCGGCGGGAGCCTGCTGTCGCTGCTGCTGGGCGAGTTCCTGTTCTCGGCGCTCTACTTCTGGCCGCGTAACGACATCATGTTCGAGGAGGGCGCCGCGGTCCATTCCGCGGAGGTGTTGCGGCAGACGGCGCTGGAGTTCGAGACCGGCCACTGGGGGCGGCTGGCGATGAGCGCGGTGACCGCCACCCTGGCCTTCACCGGCCTGTGGCGCCTGCACCGCGGCCGTGCCCTGGCCGCCGCCGCACCCGCCGGAGGCGCGTCGTGACGGCCCGGCTCGGCATCACGGTCTGGGCCGTGTGGGGGCTCGCGCTGCTCGGCGTGCCGCGCGTGGTCGCGCACGACCTGAGGCTCGTCGGCCCGGTGGGGAATGCGTTGCTGGTGTTCGTCCCGATCGCCGTCTGGACGGCGGTGGTGCTCTGGAAGCGGGTGCCCAACCCGTTCACGACGCTGCTCGCCGTGGGGGCCGCCTACGGTGTCCTGCTGGGTCTGGCCCATCAGCTACTTTGGACACGAGCCTTCGGCGGCGACCCTCCCCACCTGGGCGGCAACCTCGCCGGCGCGCTCTCCCCCGCTGCGGAAGGGCTGGTGCTCCGGGCCTTCTCGCTGGGCAGCAGCCTGGTGACCGGGCTCGCGGTCGGCGCGGCCGTCGGCGCGGCGGCCTGGGTGATCAGCAGGATCGTGCCGGGCTTCCGGCCCCGCCCACGACGATGACGGAGGCAGCGTGCGGGTCGAATCAGCAGCCCGCCACGAGCCGAGCATGCGGGTCGAATCACCGGCCCGCCACGAGCCGGCGGTCGACCTCGGCCTGGCCATGCTGGTGCTCGTCGTGGTCGGCACCGCCATCACGGCCGACGTCGGCAGCGCGTCGGCCGGGCCGGGCCTGGCCGCGTACACGTTCGGCGCGTCGTTCGCCGTCCTGATGTTCGCCCGCCGGCGCTGGCCGGTGGCGACGCTCCTGCTCACGGCCGCAGCGCTGATCGTCTACTACATGTTGTCCTACCCGCCGATCGGGCTGGCCGCCCCGCTCGCCGCGGCGCTCTACTCCGCGGCCGAGCAGGGCAGGCCGCGCTGGTCGATCGGTACGGCCGTCGCCCTGCTCGTCGTCTCGACCGCACAGCGCATTCAGGAGGGCGACGACCTGGCCTACCTCCTCGGCTTCGAGACCTCCACCTCCGCGGGCCTCATGGCCGCCGCGATCGCGCTGGGCGACGGCGTGCGGGCCCGGCGTGCCTGGCGCGCGGAGCTGGCCCGGCAGGAGCACGCCGCCCGCCTGGAACGCGAGCGGGAGGCGGCACGGCGGGTGGAGCAGGAGCGCCTGCGCATCGCCAGGGATCTGCACGATCTGATGGCGCACACGGTGTCGGTGATCTCGCTGCACACGGACGTGGCGCGCGAGTCGCTGCGCGACGCCCCCGACGTGGCCGAGCGCTCGCTGGCCGCGGCCCGGTCGGCGTGCAGCGACGTGGGCCGCGAGCTACGGCTGACCCTGGGAGCGTTGCGCGCGGGCGATCCCGACGACGGCCCTGCACCGGGGCTGGACGCGCTGGACGCGCTCGTGGCGACGGCCACGGCGGCGGGGCTCGACGTCGGCGTGCGGACCTCGGGCCGGCCCGAGCGGCTGCCCGCCATCTCGGACGCGACGGCGTACCGGGTGGTGCAGGAGTCGCTGAGCAACGTCCTGCGGCACGCCGGCGCCCGTACGGTCCGCATCGACCTGGACTTCGGGACGGACGCCCTGCTGCTGCGCGTGAGCGACGACGGCCGCGGGGCCGGCGGCGCCGCGGGGCCGCCGGGGTGGGGCCTGACCGGGATGCGTGAGCGGCTGGCGCTGCTCGGCGGCGGCCTGCGGACGTCGTCACCCGCTGAGGGCGGATTCGTGGTGGAGGCGAGTGTCCCGCTGGAGGACCGCACATGATCCGGGTCGTGATCGTCGATGACCAGCACCTCGTCAGAGAAGGGCTGCGGCTGCTGCTGGAACGCGCCGACGACATCGTCGTGGCCGGTGACGCGGGCGGCGCAGACGCGGGTGTCGAACTGGTGGCCAGGCTCCGCCCTGACGTGGTGCTCATGGACATCCGCATGCCCGGCCCGGACGGGCTGGACGCCACCCGGCGGATCATGGCCGACCCGGCGCTCCGCGACGTCCACGTGATCGTGCTCACCACTTTCGACACCGACGAGAACATCCAGGAGGCGATCCGGGCCGGGGCCGCGGGATTCCTGCTCAAGGACACCAGCCCCGAGCGGATGCGGGAGGCGGTGCGGATCGTGGCGAGCGGCGACGCGCTGCTGTCGCCCGCGGTCACCCGGCGCGTCATGCGGGCCGCCGCGGCGGGTCCTCGCCCGTCGTCGCCGGAGCGGCTCGACCGCCTGACGGAACGCGAACGGGAGGTGCTGGCGGAGGTCGGCGCGGGTTGGAGCAATGCCGAGATCGGCGAGCGGCTGTTCATCAGCCCGGCGACCGCCCGCACCCACGTGGGCCGGCTGCTGACCAAGCTGGGCGCCCGTGACCGTTCCCAGCTCGTCGTCCTGGCGTACGAGACGGGTCTGCTCACTCCCGGCTCCGGGACGCCGCCTCCCACCGATCCGCACGTCCGGTGAAGCCTGCGGGCCGTGCCGGGTTTCCCCTCCTGACGCACCTTCGCACAACCACACTTCACCAAAGCTTTAATCGGGAAGGCCGCCTTGTCGGTCGTTCCACGTTTTTCTTACTCCTTCCTGGGCTACGACAGCAGTGCCTGGCATGTCGGCTTCGTGACGGCAGGAAGACGAGTGATATGACGGCGATGGACGGGCCTGTCAGCGACGCGTTGCTGAAGATGGGGCGGCATCTCCGGTCCGGGACGGTCTCGCCGGATCTGCGCACCCTGCATCAGGTGGGCGGGCGCCAGGCTGACGCGTTCTACCGCGACCGGTGGAGCCACGACAAGGTGGTGCGCTCGACCCACGGCGTGAACTGCACGGGCTCGTGCTCCTGGAAGGTCTACGTCAAGAACGGGATCATCACCTGGGAGGCGCAGGAGACCGACTACCCGAGCGTCGGCGGCGACCGGCCCGAGTACGAGCCGCGCGGTTGCCCGCGCGGCGCCGCCTTCTCCTGGTACACCTACTCGCCCACCCGGGTGCGCTACCCCTACGCGCGCGGCGTCCTGGTGGAGATGTACCGCGAGGCGAGGGCCAGGCTCGGCGACCCGGTCGAGGCGTGGGCGGAGATCACCACGGATCCGGCCAGGCGGGAGCGCTACCAGTCCGCCCGGGGAAAGGGCGGGCTGGTCAGGATCGGCTGGGACGAGGCCGTCGAGATCGTCGCCGCGGCCCACGTGCACACGATCAGGGCGTACGGCCCCGACCGCGTGGCGGGCTTCTCCCCGATCCCCGCCATGTCGATGGCCTCGCACGCGGCCGGCGCCCGGTTCGTCTCGCTGATCGGCGGCGCGATGTTGTCGTTCTACGACTGGTACGCCGACCTGCCGGTGGCCTCGCCCCAGGTGTTCGGCGACCAGACCGACGTGCCCGAGTCGGCCGACTGGTGGGACGCCTCCTACCTGCTGGTGTGGGGCTCCAACGTGCCCGTCACCCGCACCCCTGACGCCCACTACATGACCGAGGCGCGTTACCGGGGCCAGAAGGTCGTCATCGTCAGCCCCGACTTCAGCGACGCCGCCAAGTTCGGCGACGAGTGGCTGGCCCCCCATCCCGGCACCGACGGGGCGCTGGCCATGGCGATGGGCCACGTGATCCTCAAGGAGTTCTTCGCCGACCGCGAGACCCCCGCCTTCACCGGCTACGCCAAGCGCTTCACCGACCTGCCGTTCCTGGTGCGGCTGCGCGAGCACGACAGCGGCGGGTACGTGCCCGACAAGTTCCTCACCGACGCCGACCTGCGCGAGGGCGAGGGCGACGCGTTCAAGACGGTGCTCATCGACGCGCGCACGAACGAGCCGGTGGTGCCCAACGGCTCGCTCGGCTTCCGCTACCGCCCGGACGGCGAGGGCCGGTGGAACCTGGACCTCGGCGCGGTCGACCCGGCGCTCACGCTGCTCGGCGGGCAGGCGGTGAAGGTCGCCCTGCCCCGCTTCGACCTTCCTGGCGGCGTGCTGCACCGGGGCGTTCCGGTCATGGAGGTGGGCGGGCACCTGGTCACGACCGTGTTCGACCTGCTCATGGCGCAGTACGGGGTGCCGCGCGACCTGCCGGGCGAGTGGCCGCGAGGCTACGACGACGCGGCGCAGCCGTACACGCCGGCCTGGCAGGAGGGCATCACCGGCGTGCCGGCGGCGAGGGCGGCGCGGATCGCCCGCGAGTTCGCCGCCAACGCGGAGGAGTCCGGCGGCCGGTCGATGATCATCATGGGGGCGGGGGCGAACCACTGGTTCCACTCCGACCAGATCTACCGCTCCTTCCTGGCGCTGACCACGCTGACCGGCTGCCAGGGGGTCAACGGCGGCGGCTGGGCGCACTACGTCGGGCAGGAGAAGTGCCGGCCGATCACCGGGTGGGCGCATCTGGCGTCGGCGCTGGACTGGTCGCGCCCGCCCCGGCACATGATCAGTACGGCGTACTGGTACCTGCACACCGACCAGTGGCGCTACGACACCTACAGCGCCGACACCGTCGCCTCGCCCCTGGGCGAGGGCGCGTTCGCGGGGAGGTCGACCGCCGACCTGATGTCGGCCTCGGCCCGCATGGGGTGGATGCCGTCCTATCCCACGTTCGACCGCAACCCGCTGGACCTGGCCGACGAGGCGGCGGCGTCGGGGCAGGAGCCGGGCGCGTACGTCGCGGGCCGGGCCGCCTCCGGCGAGCTGGGCTTCGCCTGCGAGGATCCGGACGCTCCGGCGAACTGGCCACGGGTGCTGACCGTGTGGCGGGCCAATCTGCTGGGCTCGTCGGCCAAGGGCGACGAGTATTTCCTGCGGCACCTGCTGGGCGCCGACGCGTCACTGCGGGCCGTCGAGGCCGCGCCGGAGCAGCGGCCCGAGGAGGTGACCTGGCGGCCGGAGGCGCCGCGCGGCAAGCTCGACCTGCTGCTGTCGCTGGACTTCCGGATGACGTCCACGACGTTGTTCTCCGACATCGTGCTCCCCGCCGCCACCTGGTACGAGAAGCACGACCTGTCCTCGACCGACATGCACCCGTTCGTGCACGCCTTCAGCCCGGCCATCGACCCGCCCTGGCGGACGCGTACCGACTTCGCCGCCTTCCACGCCATCGCCGAGGCGTTCAGCACCCTGGCCGCCACCCATCTCGGGGTGCGCCTCGACCTGGTGGCGGCGCCGCTGCTGCACGACACCCCCGACGAGTACGCCACCCCGCACGGCCGCGTGGACGACTGGCGGCGCACCGGGACCACCCCTGAGCCGGGCAGGAACTTCCCGAAGATCACGATCGTGGAGCGCGACTACGGCGCGATCTCCGCCAAGATGGCCGCGCTCGGCCCGCTGCTCGACACCCTGGGCGCCACCACCAAGGGGCTGACGTTCCAGGTGGGCGAGGAGGTGGAGCGGCTGCGCCGCAGGAACGGCACCGTACGCGACGGCGTGGCGGCCGGGCGGCCGTCGCTGGCCCGCGACATCGACCTGTGCGAGGCGATCCTGGGGTTGTCGGGCACCACGAACGGGCGCCTGGCCGCGCAGGGGTTCGCCACGCTGGCCCGGCGCACGGGCACGGCCTTCGACGGTCTGGCCGACGAGCACAAGCAGATCACGTTCGCCGACACGCAGGCCCGGCCGGTGGCGGTGACGACGTCGCCGGAGTGGTCGGGCATCGAGACGGGCGGCCGCCGCTACTCGGCCTTCACCATCAACGTCGAGCACCGCAAACCCTGGCACACGCTCACCGGCCGCCAGCACTTCTACCTCGACCACGACTGGATCCACGAGGCCGGCGAGGCGCTGCCGGCCTACCGGCCGCCGCTCGACATGGCCGCGATGTTCGGCGAGCCCCGCGTGGGAGAGAGCGGCGAGAACGGCATCACCGTGCGCTATCTCACCCCGCACTCCAAGTGGTCCATCCACTCCGAATATCAGGACAACCTGCTCATGCTGACGCTGTCGCGAGGCGGTCCGAACATCTGGATGAGCCCGGCCGACGCGGCGAAGGCGGGCATCGCCGACAACGACTGGGTGGAGGCGGTCAACCGCAACGGCGTCGTCGTGGCCCGCGCCGTCGTCTCGCACCGGATGCCCGAAGGGACGGTGTACATGTACCACGCCCAGGAACGCGTGGTGGACGTGCCCAAGAGCCAGACATCCGGCCGGCGCGGCGGCATCCACAACTCCCTCACCCGGCTCCTCATCAAGCCCACCCACCTGATCGGCGGCTACGCGCAGCTGAGCTTCGCCTTCAACTACCTGGGGCCGACCGGTAACCAGCGCGACGAGGTCACCGTGATCCGCCGCCGCAGCCAGGAGGTGAACTACTCGTGAGCGAACCCGACGCAGTGAGTGGAGTGGAGGCCCGACGAAGGAGGGACTCCGCGGAGCGAATGAGGAGTGGTGAGTGAACCATGAGCATGCGCGTGATGGCGCAGCTGGCCATGGTGATGAACCTGGACAAGTGCATCGGCTGCCACACCTGCTCGGTCACCTGCAAGCAGGCCTGGACCAACCGCGCGGGCACCGAGTACGTCTGGTTCAACAACGTCGAGACCCGCCCCGGCCAGGGCTACCCCCGCACCTACCAGGACCAGGACCGGTGGAAGGGCGGCTGGGAACTCAACCGGCGCGGCCGGCTGAAACTCAGAGCCGGCGGCCGGTTCAGGAAGCTCCTCTCCATCTTCGCCAACCCGCTCATGCCGTCGATCCAGGACTACTACGAGCCCTGGACCTACGACTATGACCAGCTGTTCTCCGCGCCGATGCAGGCCGACACCCCGGTGGCGCGGCCGCGCTCGCTCATCACCGGGCAGCCCACCAAGATCAGCTGGAGCGCGAACTGGGACGACGACCTGGCCGGCGGGCCCGAGCTGGCGCCCGCCGATCCCGTGCTGCGCAAGCTGTCGGACCAGGTGAAGCTGGAGTTCGAGCAGGCGTTCATGTTCTACCTGCCGCGCATCTGCGAGCACTGCCTCAACCCCTCCTGCGTGGCGTCCTGCCCGTCGGGAGCGCTGTACAAGCGCTCCGAGGACGGCATCGTGCTGGTCGACCAGGACCGCTGCCGGGGCTGGCGGATGTGCGTGACGGGCTGCCCGTACAAGAAGGTGTACTTCAACCACCGCACCGGCAAGGCCGAGAAGTGCACGTTCTGCTTCCCGCGCGTCGAGGTGGGCATCCCCACGGTCTGCTCGGAGACGTGCGTCGGGCGGCTGCGCTACATCGGCCTCATCCTGTACGACGTCGACCGGGTGGCCGAAGCGGCGGCCACGCCGGATGAGAAGGACCTGTACGAAGCGCAGAAGGGCGTCCTGCTCGACCCCCACGACCCCGAGGTGATCGACGCGGCCCGCAGGTCGGGCATACCCGACGACTGGCTGGAGGCCGCCCGCAACTCCCCGATCCACCGGCTGATCTTCGACTACGGGGTGGCGCTGCCACTGCATCCCGAATACCGCACGATGCCGATGGTCTGGTACATCCCGCCGCTGTCGCCCGTCGTGGACGTGCTCTCCGAGACCGGCCACGACGGCGAGGACGCGGGCAACCTTTTCGGCGCCATCGAGACGCTGCGCATCCCGATCGGCTACCTGGCCGAGCTGTTCACCGCCGGCGACCCCGAACCGGTGCGCGCCGCGCTGCGCCGCCTGGCCGCGATGCGCTCGTACATGCGCCGGCTCAACCTGGGCCAGGAGCCCGACGAGTCGATCGCCACGGCGGTCGGCATGGACGGCCCGCGCATCGAGGACATGCACCGGCTGCTCGCGCTCGCCCCCTACGACGAGCGGTACGTCATCCCGAAGGCGCACGCCGAGCAGGGCGCCCGGCTGGAGGAGACGGCCACCGGCTGCAGCCTCGACTACGAGGGCGGCCCCGGCATGGCGGGCCCGTTCGGCGAGGCGTCGGGGCGGCCGTCGCCGATCGCGGTGGAGAGCTTCCAGGCCCTGCGCGAGCGGCAGGCCGGCGACGAACTGGACGACGCCGACGAGCTGCGCGGCCGGGTCAACCTGCTCAACTGGGACGGCAAGGGCACGCCCGACGGACTGTTCCCCAGGAGGAAGAAGTGAACGACGGCGACCTGCGCAGCGCCCACATGGTGGCCTCGGTGCTGCTCGGCTACCCCGACGAGCGGCTCTACGGTTCCCGGCAGGTGCTGGTCGAGGCGGTGTCCGCGCTGCCCGCGGGGGAGGTCCGCGACCGCCTGTCGGCCTTCCTCGGACACACCGCCGGCACCACTCAGCCGGACCTGGCCGCCCACTACGTGGCGACCTTCGACCTGAAACGGCGCTGCTGCCCGTACCTCACCTACTACGCCTACGGCGACACCCGCAAGCGCGGCGCCGCACTGCTGCGGTTCAAGCACGCGCTGCACACCGCGGGCTTCGAGCTCACCGACGGCGAGTTGCCCGACCACCTGGCCGTGGTGTGCGAGCTGTCGGCACGCGGCGCCGTCCGCCAAGCCCGGCGGCTGATGACCGAGCACCGCGCCGGCATGGAGGTGCTGCGCGCGGCGCTGGAAGACGAGCGCTCACCGTACGCCGACGTGGTCGCCGCCGTGCTGGCCACCCTGCCGCCGGCCCGCGCCCGCGAACGGGAGGCCGCGCTACGGCTGGCAGAACAAGGACCACCCGCCGAAGCCGTCGGCCTCGAACCCTACGCCATCATGGAGGCCGGCCGATGAGCACCCTGCTGTGGGTGGTCCTGCCGTACGTGGCACTCACCGTGTTCGTGCTCGGCCACGTGTGGCGCTACCGCTACGACAAATTCGGCTGGACCACCCGCTCCTCCCAGATGTACGAGTCACGGCTGCTGCGCGTCGGCAGCCCGCTGTTCCACTTCGGCATCCTCGTCGTCGCCCTCGGCCACATCGGCGGGCTCGTCATCCCCAAAAGCTGGACCGAAGCCGCCGGTGTCAGCGAAGGGCTCTACCACCTGCTCGCCGTCGTCCTCGGCACGATCGCGGGCATCGCCACCGTGGGCGGCATGGCCATCCTCATCTACCGGCGCCGCACCGTCGGCCCGGTCTTCATGGCCACCACCCGCAACGACAAGCTCATGTACGCCGTCCTCGCTCTCACCATCGCCCTCGGCCTGGCCGCCACCGTCGTGGCCAACCTCGTCGGCGGCGGCTACGACTACCGCACCACCGTCTCACCCTGGTTCCGGTCGATCTTCTCTTTCCGTCCGGAACCCGCGCTGATGGCGAGCGCTCCCCCGCTGTTCCAGTTGCACGCGCTCAGCGCGCTCGTGTTGTTCGCCATCTGGCCCTTCACCCGGCTGGTCCACATGCTCACCGCTCCCGTCGGCTACCTCACCAGGCCCTACATCGTCTACCGCAGCAGGGACGAGACGCGGCCGGCCACCCGGCGCGGCTGGGAACCCTCCCGCTAGGTCACGGCCACGCACCCCACCCGCTGAGCCGTTCTCCGGAGATCACGACACGGCGAAGGGGCCGTCCCACGATGGTGTTGCATGATCATGCATGACTATGTATATACTTCACGCGTGTCCAAGGTTCTCACTTCTCTGCCTGTCGGCGAACGTGTCGGCATCGCCTTCTCCGGCGGCCTCGACACCTCGGTAGCGGTCGCGTGGATGCGCGAGAAGGGCGCGGTGCCGTGCGCGTACACCGCAGACATCGGCCAGTACGACGAGCCCGACATCGCTTCTGTGCCCGGGCGCGCGACGGCCTACGGCGCTGAGGTCGCCCGGCTGGTCGACTGCCGGGCCGCCCTCGTGGAGGAAGGGCTCGCCGCTCTGGCCTGCGGGGCGTTCCACATTCGCTCCGGCGGCCGAGGCTACTTCAACACGACCCCGCTGGGGCGGGCGGTCACGGGCACCCTGCTGGTGCGCGCGATGCTCGAGGACGGCGTGCAGATCTGGGGCGACGGCTCCACCTTCAAGGGCAACGACATCGAGCGGTTCTACCGCTACGGCCTGCTGGCCAACCCGTCGCTGCGCATCTACAAGCCGTGGCTCGACGCCGGTTTCGTCAGCGAGCTCGGCGGCCGCACCGAGATGTCCGAGTGGCTGCTCGAGCACGGCCTGCCCTACCGCGACAGCACGGAGAAGGCCTACTCCACCGACGCCAACATCTGGGGAGCGACCCACGAGGCCAAGGCGCTGGAGCACCTCGACGCCGGCATCGAGATCGTCGAGCCGATCATGGGCGTGCGGTTCTGGGACCAGAACGTCGAGATCGCCCCTGAAGACGTCACCATCGGCTTCGAGCGTGGCCGCCCGGTGACGATCAACGGCAAGGAGTTCGCCTCCGCCGTCGACCTGGTGCTGGAGGCCAACGCCATCGGCGGGCGGCACGGCCTGGGCATGTCCGACCAGATCGAGAACCGCGTCATCGAGGCCAAGAGCCGGGGCATCTACGAGGCGCCGGGCATGGCGCTGCTGCACGCGGCCTACGAACGGCTGGTCAACGCGGTCCACAACGAGGACACCCTCGCCGTCTACCACAGCGAGGGGCGCCGGCTCGGCCGCCTGCTGTACGAAGGCCGCTGGCTCGACCCTCAGGCGCTGATGTTGCGCGAGTCGCTGCAGCGCTGGGTCGGCATGGCGATCACCGGCGAGGTGACGCTGCGGCTGCGGCGCGGCGAGGACTATTCGATCCTCGACACGTCGGGGCCGGCGTTCAGCTACCACCCGGACAAGCTCTCCATGGAGCGCACGGAAGACTCCGCCTTCGGGCCGGTCGACCGCATCGGCCAGCTGACCATGCGCAACCTCGACATCGCCGACACCCGCGCCAAGCTGGAGCAGTACGCCGGGCTCGGCATGGTCGGCGCCGACCACTCGGCGTTGATCGCCGCCGCGCAGGCGCCCTCGACCAAGCTGATCGGCGCGATGCCGGAGGGCGGGGCCGAGGCGATCGCCTCCCGTGGCGAGGTCCCCGAGGACGAACTCCTCGATCACGCCGCGATGGAGTCGGGCACCGACTGACCCTCCGCTCCAGCAGATCGCGCAGTTCGCCGGCTCGGCCCGCGAGCTGCGCGCCATGCAAGGGCCAGGCTCACCGCGTTCTCGGCCCAGCCCTCATGCGGGCGCGAGCCGGCATGCGCTTTACTAACCGTCGTGCAACGTATGACTGGATTATTGGTCGGTGCGGTCTTCGGCGCGGTCTTCGTCGTCGTCAACGCGCAGAGCCCGCTGAACACCGTGACCGTGAACGTGCTGAGGGTGGCCGCCTGCCTGGCCGCCGCAGGGGTGCTCGCCATGTGGTTCGCCACCGCCAGGAAAGAACGGCAGGAGGGGGAGGCGCGAGCGCAGCGCGGCATGTTCGGCCGTGGCTATCTGCTCATCGTCGCCGCCGAGGTGATCCTGCTGTTCGGCGGGCTCAGGGTGCTGTCCGCCTGGGGGCTTCCCGAGCAGGCCAACGTGGCCTGGGTGGCGCTGGTGGTCGGCGTGCACTTCGTCGCGCTGGCGCCCGTCTGGAAGGACTGGAGCATCGCCGTGCCCGGCGTGGTGCTCACCCTGCTCGGCGTCGCCGGGCTCGTCATGACGCCGACGGCGGCCGTGGCGTGGGTGCCGGTCGTCAGCGGCGTGCTGTCGGGCGTCGTGCTCCTGGCCGGCGCCGTCACCCTGGGCCTGCGCGCCGTCATGCCCCGGACGGCCTGACGGCGCTGCTCGGCAGGTCCTGACTGCCCGGCCATCGGCACGGCCGATCCGCGCCGTTGACGGTCGCGCCGATGAGCTCCGTCAACCGGTTGGACAACCCTTCCTCCTCAGCGAACGCGCTCGTCGCCCCCGTGCGCCCAGCGGGGGCCGAAGCCGGGCGCACAGGCCGCACATGCCCGGTTCGCAGCCTCAGGCCCTCTCGCACACGAGAGATGTGATCAACCCGCCGTCTCACATTCTGACACAGGTGATTTACATACGGCTACCCCAAACTTTAGATTCAGGACATACGCTCTCGGGCGCATGTTTCCTGGCAAAGAATCAGGGACACGTCTGAGCCCTCGATGGAACGATGCAAAACCCGCCGGACCCATTCTGGAGACGGCTATATAACAGCAGGTCGAAACGTAAAAAGCAGCCCCCGGAGAGGGGGTCTGGCATGTGACGCCGGAGAGCACCGAACCGCCACCGTCTGTCACAGAATCTTCATGTTCGGCTTGACCTAAAGGACCGAAACTCCGTAGTTTTGGCCGTCGTTCGGCATGCTTGGGGCCGCAACGAGCGATGCGCGACGCCCGCCCCGGGCCCGGCCCGGCTTGAGGTCGCGAATGGACGGGGGAGGCGATAGAGGCCAGCGGTCCGACCAGGAGCATCACCCAAAGTAACCGGGTTGGACCACTACGTAATCGGCTAAGGAGATGCTCGCCCGAACGGTGACGTCCCCGAAGGCCAGGATTCCGCCTCTGGACGATCGATCGGAGAAAGTCCGCTTCATGGAACCCACGTACCTTGTCTGCCTGCCCTTCGCCGGCGCTGGAGCGTCGTTCTTCCGTGGATGGCAGCGGCAGGCCCCCGACGAACTGAACATCCTGCCGGTGCAGCTGCCCGGCCGTGAAGAACGCTTCAACGAAGCCCCCTACACCGACGTCACCCGCGCCGCCGAGGCGGCCTGCACCCAGGTTCTGGCCAGGATCGACGGCGCCACCCCGCCCGTGGCGCTCTTCGGCCACAGTCTCGGCGCCGTGCTCGCGTACGAGCTGGCGAACCACCTCGCGAACGTCAGAGGCGTGCGGCCGCAACGGCTGTTCGTGAGCGGTTCGCCCAGCCCGTACGACGGGCGCGAGACCAAGGCCGGCGGCCTCAGCGACGACGAGTTCCTGGCCAGGGTCAGGGAGTTCTCCGGCTACACGCACCCGGCGCTCGAAGACCCGGAGATGCGTTCGCTGCTGCTGCCCGTGATCCGGGCCGACGTCGAGATGCACGAGACGTACGAACCCGTCACGGACAAGCCGCTGCCGATCCCGGTCACCGCGCTGCGGGGCCGCGAAGACGAGCTGGTCGACACGGCGCAGATCGCGCAGTGGGAGCGGGTCACCAGCACGGAGTTCAGCACCGCCGAGCTCGACGGCGGCCACATGTACCTGGCCGACGACCCCGCCCCCCTGCTCCGGCTGATCACCGACGAGCTCTCCAGGGACGGGACGTGACACTGCGCCTGGCCGGGAAGACGGCCGTCATCACCGGCGCGGCCCGCGGTCTCGGACGCGCCACCGCCCAGGCGTTCGCCCGCGAGGGAGCCGACCTCGTGCTGATCGACATCGCGCGCGACCTTCCCGGCGTCCCCTACCCGCTGGGCTCCTCCAGCCAGCTCCGGCACACCGAGGAGCTCTGCCGCCAGGCGGGCGTCGCCGTGCTGGTCAAGGAGGCCGACGTACGCGACCTGAGCGAGGTCGAGGACGCGGTGAGCATGGCGGTCGACCGGTTCGGAGGCGTCGACGTGCTCGTCAACAACGCGGGCATCGCCGCCCCGTCCGGCAAGGTGACGCACGAGATCGACGAGCACGAGTGGCAGCTGATGCTCGACGTCGACCTCTCGGGCGCCTGGCGGGCCATCCGCGCGGTCGGCAAGCTCATGTCCGAACGCGGCTCGGGCAGCATCGTCAACGTCGCGTCCACCGCCGGGCTGGTGGGCTACCGGCATTTCGCCGGCTATGTCGCGGCCAAACACGGTCTCATCGGCCTGACGAAGGCGGCGGCGCTCGACTACGCCCCGCGCCAGGTCAGGGTCAACGCCGTGTGCCCCGGCTCTGTCAGGGACGACCCGCAGGTCGAGGGCCGGATGCTGGCGGAGATCGCCCGCTCGCTCGACGTGCCCGTCGGCACGCACGAGGAGACGTTCCTGCAGGCCCAGCCGACCAACGCGCTCATCGAGCCCGACGCCGTGGCCTCCGCCGCCGTGTGGCTGGCCTCCGACGAGTCCCGCCAGGTCACCGGCAGCGTGCTCACCGTCGACGGAGGCTTCACCACGCGCTGACGCCCCGCCGACCCAGCCGTGCCGGCCTCCCGAACCCACTGGAGATCACTCTGTGTACCGCACCGTTGACGCCTGGCCGCTGATCCCCGCGGCCGGCCCGCCGTCCGGGCACTGCCATGCCCGGCGGACCCGGCTGCCCGCAGGCGCCGACGCCGCCCGGATGGCGCGGATCCTCGACCGGGCCGCCCGCCTCTGGTGGGGCGGGCCCGCCCGCCTGTGGGCGGAACGGGTTTCCGCCGCCGCCGGCTCGGCGGAGGCCGGGAGGAGGCTCGACGCCGAACTGTCCAGGCCGGTGCGCGCGGAAGGAAACGGGCTGCGGGCCGTGCTGCTCGAGTACGCTGACGGGCCCGCCGACCTGGTCCTCGTCGCGCACCGGGCGTGGTTGGACGCGACGTCGCTGCGGATGGTGGCCGAGGTGCTCACCGAGCGGGTTCCCTGCGAGCGCTTCCACGCCGGTCATACGCGCATGCCCGCCCCCGACGCCGAGCTGGTCAAACGGTGGCAGGAGGCCGACTACTCGGGAGCCACCGTCGAATGGGCGGCCGGGGACGCCACGGCGGGGAACCGTACCGGGGTGGTGAGCGTACCGGTCCGCGAGTCGGCGCACCTGGCCGCCCGGATCGCGGTGGCGGCCGCGCTGGTCCTGGGACGGTACGAGGGCCGGCGCTGCCCCGTGATCGGCGCGCTGGCCGGGCTGCCCTCGCGGCCGGAGGGAGCGCTGGGGGCGTACGACGCCGGGACGCTGCTGGCGGTGGACCTGTCCGGCGCCGCCACGACGGGCGAGCTGGTGGCCCGGAGCGCCCGGATCCTCGACGGCGACGGCGGATGGTGCGACTCCCGCCGGTACGAGGCGCTGTGCGCGGAGACGGGCGGCCGGGTCCTGGCCGGGCTCCTGGCCACTCCCTACGGCGAGGACACGCCCCGCCAGACGCCCGACGAGGACGTCGTCCCCTGCCAGACCGCTCCCTTCCCGCTCACCCTCGTACCCGGCCGGGACCCTGACGGCTCCCCCCGGCTCGACGTACGCCACCGGCTGGAGGACGTGGACGAGGAGTCCGCACGGCGGTTCGCCCGCCACGTCGCCCGCGTCCACGAGGTGCTGGCCGGCGACGACGACCTGGCCCCCGCCGACGTCGACCTGCTGGACGAGCCCGAGCGCCGCCACGTGATCGGCCTCGGCCGCCCGGCCAGGCCCTTGGAACGGCGGCCGGAGCGGATCGAGGAGATCTTCGCCGCCCGGGTCGCGGAACGGCCGCGAGCCGTCGCGCTCACCGGCGAGGACCGCACGCTCACCTACGCCGAACTGGACGAGCGCGCCGGCCGCTGCGCCGCCTCCCTGCACGGCATGGGCGTACGGCCGGGCGACCGGGTGGGCCTCTGCCTGGAGCGCACCCCCGACCTGGTGATCACCATGCTCGCCGTGCTGAAGGCCGGAGCCGTCTATGTGCCGATGGACCCGGCCTACCCGGCGGACCGGCTGGCGTACACGGCCGGCGACGCCGCGCTGCGCGTGATCGTTACCCATCGCGACCTCCCTCCCGCCAAGCACCTGACCGTCGTCTCCCCCGAACGGCTCGCGGCCGGCGACGACAGCGCCCTTGACGGCGGCTCTCTCGACGGCGGGGGCGCGCCGGAGCGGGGCGGCCCGGACGACGCCGCGTACGTCATCTACACCTCCGGTTCGACCGGCCGCCCCAAGGGCGTCGTGGTGCCGCACAGGAACGTCGTCGCCCTCCTGACGGCCACCGAGGACGACTTCGGGCTCGGTCCTGGCGACACCTGGTCGAACTTCCACTCCAGCGCCTTCGACTTCTCCGTCTGGGAGATCTGGGGCGCGCTGCTCACCGGGGGCCGGCTGGTCCTGGTCCCGTACTGGGTCTCCAGGTCGCCTGACGAGTTCCACGAGCTGCTGGTGCGCGAGCGGGTCACCGTACTCAGCCAGACCCCGTCCGCCTTCGCCCAGCTCATGGAGGCCGACCGGCTCCGGGACGAGCGGCTCGCCGTCCGGCTGACGGTCTTCGGCGGCGAACCGCTCGACGCGCGCCCGTTGCTGGGCTGGTTCGACCGGTATCCGGACTGCCGCCTGGTCAACATGTACGGCATCACCGAGACCACGGTCCACGTGACCGCGCAGACCCTGGCCCGTGGCGACGCCATCGCCGGGTCCAGGTCGGTCGGACACCCGCTGCCCGGCTGGCACGTGTACGTCCTGGACGAGCGGGGCCGGCCCGTCCCCACCGGCGCGCCCGGCGAGATCCATGTCGGCGGGGCGGGAGTCGCCACCGAATACCTGGGCCGCCCCGAACTGACCGCTGAGCGCTTCGTCCCCGACCCGTTCGCCGGCGGCCGCATGTACCGCAGCGGCGACCGCGGCCGCCTGCGGCCCGACGGTCGGCTCGAGCACCTGGGCCGGCTGGACACCCAGGTCAAGGTACGTGGCTTCCGCATCGAGCTGGACGAGATCCGCAGCGTCCTGCTCGACGACCCCTCGGTGGCCTCGGCCGCCGTGGTCCTGCGTGACGGCTGCCCGAGCGACCCGCCCCGAACGGTCCGGCCGGGCGAACCGCGCGGGGCGCGGGCGTCCGGGCAGGTGGCCGATCACGCCCTTGCGCGGCTGGACGCGTACGTGACGCCCGCGGACGCCGATCCGGCCGCGGTGCGGCGGCGGGCGGCCAAGGTGCTGCCCGAGCACATGATGCCCGCCACCATCACGGCGCTGCCCGCGCTCCCGCTCACCCCGAACGGCAAGCTGGACGTCCGCGCCCTGCCGGAACCCACCTCGACCCCGCCTCCCCCGCCCGCCCCCGCGGAGGATTTCACCCGGACGCTCGCCGCGGTCTGGGAGTCGGTGCTCGACACGCCGGTGGGGCCCGACGACAACTTCTTCGAGCTCGGCGGCAACTCGCTTCTGGCGATCCGGCTGGGGGCGGCCATGCGGGAACGGGGCCTGCCCGCGCTGCCGCTGCGCGAGCTGTATCTCCATCCGACGGTACGCGGTCTCGCGCGGGTGCTCGGCCATGAGTGAGGACGCGGGACTGCTGGACTGGCTCACCGGCGCACCACCCGCCGACGCCGAACCCCCGAGCCCGGAACCCACGGACACGGCGCTCGCGTGCCCGCCCGGTGCCGGGGTGCCGGAGGTGCTGGCGGCCTGGGGTGCGCTTCTCCACCACCACACGGGCCGGCACGACGTGGCCTTCCGCGTCGTCGGCGACGGGACGGACGACGTGGTCCGTTTCACGATCGACCCCGCCGGTACGCTCGCCGGCCTGGCGGCGTCGGTGACGCGCGCGCTCCCCGCCGCCGAACCGCACACGCCGGATACCGGGCCGCTGCCCGTACTGGTACGCGGTGACGAGCGGGTGCCGGGCGCGCTCGTGCTCGGGCTGGACGGTGACGGGGCATGGCTGCGGTACGGCCCCGCCGACGACGCTGCCCGGAGCGCGGACATGGTCGCCCGCCACGCGACCCACCTGGCCGCCGTGCTGGCCATGCCGGCGGAGCGCACGATCCGCGACCTCGACCCGCTGTCCCCCGCCGAACACGCAAGCCTCGAGCGCTGGAACGACACCGCCACCGGCTACCAGCGGGAAGCACGGATCGAGCAGCTGTTCGCCGAGCAGGCCGAGCGGGCCCCCGCCCATCCGGCCGTGGTGCACGGGAGCACCACCCTCACCTATGCCGAGCTGCACCGCCGCAGCTCGTCGCTGGCGGGCTCGCTGCTCCGGGCGGGGCTGCGCCCAGGCGAGCCGGTCGCGCTGCTGTTGCCGCGCACCCCCGAGCTGGTCGTCGCGGCGCTGGCCGTGCTGAAGGCGGGCGGTTGTTACCTGCCCATCGACTCCACGACCGTCCAGGACCGCGTCGCGTTCACGCTGGAGGACAGCGGCGCGAGATTGCTGATCACCTCGGGACGGCCTCCCGCGACGCCCGCCGGGTCACGGGTCGTCGACCTCGGCGACCACGACTGGACGGCCGAGCCGGAGCCGGACGGGCCGGTGGTGGGCGATGCGTGCGCGCCCGCGTACCTGATGTACACCTCGGGCACCACGGGACGGCCCAAGGGCGTCATGATCCCCCACCGCGGCGTCGTGCGGCTGGTGCGCGGCGTCGGATACGTGCGCCTGGACGCCACCACCAGGATGGCGCAGGTGGGCGCGACCGGGTTCGACGCCTCGGTCTGGGAGATCTGGGGTGCGCTGCTCAACGGCGGCACGCTGCACCTCCTCGACAGGGAGACGTTCCTCGACGCCGAGGAGCTGCGGCGGTCGCTGGCCGATGCCGGCCTCACCACGGCGCTGTTCACGTCCGCGCTGTTCGCCAGGCTGGCCGACGAGGATCCGGCGGTGTTCCGGCCGCTGCGGGACCTGCTCGTCGGAGGCGACGTGCTCTCCCCCGAGCACGCGCGGGCCGTGCTGCGCGCCAACCCCGGCCTGCGGCTGGTGAACGCGTACGGGCCGACGGAGAACGCGGTCATCTCCACCGTCCACACCGTCGCCGGGCCGCTCGGCGCGCGGGTGCCCATCGGCCGTCCCGTCCCCAACACCGCCGCGTACGTGCTCAACCACGACCGCCTCCCGCTGCCCGTCGGCGTCCCGGGAGACCTGTACGTGAGCGGCGACGGCATGGCGACCGGCTACCACGAGCGGCCCGAACTCACCGAGCGGGCCTTCGTCCGTCATGCAAGGCGGCTGCTCTACCGGACGGGCGACCGGGCCCGCCGGCGGCCCGACGGCTCGATCGACTTCCTCGGCCGGGAGGACCGCCAGGTCAAGGTGCGCGGTTTCCGCGTCGAGCCGGGCGAGGTCGAGACGGCCCTGCTGGGCGTGGCGGGGGTGAGCGGCGCGGTGGTGGTGCTGCGCCGCAGGCCCGAGCCGCACCTGTGCGCGTACGTCGAGGGCCGCGTCGAGGCGGAGCACGTGCGGGCGGAGATCGAGCGGCGGCTGCCCGCCCCCATGGTGCCCGCGCACTTGGTGGTGCTGCCCGAGCTGCCGCTGACCCCCAACGGCAAGGTCGATCTGGCCGGGCTGCCCGCCCCCGAGGTCGCGAGCGGCGGCAGGGCGGCCCGGGACGAGGTGGAGCACATCCTGGCCGGGCTCTGGGAGGACGTGCTCGGCGTGCGCGGGATCGGCGCCGACGACCCGCTCGACCGGCTCGGCGGCAGCTCGCTGACCGCGACCCGCGTGTCCGCGCTCGTACGCCGCCGCTTCGGGGTGTCCTGCCCGGTGTCGGCCGTGTTGTCCGCCCGCACGGTCGCCGAGCTGGCCGAGACCGTACGGGCGGCGGACCGTACGCAGGTCACCGGGCCGCGTCCCGGCCTGGCCGCCGAGCGGACCCCGCTGTCGCCCCAGCAGCACGGCGTCTACGTCGAACAGGTCAAGGACCCCGCCGACACCCAGTACAACCTGCCGATCTTCGTGGACCTGCCAGGCCCGGTGGATCACGAGCGCCTGACGGCCGCGCTCGCCACGCTCGTGGAGCGACACGAGATCCTGCGCACCGAGTTCGCCGTCGACGGCGACGGCCACCCGTACCAGCGGGTCCGCGAACCGCTGGACGTCACGATCGACGTGGTGGACCTGGCGCCGGGCGAGGACCCCGACGCGTGGGCGGCGCGCTGGGTCCGCCCGTTCGACCTGGCCAGGGCACCTTTGTGGCGGGCGGCGCTGGTCCGGCACGCCGACGGCGCCCGGCTGGTGCTCGACGTCCACCACCTGCTCACCGACGGCCACGCCATGACCCTGCTCATGGGCGAATGGGCGGCGCTGGTCAGGGGCGAGCGGCCGGCCGCGCCCGAGCTGCGCTACCGGGACTACGCCCAGTGGGCGGCCGGGCCGGAGCGGCGGGCGCTGTCGGAGAGCCAGCGGCCCTTCTGGGAGGAGACGTTCGACCGGCCGGTCCCGCCGTTCGACCTGCCCACCGACGTGGCTGGGGCTTCGGTGCGCACGACGGAGGGTGGCCATCTCGCGTTCCGGTTCGGCCCGCAGCGGGCCCTGGCGGTCAGGGAGCTGGCCCGCGCCGAATCCGTGACGCCCTTCCACGTGCTGCTGGCCGCGTACACGGCCTTCCTCGGGCGGGTGAGCGGCATCGCGGATGTGACGGTCGGTACGGCGGCGTCGGGGCGGCACCTGCCGGGCGTGGACCGGGTGCAGGGCATGTTCGTCAACACGCTCTGCCTGCGGGCGCGCCTCTCGGCCGAGCTGCCGTTCCTCCAGCACCTGCGGACCGTGGCCGCGCACGCCGTGGCCGCCGTCGACCACCAGGACCACACCCTCGACACCGCCCGGTACGCGCGTCCGTCCGGCCACGGCAGGCACCCCCTTTTCGACACGTTCTTCGCGGTGCAGGACACCGGGCTGCAGAGGGTGGACTTCCTGGGCGGCCGCCCGCGCTGGCGGCCCGACGTCACCGGGCGCACGATCTTCGACCTCGACCTGCAGATCGAGGTCGAGCCCGACGACTACGCCGCCCGCTGGGCGTACGCCACCACGCTGTTCCTGCGACCGACCGTGGAACTGTTCCGCGACGAGCTGCTGGCGCTGCTCGACGCCGCGCTCGCCGACCCGGGCACGCCGCTCGGCGAGCTCCGGCGCGTCGCCGTGACCCCCCATGACCTGTCCGAGCTCGCGTTCGACTTCGACTTCTGATCTGGGTGAGGGAGCACATGCAATCCATCGAGAGCCTGGGCAGGCTCAAGGTCGCCGCCGCGCAACGTCCCCGCGAGGGCGCGTTCTGGCGTGCGGAGCTGGCGGCCCTGCCCGAACGCGCGGGCTTCCCCTCCGACCGCGGCTCAGCCGACGCCGGGTTCTCCGGCGGCCGGGGTGCACGTGACGCCGGCGCCTCCGTCGGTCGGGGCTCGGCCGGTGTCGCCGTCGCCGCCCGCGAGCTCGACCCGTCCCTGGCGGGCCGGCTGCTCAAGCTGGCCAGGGGCCGGGACGCCGCCCTGCAAGCCCTGCTGGTCGCCGCGGCCGGCGCGCTGCTCCAGCGGCACACGGGTGAGGACGAGGTCGTCCTGTCCGTGCCCGCCCTCCCGGTCGCGGGCGGGCCCCCGCCGCTGGCCGCCACGCTGCCGCTGCGCCTGCCGATCGGGCGCGACCGTACGCTGCGCAGCCTGCTCGGCGAGGTGGCGAGCCGGTTGCGGGCGGCGGCCGAGCACCAGGACTACCCGATCGAGCTGCTCGCCCGCTCGTCCGGCGCCGCGCCGCACGACGGCGACGACCCCTTCGCCGCGGTGCTCGTCGACGCGGTGCACGACTCGACGAACGACACGACAACCGCGACAGGCGATCCCGCGAACGCCCCCATGAACGGCCCCGCGGACGGCCCCGCGAACAGCCTCGCGGAGGGAACGGCGGACGGCCCCGCCAACGACCCCGCGGACGGACCGGCGGGTGGCGGGGGGTTCTCCGGGTTTCCTGTGGTCTTCTCCTTCGCCCGCCGGGACGACGGTCTGACGCTGCGGTTGCGGTACCGGCCCGCCACCCACGCCCCCAGCACCGCGCGGCGCCTGCTCACCCACTGCATGCTCCTGCTCGACCAGGCCAGCGCCCACCCGGACGCCGAGCTGAGCGCCCTGGACCTGCGTTCCGTCGCCGACCGCGCGCTGAGCGCCGGGGCGAACGCCACGCAGACGTCCTTCGACGGCCCGGCCCGGCTGGACGAGTTGTTCGACCGGCGGGTGGCGGCGACCCCTGACGCCGTCGCCCTGGTGGGGGACGGTTTCCGCCTCACCTACGCCGAGCTGGGCTCCCGGGTCAACCGCCTGGCGCACACGCTGCGCGCCCGCGGCGTGGGCCGGGACGACCTGGTGGCGGTGCTGGCCGACCGGTCGCCGGAGATGTTCACGGCCATCCATGCCGTGGTGCGGGCGGGCGGCGCCTACCTCCCGATCGACCCGGGCAACCCGCCGGAACGCATCGCGTACCTGCTGCGGGACAGCGGCGCGCGCCTGGTGCTGACCCAGCCCCACCTCGCCGGGACAGTGGCGGGCGCGGGCGCGGTGACCCTGGACATCACGGACGAGGCCGCGTACGCGCCGGACACGAGCCCGCCGCCCGTGCTCGGGGACGCCGGCGATCTGGCGTACGTCATCTACACGTCGGGGTCGACCGGCGAGCCGAAGGGCGTGCAGATCGAGCACCGCGCGGCCGTCAACCGGATCGCCTGGATGCAGCGGGCGTACCCGATCGACGCCGCCGACGTGATCATGCAGAAGACGCCCACGTCGTTCGACGTCTCGGTGTGGGAGCTGTTCTGGGGCGTGCTCGCGGGCGCCGCCGTGTGCCTGCCGGCGCCCGGCGCGGAACGCGACCCCGAGGCGCTGGTCGCGGCCGTCCGGCGGCACCGCGTCACCACGATGCACTTCGTGCCGCCGATGCTCGGCGCGTTCCTCGACTTCGTGTCCGGTGCGCAGGAGGGCCCCGACCCGCTGCGCCAGGTGTTCGCCAGCGGCGAGGCGCTGGCGCCGCACCACGTGCGGCGCTTCCGCGAGGTGATCCCGTCGGCCCGGCTGGTGAACCTGTACGGCCCCACCGAGGCCACCGTGGACGTCACCCACTACGCGTGCCGGGGCGACGAGACCCGGGTGCCGATCGGCTGGCCGGTCGCCAACACCCGCGTCCACGTGCTCGACGCCGGGCTGCGCCCGCAGCCGGTCGGCGTGCCGGGCGAGCTGTGCGTCGCCGGGGTGCAGCTGGCCCGGGGTTATCTGGGCAGGCCCGAGCTGACCGCCGAGCGGTTCACCGCCGCGCCGCACGCGGGCGAGGAGCGCGTCTACCGTACGGGGGACCGCGCGGTGCGGCTGTCCGACGGCTCCATCGAGTTCCTGGGCCGGATGGACCACCAGCTCAAGGTGCGCGGGCACCGCGTCGAGCCGGGCGAGATCGAGGAGCGGCTGCGGCGGCACCCGTCGGTGCGGGACGCCCTCGTCGTGGCGCGCGAGCCCGACGGCCTGCGCGGTTACGTGGTGTCGGCCGAGCCGATCCCGGAGGACGAGCTCAAGGAGCACCTGCGGCGGGCGCTGCCCGCGTACATGGTGCCCGCCCGGCTGGTGACGCTGGAGCGCTGGCCGCTCACGCCGAACGGCAAGCTGGACCGCCGCGCGCTGCCCGAGCCCGCCGAGGGCACCGCGTACGAGGCGCCGCGCACGCCGCGGGAGGCCGGTCTGGCCCGCGTCTGGGCGGAGGTGCTGGGCGTCGAGCGGGTCGGCGTGCACGACAACTTCTTCGCGCTCGGCGGCGACTCGATCCGTTTCGTCACCGTGCTGGCCAGGGCCCGCGCCCTCGGCCTTGACTTCACGTTCCGGCAGCTCTTCGAGAACCCGACGGTGGCCCGCCTCGCCGAAGTCGCCGGCGAGGACGGCACAGGCGACGACGGCCGGGTGCCGCAGCCGTTCGAGCTGCTCAAGCCGGAGGACCGGGCCAAGATCCCGGGCGGGGTCGTGGACGCGTACCCGATGACGCAGCTCCAGGCCGGGCTCGTCTTCCAGAGCGAGCTGTCGCACGGCACCGTCGAATATCACGACATCATCAGCTACACGATCCAGAGCACGTTCGACGCCGAGCGGTTCGAGCAGGCGGTGCGGATCCTCACCGCCCGCCATCCGATCTTCCGTACCAGCTACCAGCTCACCGGCTACACCGAGTACCTGCAGCTCGTGCACGAGGACGCGCCTAGCCCGCTGTCGATCGCCGACCTGCGCGGCATGACCGAGCGGGAGCAGGACGCGTGGTACCGGGACTGGGTGGAGCGGGAGAAGGCGCACCGCTTCGTGTGGGCCGAGCCCGGCCTGGTGCGGCTGCACGTGCACGTGCTGGCCGACGACCTGTTCAGGTACACGCTCAGCCAGCACAACTCGGCGCTCGACGGCTGGAGCATCACGCTGGTGCACACCACGCTGTTCGACGTGTACCACCGGCTCGTGGAGGGCCGGCCCCTGCCCGACGCCCCGGCCGGCAACCACGTGCGCGACTACGTGGCGCTGGAGCGGCGCTCGCTCGCGGACCCGGAGCACCGCGCGCACTGGGCGGAGGTGCTGGCCGGCGGCGCCTTCACCGAGCTGCCGAGGACCAGGGACTCGGCCGCGCCCGACGTCTTCCCCGTGGTGTTCCACGAGGTGGAACTGCCGTCCGGGTTGTCGGACCGGATCGTGGAGCTGGCCGGGAAGCTGTCGGTGCCGGTCAAGAACGTCGCGCTGGCCGCGCACGTGAAGGTGCTCTCGCTGATCAGCGGCGAGCGCGACGTCATCACGGGGTACGAGCACAGCGGCCGCCCGGAGACGGAGGGCGCCACCGAGGCCATCGGGCTGTTCCTCAACACCGTGCCGTTCCGCGCCCGCATGGAGACCGGCTCCTGGTCCGACCTGGTCCGCCAGGTCTACCGGTCGGAGGTGGAGCTGCTGCCGGCCCGGCGCTATCCGATGGCGCAGATGAAGCACGACCTGGAGACCCAGGACCCGCTGTTCGAGACGGCGTTCAACTTCACCCACTTCTACCTGCTCAGACAGCTGGCGGAGCGCGACGGGTTCGCGCTGCTCGACGTGCGGGCCAACTCGGAGACCGAGTTCGTGCTGCGCGCCGAGTTCTCCCGGCACTTCGTCACCGACGAGGTACGCCTGAGCCTGCACTACCACGCCCACCTCTTCGAGCCGTGGCAGGTGGCCAGGATGGGCGCGTACTACCGGGCGGCGTTCGAGGCGATGACGGCCGATCCCGACGCTCCGCATCATCTCGCCGACCTGCTGCCCGGCGAGGAGAGCGCGGCCCTGGCCGCGGCCGAGGAGTCGGAGGACCTGCCTTCGGAGGTGGCGGGGCTCCTCCCCCGCCCGGCCCGCCTGCGGTTCGCCGACGCGCACGGCATGCGCGTGCCGTTCGCCACCCCGGGCAGGGCCGTGCTCGTCGCGGCCGGCGACGAGAGCGTCACGGTGGACACCGGGCTGTACGGCCGCCGCCTGAACGGCCGCGTGGAGCTCATGCCCGAGCCGGAGCGCAGGCCCTTCCGCCGTTCCGCCGGCCGCAGCGGCGCGCGCCCGGGCGTCCGTCCCGAAGGCGCCGTGCAGCAGCGCATCGCGAAGGCCTGGGCCGCGGTGCTCGACGTGCCGGCGGAGTCCATCACGCTCGACAGCAACTTCTTCGAGCTCGGCGGCGGCTCGCTGTCGGCGATGCGGGTGGTCATGGAGATGGGCGGCCTGGTGACGCTCACCGACCTGATGCGCAACTCCACGCTCGGGCCGCTGTGCGCGGTGGCCGAGGCCAACCTCGACGCTGAGGCCGGGCTCGACGCGGAGCCCCGCCCCCGGCGCCTGCTCAGGCCCCTGACGGACGACCCGGACCGGGCCGCGTGCGCGCTGGTCTGCTTCCCGTACGCCGGTGGCGACGCCGCCAACTTCGAGCCGCTGGCCGCCGCGCTCGCGGAGAAGGACGGCCGCATCGCCGTCTACGGCGTCGACCTGCCGGGCCACGACGCGGGACGGCCCGGCGAGCCGTTCGTGTCCGTACGGGAGGCGGCCCGGCTGGTGGCGGACGAGATCCGCGCCGCCGTCGGGGCTCCCGTGCTGTTGTGGGGCCACTGCGTCGGCTCGGCGATCGCGGTCGAGACGGCCCGCCTGATGGAGGCGGCCGGCGCCCCGCCGCGGCACGTCGTCGTGGCCGGCAAGCTGCTGCACGACGCCGGCACCACCCGCGAGTCCATCCGGCAGGCGGAGGCGATGGGCGACGACGAGGTCGTGGCCTGGCTGGCCGGCGTCACGGGGCTCACCGGGCTCGACGCGCTCGACCCCGGCCAGGCCGCTTTCGTGGCGGGCGTGTTCCGGCACGACTCCAGCGCCGCCAACACGTACCTGCTCGAACAGGAGGGCGCGCCCCCGCTCGGCGTGCCCCTGACCGCCGTGTACGCCGCCGACGACCCGCTCACCCCCGGGTACGCCCGGCGCCACGCGGAGTGGTCGCGCTTCGCGAGCACGACCCGGCTGGCCGAGATCGGCCCGGCCGGCCACTACTTCTGCCGCACCGCCCCCGACGCCGTGGCCGCCCTCGTGCGCACGCTATGGAAGGAAGAGCGCTGAGCATGTCAGCCACCGACCCACCCGAGGCGCCGCCCACCCCGGGCCAGGTGTTCCTGGCCGGGGCCAGGAGCACGATGCCCTTCCTCGCCTCCGCCATCCCGATGGGGATCGCGGGAGGCGTGCTGGGGTTGTCGAGCGGGCTGTCGGAGTTCGCCACCCTGGGGCTGGCCATGGCGGTGAACTCCGGCACCGCGCAGTTCGTCGGGTTCGCCCTGATCGCCGACGGCGCGAGCTGGCCGGCGATCATCCTGACCACGCTCATCCTGGGCCTGCGGATGTTGTTGTACAGCACCATCCTCATCCCGTACGTCAAGGAGGTCCCGCAGCGCTGGCGGGTCGTGCTCGGTTTCGGGCTGATCGACGAGGTGTTCTTCGTGGCGATCGACCGCCTGCGCAACGGGAGGCTCACCCACCACAAGCACCTGTTCTTCCTCGGGGCGTCGGCGCTGCTGTACGTCACCTGGATGACGTGCACGGTGATCGGCATGTCGCTCGGGTCGGCCGTGCCCGACGTGGAGAAGCTCGGCCTCGACTTCCCGGTGACCGCCATGTTCATCGCCATGCTCGCGATCGGGCTGACGAACTGGCGGGTCTCGGCGGCCATCGGCTCGGCCGGAGTGACGGTGATGCTGGCGCAGGGCCTGCCGTACAACCTCGGGGTGGTGCTGGCCGCGATCGTCGGCGCCGGGGTCGGCGCGGGGTGCGAGCTGGCGACGCGGAAGAGCCGGCCGAAGGAGAGCGAGCAGAAGGAGAACGTGGCATGAGCATGCTGCTGCTGATCATCGGCATGGGGTTGTGCAGCTTCCTGCCCCGCTATCTGCCGCTGGCGATCCTGGCCGGCCGGGAGCTGCCCGCGGTGGTGGAGACCCTGCTGAAGTACACGCCGCCGGCGGTGCTGGCCGCGCTGGTGTTCCCGGCCGTTCTGACGCCGTCAGGAAAGGGCATCGAGCTGACGCTGGCCAATCCCTATCTGATCGGCGGCGCGGTCACCTTCGTGGCGGGCATGGTCTCGAAAAGATTTCTGCTCTCCACGTCGATTGGTATTGCCGCTTTCTATCTGAGTAGGTGGCTGATCGGTTGAAAGATGAACCGCCTTTACAGAATAACTGTTCACTCCATTTTTTGGAACGTTACAAAGCTCTGTGACATGGCACGATGACGTTGACGTTCACTGCGACCAATTGTCTCTGATAGAGTCAGGAAAACGCTTCGGTACGGACGCTTACCGCTTGCGCATCCGTTACGTGTGCGGTTAATATCTGACTTCATGTCCACCCCCCTGACCGTGGAAAAAGAGTCGCGCATGATGAGCGCGACCCTGCGCGTTCTGAATGGAATTGAGCGCGCCGGAAACAAGCTCCCCCATCCGTTCTGGCTCTTCGTCTTCCTGAGTGCCTTCCTCATGGCGCTCAGCTGGTTGCTGGCGACCTTGAACGTCTCGGCGGTCAACCCCGCCGACAACAAGACCGTCGTCGCCCAGAACCTGCTGTCGACCGAGGGCGTCGCGGTGATGCTCGGCGACGCCATCGACAACTTCGCCACCTTCCCCGCGCTGGGCACGGTGCTCGCCGTCATGCTCGGCGTCGCCGTGGCCGACAAGTCGGGGCTGCTGGCGGCGGTGCTCAGGCGAGGCATCTCCCGCGTGCCCGCGCGGTGGGTGACCTTCGCCCTCGCCTTCACCGGCATGATCTCCCACGCGGCCGCCGACTCGGCGTACATCGTGCTGATCCCGCTGGGCGGCCTGGCCTTCTACGCGGTGGGCCGCAACCCGATCATCGGCGTGATCGTGGCGTACGTCTCGGTCGCGGCCGGCTTCGACGCCAGCCCTGTCGTCACCCCGACCGACGTCATCCTGGGCGGCATCACCACCGAGGCCGCGCACACCATCGACCAGAGCGTCAACGTCACGCCGCTCGCCAACTACTTCTTCTCACTCGCCTCGTCGTTCGTGCTCGCCGCCATCATCACGCTGGTGACGGAGACCCTGCTCACGAAGCGGGCGAAGAGCATGCCGATCGACGACGACGCCGACGTCGGCGACCTGGGCGACCTCCAGCTGTCCGACGTGGAGCGGCGCGGCCTGCGCTGGTCCGGCATCTCGCTGCTGGTGATCATCGCGCTGGTCGCGCTGGCCATCGTCCCGTCCGGCTCGCCGCTGCGCGACGAGAACGGCGACCTCGACTTCGGCCCGCTGCTGGGTGCGATCGCCCTGCTGATCGGCATCGCCTTCTGCGTCGTCGGCATCGTCTACGGGCGCATCGTCGGCACCATCAAGAAGAGCAGCGACGTGCCCGACTTCATGGCGCACGGCATGCGGGAGATGGCCCCGGTCATCGTGCTGTTCTTCGCCATCTCGCAGTTCCTGGCCTACTTCAAGTGGACCAACATCGGCACGATCATCGCGATCAAGGGCGCCGACCTGCTCAAGGCGGCCGGAATCACCGGCCCCGTGGTGTTCATCGGCATCCTGCTCATCGTCACGATCATCAACCTGCTGATCACCAGCGGCTCCGCCCAGTGGGCGCTGGTCGGCCCGGTGTTCGTGCCGATGCTGATGCTCCTCGACATCCCCGCGGAGACCACCCAGGCGCTCTACCGCATCGCCGACTCCTGCACCAACGCGCTGTCGCCGATGAGCCCCTACTTCGTGCTGGTGCTCGGGTTCGTCCAGCGCTACCGCAAGTCGTCCGGCATCGGCACCCTGATGGCCCTCGTGCTGCCCCTGTGCCTGGTCATGCTCGTCACCTGGACGCTGCTGTTCCTGGCGTGGTGGGCCCTCGGCATCCCCCTCGGACCGGGCGTCCCCGTCCGGTAACTCCCTCTAGATTAAGGATCCTTCAGTGACACCGGCTCCCATGTGGACCCACCAGGCCCTTCCCGCCATGCTCGCCGACCTGCGCAGGCTCGTCGAGCTGGAGAGCCCGAGCGACGACAAGGCACTGCTCGACCGGGCTCTCGACGAGATCGGCGACTGGGCCGCCGACCGCATCGGGAAGCCGGACCTGCTCCAGCGTCACAACGGCGGGCGCCACGGTGACGTGCTGGAGCTGACCTACCACGGCACGGCCCCCGGCTTCGTCCTGCTGGTCGGCCACTACGACACCGTCTGGCCGGCCGGCACCCTCGCCGGCTGGCCATGGCGGGTCAGCGACGGCGTCATCAGCGCGCCCGGCGTCTTCGACATGAAGACCGGCCTGGTCCAGGCGGTGTGGGCGGTGCGAGGGCTGCGCGAGCTCGGCCTCCCGCACCCCTCGGTCCGGCTGCTGTTCAACGGCGATGAGGAGATCGGCAGCCCGGCCTCCCGCGAGCGGATCGAGGGGGCCAGCGAGGGCGCGCTGGCCACCCTGGTCTTCGAGGGCGCGATCGACGGGGCGGTGAAGACCTCCCGCAAGGGGGTGGGCATCTTCCAGGTGAGCGCCACCGGCATCGAAGCGCACGCCGGGCTCGACCCCACGGCCGGCGCCAGCGCCGTGCACGCGCTGGCCGCGCTGATCCTCGACATCGCCGCACTGGGCGCGCCCGAGCGCGGCACCACGGTCAACGTCGGCGTCGTCAACGGCGGCACCGGCACCAACGTCACCGCCGGGCGCGCCACGTGCGGGATCGACGTACGCGTCTCCCGTACCGACGAGATGGACCGCGTGGACGCCGCGCTCGCCGCGCTGCGCTCGCCCGACCCGCGCGTGTCCATCGCGCTGACCGGCGGCTGGAACCGGCCCCCGATGACCCCCAACCCGGCCTCGGAAGACCTGTTCGCCAGGGCCTGCAAAGCCGCCATCGAGCAGGGCCTCGACCTGCGCGAGGCGGGGGTCGGCGGCGCCAGCGACGCCAACTTCGTCTCCGCGCTCGGCCGCCCCGTGCTCGACGGGCTCGGCCCCGTGGGAGCGGGCTCCCACTCCCGAGGCGAACACGCCATCGTCGAGCACATCCCGGAGCGCACCGCCCTCACCATGGGCATCATCACCGGCTACGCGGGCGGAGCTCCCGTCGTGTCCGGCCCGTCGAGCAGGACGAGGTCGGACGGGCCGATCGTGGAGCTGGCCAGCAGCTCCGTGATCAGGTTGTGGTTGAGCGCGTTGCCCAGCGGCGGCGGGATCTCCTCCTCCATGAGCCCCGGCACCTTGTGGCTGAGCCGCTTGCGCGTCTGGGTGACGGTGTGGGCGGCGCGCTTGGCCGTCCAGCCATGACCGGGGAGGATGCGGTTGAGCTCGTGGGCGGCCTGCGTCCAGGTCAGCGGCTGTGGCCAGGGCTCAGCCCGCAGATAGCGCTGGGCGAGGCAGACCAGCACCAGGCGCTCGACCGTGCTCAGCTTCCACCCGGGCTTCTCCTGGGTGTCGGCGTCAGGGCTGTTGTCCTGGCCGGCGCCGGCCCTGCCCATCACGATCCGCACCTCGAGCAGGTGTTCCTGCTCGGGGGCGACGATGAACAGCGGCGTGTGCGCCACCGGCAACCTCGCCCGATGGCCGGTGAGCACCAGCCGCGCCCCCGGCAGGCGGATGGGCAGCCTGCCGAGGTTGTACAACATCCAGGCGGACTCCTCGCGGGTGATGTACCCGTGCCGCCGGCTGACGTGCGGATCGTTCGGGCCGACGCAGACGTGGACGTCCGGCTCGCAACGCCCGAACACCACGTCGAACGCGGCATCCGGCGCGACGCGCATCCCTCCGTTGCTGCCCCGGACGAAAAGCGTGCCCGGCTGGGCCGGGGGAAGCCCTTCGGCGAAGTTTCCGAGCTCCTTCGGCAGGATGTCCACCTTGCTCTGCGGTCTGCGCATCGTCCACGCCATGCCGTCGATCATCTCTCCATGCACCGGATCACGCTAGCCGCCGCCCTCCGGGAGGGGTCCCCGGGTCCTGGCCGGGTTGACCGTGTAGTGCACGATCACGCCGGCTCCCTCGGGCACCTCCATGAGCTTGTCCACGAGCTTGCCGCCGAAGTCCACCACCCTCAGCTGGATCAGGCTCGCGTTGTCCCGCTCCCAGCAGTAGAGATGCGTCTCGTCGTACCAGCCGATCACCGTGTCGCAGTCGGAGGAGAACGCGCGGACCTGCTTGCCGGTGGCGGACTCCCAGAGGCAGTGGTCGCCGTCGTGGCCGCTCGGGCAGTCGGTCACGAACGTCGCGCCCGAGGGGGAGAAGATCTGCGCTTCGTCGAACGGCGGCTCGCCGACGTCCCGCACGTCGCGCGTCACCTTGCCGGAAGCGTCGAAGAAGCGTAACCCGTCGCCGTCGCCGTAGGCGATGACCACGCCCTGCTCGCCGGGGCCCCAGACGAACTCGTGGTCCTCGATCGCCTTGTCGGCCACCTCGACCACACTGACCGAGCTCCTGGCGAGGTCGGACTGGTCCACCGTGAGGATGGCGAAGCCCACGGTGAGCCAGTCGTCACCGGCCTTCCTGGTGACGTTGAGCAGGATCTTCGTGCCGTCCTTCGACCAGGCCTGGATGGAGCCGCTCATCGGCTTGCGCACGGTCTTGACCCGGAAACTGGACCCCGTATCCCTGTTGGTGAGGAGGACCGAGCTGTAGTCGTCGTCGGTGTAGAGCTTGGGCCTCTCCGCGAGATACCGGCCGTTGGGGGAGACCAGCGACTTGTCGTTGGTGGGATATTTCTCGAACGTGCCCTCCAGCGACTCCCTGGCGTAGTCGACGTGGGTGCCGCTCTTCTTGTCCTTGAGCTCGTACGCCGTCAGCCTGATCGGGTCGGCCGGGCTCTCGTAGAGGGTGATCCGGCCGCCTGGCGGCTTCGTCTCGACGGGTTCCGGCGTGCTCGTGTCCTGTGGCGTCGCCGATGTGACGGCCCCGGTCCGGGTGGTGAGCGGGTCGGGCTCGTAGACGGCCTTGCCCACGGCCACCCCGGCCGCCCCCGACACCAGGACGAGAGCGGTGACGGCGGCGGCCACGCCGGCGACCGGCCGGCGCGTGCGTTCCTGACTCGCGGGCAGGCCGGCCTCCCCTGGCGGTTCCCAGGTCACGTCCCTGAGCGGGTCGCCGCCGGCCGGCGGTTTCCGCAGCAGCTGCATGATCACCTGCTGGGCCGTCGGGCGCTCCGCCGGATCCTTGGCCAGGCAGCGCTCGACCACCTCGCGCAGCGGCCCGTCGAGCACGCCGAGGTCGGGCGGGTCCTTGAGCACCCGGTTCGTCACCGCGTGCGGCCCGTCATGGCCGAACGGCGCCCGCCCGCAGGACGCGAAGACCATCGTGGCGCCCCAGGAGAACATGTCGGTCGCCGGCCCCACCGGCTGGCCCAGGATCTGCTCGGGGCTCATGTACGCGGGAGTGCCGATCTGCGTGCTGCTCGTCATCTGCACCGGATCCAGCGTGCGCGCGATGCCGAAGTCGATCACGCGCGGCCCGTCGCCGGCCATGATGACGTTGCCCGGCTTGAAGTCGCGGTGCACGACCTTGCCCTCGTGGATGGCGACCAGCGCGGCGGCGGTGCCGATGGCCAGCCGGTCCAGCGCGGCGCCGGTGCGGGGGCCCTCGTCCCGCACGATCCGCTCCAGGGAGGGGCCTTCGACGTACTGGCTGACGATGTAGGGCCGGCCGTGCTCGACACCCGTGCTGAGCACGACCGCGGTGCAGAAGGGCGCCACCTGCTGGGCGACCTGCGCCTCGCGCAGGAAACGCTGGACGCTCTGCTCGTCGTCCGCCTGGTCGCCGCGCAGCCATTTGATGGCCACGTGCGCACCCATGGGTGTACTGGCGAGGTAGACGACGCCCTGTCCGCCCTCACCCAGCCTGCCGAGGAGGTCGAGGCCTCCCAGACGCTCCGGGTCGCCGGGAACCAGCGGCATGAAGGATGGCATGCGGTAATTGTGTCCCTACGCAGGGATCATCAGAACCGTACTGGGGAGGACGTTATGGAATCGCCTTCCCAATCTCAGTCGTCGGGGACCGCCGTGGCCGACCACGCCGCGACCCCCAGGGCCGCCCCGGTCAGCACCAGCACGCCCGCGACGCCGCTCACCGCGGCGGCCGCCCCTGACACCGCCGGGATCAGGGTCTGGGCCAGCCGGTTGCCCGCGATCCGCAGGGACAACACCGTCCCCTGGGTGCCGGACGGTGTCAGCCGGGTGACCCACACCATCGTCATCGGCTGGCCGAGACCCGAGGCGAAGCCGTACACGGCGGTGAGGCCGATGAGGACACCGACGGGCACGGGAAGGGGCAGGCCGCACAGTGCGAGCGCCGACACCGCGCAGGCCGCCACGGTGAGCTTCCTGCGCCCGAGCATCCGCACGAGGGAGCCCAGGTTGATGCGCGAGGCCATCGTCATGAGCGAGCGGGCGGCGAGCATCGCGGTCACCCAGCCGGGGGCGATGCCCTTGCTGTGCGCGAGGGCGGGCAGGTACGCCAGCGTCACGTCGATGGACGCCAGGATCAGCCCGCTGACCAGCAGCGCCCGGTACATGCCCGGGATGGCGAGCAGCCGCCGCGCCGGCCAGCGGCCTGCGGAAGCGGGCTTCGGCGCGGCGCGGTGATGGCTGCCGAACCCGAACGAGGCCGCCAGGGTCACCAGGCTCGCCAGCCCGCACGCGGCGGCGATCGGCTCCAGCGGCGGCGAGAGGCTGCCCGGCGCCGGCGGCATCAGCAGGAGCAGCGGGCCCACGCCCTGCCCCAGGGACGTGATGAACGTGTAGACACCGAAGACGGTGTCCATGCCGCGCCGCCGCGCCTGGCCGGTCACCGCCGACTGCTCGGCGACCATCGAGAAGATGATGCCGATGCCGAGCAGGGCGGTGGCGGCGATCAGCAGCGCGAGGTGCTCGGAGGCGACGAGGGCGACGGCCGAGGCGCCGGTCAGCGCGGCCCCGCCGATCACCATGCTCGGCCGCTCCCCCACCCGGTCGACGAGCCGGCCGGTGGCCACCGCCAGGATCAGCGGGGGAAGCGCGAACATCATCGCGAGCACGGCCAGCCACACCGACCCGTACCCGAGCTCGATGACCGCGTACGACAACGACGGCCGCAGCCCGTAGCTGATGACCTGCACCAGGATCGCGTGAACCACGAGCAGCGGCCAGAAGGCCCGGCCCGCGGTCACCGCGGGTAGGCGATGCCGTCGATGAGCTTGCGCGCGGTGCGCACCACTCCGTTCCTGGTCACGTCGTGCCCGTCGAGCTCGACCTCGACGTCGAGGTGGCCCGTCGGGTGTTCCACCCGCACCCGCGGTCCGCCGGAGAGCTCGGCGATGCCGTCGACCGCGCTGCCCGGCAGCCGCAGCGCCGCCGCCACGCTCGCCGCGCCCAGCACGCCGATCGAGGTGTGGCACCGGTGCGGGATGAAGGTCCTGGTGCCGCACGCGCCGCCGGCCCGCGGCGGGGAGACCATGGTCAGCTTGGGCACCGTGGTGTCGCTGACGTCGCCGAGCCCCATCCGGCGGCCCGCCTCCAGGCGCAGCACCTCCAGGCGGCGGCGGAGCGACGCGTCGTTCTCCAGTTCCCCGGGGCTCTCCACGCCGGTGACGCCCAGTTGGGCCGCGGGCATCACCACGACCGGCATGCCGTTGTCCACGCAGGTGACGCTGACGCCGTCGATGACCTCGCTGACCTGTCCTGTGGGCAGCAGCGAGCCGCACGTCGAGCCGGCCGTGCCCTGGAAGTCGAGGACGACTGGCGCGGCCGTGCCGGGCACCCCGGCGATCTCGACGTCGCCGTCGTAGGTGACCTCGCCGCCGGGGGTGCGCACCGTCGCGGCCACGGCGCCGCCGGTGTTCGCCATCGCGATGCGTACGGACGTGGTGTCCTGCCCCGCCGCGACGAGGCCGCGCTCGATGGCGAACGGCCCCACGCCCGCGAGGATGTTGCCGCAGTTCTGCTGGTCCGACACCAGCGCCTGGTCGACGAAGACTTGGAGGAACAGGTAGCCGACCGAGCCGTCGTCCCCGGGGGACACCACGGCCACCTTGCTGGTGAGCGGGTGGGCGCCGCCGAGGCCGTCGATCTGCCGGTCGTCCGGCGAGCCCATGATGCGCAGCAGCAGCTCGTCGCGCTCCCCGGGGTCGCCCGGCAGGTCGTCCGCGAGGAAGTACAGTCCTTTCGACGTGCCCCCGCGCATGATCATGCAGGGGATGCCGGAACGTCCGGTCACCATGGGTCTCCGTTCTGCGTGGCGGGCCGGGTGTTCTCCAGGGCCTCGATGACGCTGCGCAGGTGAGCGCGCATGGCGGCCTCCGCCCGGCCCTCGTCGCGGGCGCAGATGGCCTCGATGATCTCCAGGTGCTGCGGCAGCGACACGGCCGCGCGGCCCGACTGGAGCGCGAGTCGCACCTGGTAGCGCGTCAGGTTGCCGCGGATGCGCTCGATGATGTCGCCGGCCGCCGACTGGCCGCTGATCGTCCTGATGAAGCCGTGCAGCTCCTTGTTGCAGTTGGAGTATTCGATGAGGTCGCCGGACGCCTCGTACTGCCGCATCCGCTCCCCGATGGAGCGCAGTTGGGCGGCCTGGCCGTCGGTGACCCTGGCGGCCGCCTTGGCCGCGCAGAGCCCCTCGACGACCATGCGGATCTCGGTGAACTCGATGGCCTCCGCGAGGGTGATCGCCCGGACCCGCGCGCCCCGGTTCGGGATCCGTTCCACCAGGCCCTCGCTCACCAGGTCGGCCAGCGCGTTGCGCACGTGCGACCTGGAGGCGCCGAGCTGGGTGCAGAGATCCGCCTCGATGAGCCGCTGATTCGGCGCCAGGTCCCCCGCGAAGATGGCTTCACGAATCCGGTCCACTACTTTCATTGGTCGGACGTCCCCGATCCTGACTCACTTGATCGTTTCGCCCGGCGGGACCGCCCGCCGGGACTGCCAGAGGATGGCCACCGGTTCGTCAGCCGGTGTAGCCGAAGATCTGCCGCCACCGCTTCGCGTCCTCCTCGACGTGCTTCAGCGAGGTCTCGGCGTCCGTCCGGTAGAGCCAGCCGGAGTCGGCGGCGGGGAAGGCCGTGTCGCCGACCTTCGGGGTGCCGACGTCCGCGCGCACCGGATAGTCGCCCTGCCGCACGGCGATCTTCTGGGCGTCCTTGGACAGCAGCCAGGCGGAGAAGACCTTGGCGGCGTTCGGGGACGGCGCCTGCGCGCCCACGCCCGCGTAGAACGGGTAGCCGGCCGCGCCCTCCTCCGGGACGGCGATCGTGAGCGGCGCCCCGTCGGCGATGGCCCCGACGCCCGTCGCCACCGGCATCGTCGACACGGACACCTCGCCGCGCGTCAGCGCGTCGGTCTGCCCCGCGGACGAGTCGAAGATCCGCGGCTTGTTGGCGGCGTACTTCTTGAGGAAGTCGTCGCCGATCTCGTCGATCTGGAACCGGGTGAGCGCGGCGGTGCTGCCGCCGGCTCCGACCTGGACGATTCCGAGCTTGCCCCGCCACTTCGGGTCCAGCAGGTCCGCCCAGTTCTTCGGCTCCTGGCCCTTGGGGACGACGGCGTTGTTGAACGCGAACGAGTAGACCCGGTCGAAGCTGGAGAAGTAGAGCCCGTCGTCCTTGATCGCGTCACCCGCCGCGGTCTTCACCGCGGCCTGCAGCGGGGTTTTCTGGAACGTTCCGGCTTTGGCGAGGGAGACGATGATGTCCTCCCCCGAGATGCGGATCACGTCGGCGCCGAGTTTCTTGGCGCCGACCTCCGACAGCACCCGCTCGGCGAGCTTGTTCGGGGCCAGCCGGATGGTCTCGACCTCGATCCCGGTCGCCTCCGTGAAGGCGTCGGTGACGGCCTTCTCCGAGTGCTCGCTGCCGCCGGTGTAGAAGACGAGGGAGCCTTCCTCCTTGGCGGCCGAGAACAACTGCTCGTCGGCGATCAGCTCGCCGCCGACCTCCAGCTTCGCGGCCCCGCCGGCGCCGCCGCCGGACCCGCCGCATCCGGCCAGCGCCAGGACCGCGGCGACGGCTGTCGCGAGGGCTCTGCGACCCGTACGGCCAGCTTTCATGACATCTCCCTAGAAGAGTTGGGCTATCTCTGCTCGCTGGCGCCGAAACGCCTGGACAAGATGGACAGGGCGAGGATCACCAGGCAGTAGAGCAGGCTGGTGGCGGCCGCCCGCTGCAGGATCCCGTTGTCGAAGTCGTCGAAGATCACGATCGACAACAACCGCGTGTCCGACGTGAAGAGGAACAACGGCACCGTCAGCTCGCGCATCGACAACATGAGCAACAGCAGGAAGGTCGAGGTGAGACCGACCCGCAGCAGCGGCGCCGTGATGGTGGCGATCGCCCGGGTGCGGGAGGCGCCGTGCATCACGGCCGAGTCCTCCAGGTCGCGGTCGACCTGGCCGATCGACGAGGCGACCCCGCGGAACCCCTGCGGCATCTGCGCCGCGACGAACGCGATCACCATGACGGCGAGCGTCCCGTACACCGGGATCGGCATGATCAGCCAGGTCCACAGCAGGCCCAGGCCGAGCACGATCGCCGGGATCGCCAGGGGCAACATGGACACGTACTCGAGCGGCTGGCGGCCCGGCAGCTTGGTGCGCTGCACCACGTACGCCACCGCGAACGCCACGAGGGTGCCGAGCAGCGCCGCCGCGACCGACACCACGACGCTGTTGACCGTGGCCCGCTGGGCGATGCTGGAGTCGAGCACGTCGGTGAAGGCCTCGACGGTGAACGCGTCCGGCTTGCCGAACGCCCCGAGCACCGTGCCGATGTACGGCGAGTCGTGCAGGGCGACGAACGCCAGCGCGAGCACCGGCAGCACGGTGGACAGGACGAAATAGCCCAGACCGGCCAGCAGCGCGGGCAGCCGCCAGCCGCCGAGGTCGATCCGGCGCGGCTTCATGCCCTTGCCGGAGACGGTGGTGAAGGTGCGCCTGGCCAGCATCCGCCGCTGCAGCGCGGTGACGACCAGCACGACCACGACCAGGGCGATCGCCACCGCGGCCGCCTCGTTGCCGCGCGACGGCGTCGAGTTCATCAGCCGGTAGATGTACGTGGGCAGCGTCTCCACGCCGGCGGCCCCGCCGATGATCTGCGACACAGGGAAGTTCTCGATGGTGAGCACGAAGATCAGCACGGCCGCGCCGAGGAACGCCGGGGTGACCAGCGGCAGGGTGACCCGGCGCAGCACCTGGCCGAACGGCGCGCCGTGCACGTTGGCGGCCTCCTCCAGGTCGGGGTTCATCAGGCTCAGCGCCCCGTGGACGAGCAGGAACGCGTACGGCGCGTAGTAGAGCGCGAGCACCACCATCAGGCCGGCGAGGTTGTTGATGTCGACGAACCCGGGCAGCCCGAGATCGCGCAGCGTGATGTTGGCCAGCCCGGCGTTCTCGCTGCCCAGCACCGACCACGCCAGCGCGCCCACGTAGGACGGCAACAACATCGGCAGCAGGCCCACCAGGTAGAGGAACCCGCGCGCGTACACGTTGGTGCGGGCGGTGACGAAGGCCAGGAAACCGCCGATGAGCAGGGCCAGCACGGAGGCGCCGAGGCCCACGACGAGCGAGTTGAGCGCCGCCTTGAGTGAGCCGGCGCTCGTCACGTTGACGAAGTTGTCGAGGGTCAGCCCGCTCAGGTCGAAGTTGCCGGGCCTCGGGGTGTCCGACGCGAACGCCGACAACACGACCAGCGCCACGGGCGCGAGGATCAGCAGGGCGAGCAGCGCGAACAGCACCACGGGCAGCGACAGCTCCCGCAGCAGGCGGCGGGCGCGTCCCGGCAGCCCCGCCGGCCGGTTCCGTACGGGCCTCTCTGCGGTCTGTGACGTCATCACGCGGCCACTTCCGCGGGCAGCACCCGCATCGCGCGGGCCGGCAACGACACGGTGACCGCGTCGTTCATGCCGAACGGCGGCCCGGCCGACTTCATCTGGACGGCGTCCAGCTCCAGTCCGTCGCCGACCCGGACGCGGTAGGCGACGGTGGAGCCCTGGAACGCGAAGCTGACGATCGTGCCCGGCAGCGCGTTGGCGTCACCGGCGCCGCCCGCGGCGAGCAGGACGTCCTCGGCCCGGACGCAGAGCCGCAGGGTCCCGGCCGCGTCGTACGGCTCGACCCTCAGCTTCTGACCGGTCGCCGTCAGCTGGACGCAGGTGGCGTCCTCCGGGGTGACGGGGATGACGTTGTCGACCCCGAGGAACTCCGCGATGGAGGCGCTCTTCGGGTTGGCGTAGATCTCGTGCGGCTCGCCGATCTGCACGATCTTCCCCGACTGCATGAGGGCGATCCGGTCGGCCAGGGCCAGCGCCTCGTCCTGGTCGTGCGTGACGTACAGCGAGGTCAGTCTGAGCCGCAGCTGCAGCTCGCGCAGCTCCATCCTGAGCCGGTGGCGCAGCCGGGCGTCCAGGTTGGACAGCGGCTCGTCGAGCAGCAGCACCGACGGCTGCATGGCGAGGCTGCGGGCCAGGGCGACCCGCTGCATCTGGCCGCCGGACAGCAGGCTGGCCCCGCGCTCGGCGAGGTGGTCGAGGCCGACGAGTTCGAGCGTCTCGTGGACGGCCTGGTTGATCTCCGCCTTCTTCCTGCCCTTCATCTTGAGCGGGAAGGCCACGTTCTCGAAGACGGTCATGTGCGGCCAGATGGCGTACGACTGGAACACCATGCCGACGTTGCGCTTGTTCGGCGCGCGGTTGATGCCCCTGCCGCTGTCGAAGACCGTCTGGTCGCCGATGGTGATGACGGCCGACGCCGGCGTCTCCAGGCCCGCGATGCAGCGCATGGTGCTGGTCTTCCCGCAGCCCGACTGGCCGAGGAGGACCAGGGACTCCCCCTCGTTCACCGTCAGGTCGAGGTCGGACACCGCGACCGCGTCGCCGTAGGTCAGGGTGAGCCCGTGGACGTCGACCTTCATGGGGAGCCCTTCTCGTCGGCCGCGCGGAAGCCGTGCAGGTCGTAGGAGAGCCCGCCCGCGAGGTACTGCTCGCGCGCCCTGGCCTCCTTCGCCTCGCGGGCCCGGCCGGCCGCCACCACGTCGTCGATCCGCTCGGCGGCGACGACGGCCACGCCGTCCCCGTCCATGAGCACGGCGTCTCCGGGGCGGATCAGCGTGCCGCCGACGACGGCGGGCCGGTCGATCGTGCCGCGGTGCGCCTTGGCCGCGCCGCGCACCCGGATCCACCGGGCCCAGATCGGCAGGCCGAGCTCGCGCAGCGTGTCCGCGTCGCGCACCGAGGCGTTGATCAGCAAGCCCGCCGCGCCCTGGGCCTTGAACTGGGTGGCGAGCAGGTCGCCGACCACCGCCACGGGCACCGGGTTGTCCATCGTGAGCACGACGACGTCGCCTGGACGGGTGCGGGCGGCGGCCTCGTGCACGGCGCGGTTGTCGGCCGGGCCGCACACCGCGATCCGCGCGGGTCCCGCGACGGCGGTGCCGGGGTTCAGCTGGATGAAGTCCTCGTCGACCAGGCCCTGGCGGCCGGCCGCTTCGTACACGGTCGCCACGCCGAGGCGGGCCAGCTCGTCGAACCTGCCGTCGCGCCCGCTCACAGCGCCCCCACCACGTTCGGGACGATCCGCTGGAACGCCTCGGCGTGCCGGATCGCCTTGTCGCCGGTGACCTTGCGGGCGTGGTTGGCCCGGTGCCCGGCGCGTTCGGTGTAGTACTGCTTCAGGTACGCCTGCGCGCTCATCGCGTCCATGGCCTTGGCCTTCGCCTCGAACACTTCGGTGATGTCCACGAACACCGTGGGGACGAACCCGCACAGGTCCGGCTGGTGCGGCTCGAACACCAGGAACTCCGACGGCGGCGCGGTACGGAACCCCGCCTCGACGACCGCGCCGGAGGTGAGCAGCCGGGCCTGCGAGACCACCTGGTAGGCCACGGGGTGGTCGGGGTTGAACGGGTCCTTCTCCGGGTGGGTGAGGACGACGTGGGGGGCGTGGTCGCGCATCAGCTCGGCGAGCCTGTCGATGGCCTCTCCGCCCGCGCGCAGCGGGTAGTCGCCCAGGTCGAAGCACTCGTAGCTCGCGCCCACGGCCTGCGCGGCCTCGGTGGCCTCGGCGTGCCGGATGCGCTTGACGTTCTCGACGGTCTGGCCGGGCTCCTTCCACAACTCGCCGGACTCGCCGCGCTCCCCGTACGAGAGCGTCACCACGCGGGCTTCGCCGCCGGCCAGGGTGTGCTTGGCGATGGCGCCCGCGGCGCGCCAGACGAAGTCCGCGCTGTGCGCTCCGACGACCAGCATTCTTCGTACGGTCATGTCTTGGACAGCCCTTTCGTGGTGGTGGGGGACCGGTCAGTCCAGCAGTGAGGCGAGCCAGCTGCGGGAGGCTTCCATGACCCAGGAGGGCCGGCCGAGCTCCGCGAGATAGCCTGCGGCGTCCTCGACCTCGTGCACCCGCCGGGCGGCGTGCACCTTGCTGCCCTCGATCAGCCGGTCGATCAGCTGGTCGACGTCGCCGGAGAGCTCGGCCACGATCTGCGCCCGCAGCCACTCCTGCTCGCCCGCGGCGACGGCGGCCGTCTCGCACTCCAGCATCAGCGCGGCCATGCCCTTCATGAAGACGCTGCGCAGCAGCTTCCTGGCCGCGGCCGCGCCCGCTCCGCCGGGAATGTTCTCCACGGGCACGGCGGCGGGCCGCACGAGGCCGGCGAACGTGCCGGCGCCGGTGCCGCTGGCCATCAGGGGGGTGCCGGCGCCCTGCCGGGGCACGGGCGCCAGCACCGCGACGTCGGCGAACCGGACGTCCTCGGCCGCGGCGAGCTCCGCCAGCGTGCGCTTCAGAGCGGGAGAACCGGTGTTGAGGTCGGCGTAGATAGCATGTTTCGGACAACTAGGAAGAGCCTGCCGGGCGACCGATTCCGCGACCCGGGCACCGACGAGACTGATGACGAGGTCGGCGCCGGCCACGGCCTCCTCCACGGAGGACACCTGCTCCACGTCGTCGCCGGCCTGCGCGTACGGATCGAAGCCCCGCACGCCGAACCCGGCCGCACGCAGGTCACGTGCGTAAATCCGACCGGCCTCGCCCAGTCCCAACATCGCGATCTTTATCACGCCGGCTCCCGACCATCCTGTTGATGAAACAGTAGCCAGAATTGTTGACAATCTGATGGCCAATGTCAACCCTATTTCGGTCGAATGACCGGCGGATTTACGGACTTCATGGCGAGCATGCCTCCGAGCCAGGACCTCGGCTTCTCGCCATCGTCCACCTGATGACCTCCGGGCGGCTCTAAGGGCCGGAGGTCATCAGGTGGACGCAGACTGCGGGAAGCACTTAGTCCGATCGGAGACGAAAGTGCTCCAGCCAACGAAATTAGGGCCTCCTTGATCGGCGGAAGCCGGGTTACATTCACGGTGCTTTGCCCTCTCTTAACCCCCTGAGCAGACCGAATGGAGAGGCATGGGAACGAGAACCGTGATCGCGGCCATCGCTGCTGCGGCGATCCTCCTGCCGGCCGCCACCACGAGCGCCGCCGCGACCGTCACCGTGCCGGCCTCTGGGACGTCCGGCGGCGCGGCCCCGCCGCCCGACGGCCAGTTCCAGAAGGTGACGCTGAACGACCATCCGGGCGAGCCCATGGACCTGGCGGTGTTACCGGACTCGCGGGTGCTGCACACCACCAGGAAGGGCGAGGTCTGGCTGCACGACCCCGAGACCGGGCTCAACACCCTGGCCGCGCGGCTCGACGTCTACCAGCACGACGAGGAGGGGCTCCAGAGCATCGCCCTCAGCCCCGGCTTCGGCCAGGGGTCGAAGAAGGACGACTGGGTCTACCTCTACTACTCCCCGCCGCTCGACACCCCCGTCGACGACCCGGCCACCCCGGACGTCAACGAGGGCGACGCCCCGCTCACCGGCACCCCGGACGACTTCGCGCCCTTCAAGGGGCTGATCCGGCTGTCCCGCTTCCGCCTCACCGGCGACACGATCGACCTGCGCACCGAGCAGCGCGTCCTCGACGTGCCGGTGGACCGCGGCATCTGCTGCCATGTCGGCGGCGACATCGTGTTCGACGCCCAGGGCAACCTCTACCTGTCGACCGGCGACGACACCAACCCGTTCTCCTCCGACGGCTTCACCCCGATCGACGAACGGCCCGACCGCAACCCCGCCTTCGACGCCCAGCGCAGCTCCGGCAACACCAACGACCTGCGGGGCAAGATCCTGCGCGTCAAGGTCCACGCGGACGGCTCGTACACGATCCCGCGCGGCAACCTCTTCAAGCCGGGCACGCCGCGCACCCGGCCGGAGATCTACGCGATGGGCCTGCGCAACCCCTTCAGGATCGAGCTCAACCGCTCCACCGGGGACCTCTACGTGGGCGACTACTCCCCCGACGAGCAGGAGGCCGACCCCCAGCGCGGCCCGGCGGGCACGGGCAAGTGGACGACGATCCGCAGGGCCGGCAACTACGGCTGGCCGTACTGCGCGACGGCGCGGCTCCCGTACGTCGACTACGACTTCGCGACCGGCGTGTCCGGCGCGGCGTTCGACTGCGCCGCGCCCGTCAACGAGTCGCCGCACAACACCGGCAGGCGCGAGCTCCCGCCGGTCGTGCAGCCGCAGGTGTGGTACTCGTACGGCCCTTCGGCGGAGTTCCCGCAGCTGGGCACCGGCGGCATCGGCCCGATGGCGGGCCCGGCCTACGACTACGACCGGCGTGACACGCGCGGCCGCACGGCGGTGGGCTGGCCGAAGTACTACGACGGCGTCCCGCTGTTCTACGAGTGGACCCGCGACTACGTGAAGGCGTTCCACCGTGACGGGCGCATCGAGGACGTGCTGCCCTCGCTCGTCTTCGACAACCCGATGGACATGGAGTTCGGCCCCGACGGCGCCCTCTACGTCCTGGAGTACGGCGACGGCTACTTCCAGGAGAACGAGGACGCCCAACTGGCGCGCTACGACTACATCGGCAACACCGGCAACCACACGCCCGTCCCCGCGGCCACGGCGTCGGTGACGGCCGGCCACGCGCCGCTCGCGGTCGCCTTCACCTCCGACGGCACCACCGACGCCGACGGCGACCGGCTCAGCTACGCCTGGGACTTCGACGCCGACGGGCGGGTCGACTCCCGCCGCCCCGAGGGGTCGTTCACGTACGAGGAGAACGGCCTGTACCAGGCCACGCTGAAGGTCACCGACCGGCACGGCAGGTCGGCGGCGACGTCGGTGCGGATCGTGGTGGGCAACGCCACGCCGGTCGTGGAGCTGGTCAGGCCCGTGGACGGTGACCCGTTCACGTTCGGCGACGTGGTCGAGTTCGAGGTGCGGGTCACCGACGACCAGGTGGTCGACTGCGCCGACGTGACCGTGGACTACATCCTCGGCCACGACGACCACGGCCATCCGCAGACGACGGCCCGTGGCTGCACCGGCTCCATCCAGACCACCGAGCCGAGCGGGCACGACCCGGAGACCGACGAGCTGACCGGCGTCTTCGTCGCCACCTACACCGACCCCGGCGGCGACCTGCCGCCGCTGACCGGCACCGACAGGGTCGTGCTCCAGCCCACGCGATAGGAGATCCCCATGTGTTACGGCTACGGCCCCAGCAGGCGCTCGTTGCTGGCGGCGGGACTCGGGCTCGGGACGGCGGCCATCGCCGGCGCCGCCTCGCCCGCCGCCGCCACGCCGCCCCACCACCACCGCAAGCACCGCATCCCGCCGGGCCAGATCAGCATGCAGCTCTGGACGGTGCGCGACGACCTCGCCCAGAACTACGACGCCACCCTCACCTACCTGGCCGAGATCGGCTATCCCAAGGTCGAGCTGGCGCTCGGCTATTTCGGCCGTACGGCCAAGCAGCTGCGTGAGTTCCTCGACGGGATCGGCATCCGCTCCACCTCCAGCCACGACGACATCAGCGCCGACGACGCCGGGCTCGAAGCCAAGATCGAGAATGCGCTGACCCTCGGCCAGTCGTTCATGGTCGTGCCCTACCTGAACTCCGACAGCGAGGACCAGTGGAAGGCCTGGGCCGAGCGCATGAACGTGGAGGCGGCCGCCGCGCGCAAGGCCGGGCTGCGCTACGGCTACCACAACCACGCCCACGAGTTCACCATCGACCTCGGGGGCGGCAGGACGCCCTGGGACGTGCTCACCTCAGAGCTCGATCCGCGCCTGGTCCACCTGGAGATCGACCTCTACTGGGCGGTCACCGGCGGCGTCGGGCGCGGCGTGCGCGACCCGGTGCGTTTCGCGCTCGACGTGATCCGCCGGGCGCCGCAGCGGGTCCTGCAGTTCCACGTCAAGGACCGGCATCTCGACGGCGACATGGCCGACCTCGGCACCGGGACGATCGACTTCCGGCGGATCTTCGACAAGCACCGGGTGATCGAGTACATCGTCGAGAACGACACCCCCGACGTGACGCCCCGGCGTACGGCGGAGGTCGGGTACCGCTACCTGCGGAAGGTGCGGTTCTAGGGACGCCTGGCCCCCCACCCGGCCCGGGTGGGGGGCCGCTCGGAAACGGTTGTGGATCTCGGAGCCCAGGTACCGCATCGTCCGGGCTGCGCTGACGCCCGGCACGACGTCACCGGCTGCTCCGCGATCCGGATCGCCGCTCGCCGGCAGCCCACTGACCTGCACAAACACGGTTTTCAAGGCGAAGATCGAGATATTTTCCTCAAAAACAGCGCATACTGTATTAATGACGTCAAACCGATCCGCACCTCGGCGACGCCTTCCCGGGAGCCCGTTCAACGTCCCCGAAGTCGCCCCGCCCCCGCTCGAGAGCTTCGTCCTGCAGGACATGGTGAGCCATGACACCTACGGCCTCGGTTCGGTCGTCGGGGTCGAGGAAGGCGTCGCCGTCCTCGTCGACTTCGGCGCCCAGACCCGCCGCATCGCCGCGCCGTACCCCAAGCTCTTCAAGCTCTGAGGCCCCGGCTCGCCTGACCTGGCGGACGGGCGCGGACCGGGGGTGGCCGCTCAGTTCACCTTCCTACCCTGGTTCGGCGTGACGTTGATCTGGCCGCTGTCGGAGACGATGATCTGGATGCGCCCGTCCTTGACGGCCTGCCACATGACCGCGCCCTGCGCGCCGAGCACGTCCTTCAGTGCCTTGATGGCCTCCAGTTCGGTGCGCGCCTTCTCGTTCTTCGCCTTCTGCGCCGTGTTCTCCTCCTGAGCCTGCTGGACGGCGGCCATCGCCTCGCGCACCTTCAGCGGCGGCTGCGGCTGCTGCAGCGTGACCGAGAACTTGTCGAAGAAGGCGGTGCCGCCCTGCTCGCGCAGGAACTGCCCCATGTATTCGGCGACCTTCGCCTCCCACTGCTGCTTGGCCTGCGGGTCGCGGTAGGTCAGCTCGCGCCAGGCGAACTCCTTGCTGGCCGCGTCGAGCGCCCGGTCGAGCGGCTGGCCGATGTAGACGCTGAGCAGTTTGTCCCAGCCCTGGTCGGTGTCGGCTTCGTACTTCAGCCCGATCTGCTCGTGGAACTGCCGCAACGTCTTGCAGTCGCTGGTGAGCGAGAACGTGACGACGCCGGACACCCGCATCTCCAGCGGGTCCTTGGTCCACATCGTCAGCGGCCCGGACTCGGCCCCCGGCTTCGTCTTCTCCCCTTCCGGATCATTGGGGTCGGCGGCGAACTCGAACGTGCGCTGGCCGGCCGGATAGACGTAACCCTGGTCGCCCGGGCCGGACACGTCGCGCACGCCCGGGTCGACGCAGTTCTGGAACGTGGTGTCGGAGAAGACGCCCGCGTCGTAGACGATGCCCTTCTGGTCGGGCTCGGGGGTGGTGATCGAGCAACCGGCGACCAGAAAGGCGGCGGCTAACGATGTCATGACGGTGGTGTGCCTCATACCCGATGACGGTAATACGCATCACGGCGACGCCGCGTGACGCTTCGGCATCCCTCCACGCGTCCCGGTCGCTCAGCCCGGGTCGGCCGGCGTGGCGGTGGCCCCGTCGGCGACCATGAAGCCGTAGTCGCCGGGCGCGACGTTGGTGAGGTGCTCGCGGCCGAGGACCAGGATGCTCGGCTCGTACGGCGCAGTGATCACTTCGAGCTCCTCGGAGGTGTACGGGCTGACGACCTTGGCCAGCACCGTGCCCTTGGGGACGCGCTCGCCCAGGCGTGCGGCGCCGAAGTCCGACAACACGGTGCCGCCGACGGTGGGCCTGAGCGTGGTCAGCGTGTCCACGACCACCTGGTCCTCCGGCGGCGCCACCGGGTCGCCCGGCAGCATGCCGATGGCGCGCAGGACGTTGAGCGTGCCGTCGACGCCCCGCTTCAGGTAGTGCTCGATGCGCTGGCCGCCGCCGCCGAGCTCGCTGACCATGCAGCGCACGCCCTTCTCCAGCGCCCAGCCGGTGGCCGACCCGCCGTAGGGGTGGCCGCGGTAGAGCACGGACGTGCCGTACGCCCGCGACATCTCGGCGCCGGCGTCGTGCAGGTAGGCGTACTCGACGGTGGCGAAGTTGCCGCCCGAGTGGAAGTCGATGAAGTAGTCGGCGCTCTCCAGGATCCCGGAGAGCACGGCGGCCAGCTGCTCGGTGACGCTGCCGCCCCGGTCGCCGGGGAAGATGCGGTTGAGGTTGACGCCGTCGAGCGGCGTGTTGCGGGTCAGCGCCTGGTGCGCGTACGGGTTGGCCACGGGGACCGCGACGACGGTGCCGCTCAGCCGGCCGGGGTCGACGGCGTCCAGGAGGCGGCGGACCGTCTCCGATCCCATCGGCTCGTCGCCGTGGATGCCGCCGAACATCACCATGCGCGGGCCGTCGGAGGCGCCTCGCAGGGTGTGCACGGTCAGCTCCAGGCGGTGGCCGCCGGCCAGCGTGGTCACCGGGATCTGTTCGACGGTCATGCGGAGGATCCTTCCTTCACTTTCTCTACGGGTTCTTCTGGGGAGGTGGTCAGCGAGGAGAACACGCCGGAGCGGGCCAGCAGCACCGCGACGGTCGCGGCGATGGCCAGGGCGGCGACGATGAGCAGGGTGGAGAGCGCGGCCAGCGTCGGGTCCTGAAATTTCTGCATGTAGACGAACATCCAGACCGGCAGCGTGTTCTGGTCGGGCGAGAGCAGGAAGACCGTCATGTCGACCTCGTCGAAGCTCACCACGAACGCGAACAGCGCGGCCGCGATCAGCGCGGGCCTGACCTGCGGCAGCGTGGCCAGCCGGAAGGCCCGCAGCGGCGCGGCTCCCAGATCCTTGGCGGCCGCGTCGAGGGTGGCGTCGGCCCGCATCAGCGCCGCCGTCACCACGATGACGACGAACGGCAACACGATCACGGTGTGCGTCACGACCAGGCCGGCCACCCCGCCGAACAGGCCCAGCCGGTGCAGGTAGATGAACCCGGCGAAGCCGAAGGCCACCTTGGGCACGACGGTGGGCGAGAGCACGAACGACTGCAGCGGCCCGCGCCCCGGCATGCGGTGCCGGACCAGCGCCACCGCGACGGCCGTGCCGATGACCATGGCGAGGATGGTGGCCGCGATCGCCACCTCCAGGCTCAGCAGGGTCGCCGCGCCCAGGCCCTCCTGCTCGAAGAGGTTGGCGTACCACTTGGCCGACAGGCCCGGCGGCGGCCACGTGCCGTACGAGACGGACGAGAACGAGTTGATGACGATGATGACCAGCGGCAGCAGCACGTAGGCGTAGACGATCGCGAGCCACGCGCTCCAGCCGCGCGCTCCGGTGGAGGCCGCGCCCGCCGCCGTCACCCCGCCCTGCTCGGCCCGCCCGGTGCGCCGCTGCAGCCAGCCGAAGACGCCCAGCGCGACGACGGCCAGCGCGAGCAGCGCGTACGACGACACCGCCGCGAGCGGCCAGTCGACGTTGTTGACGTTGTCGTAGATCTCGGTGGCCAGCACGTTCACCCGCCCGCCGCCGAGCAGGCTGGGTGTGGCGAACGAGCTGATCGACAGCGCGAACACCAGCTGTGCCCCGCCGATCAGGCCTGGCATGGTCAACGGCAGCGTGACCTTGACGAAGCGCGGGAACGCGCCCGCGCCGAGGTCGCCCGCCGCCTCCCCGAACGCCGGGTCGAGCTGCCCGAGCGACTGGGTGATCGGGAAGACCATGAACGGCAGCAGGATGTGCACCAGCGCGATCACCACGGACGAGCGCTCGTAGAGCAGCTCCACCGGGCCGAGCCCGGCCGGTTCGAGCAGGCTGTTGAGCACCCCGCTGTCTCCCAGGATCAGCTCCCAGCCGTAGGTGCGGGACACGACGCTGGTCAGCAGCGGGGCGAAGATGATGAACAGGCCCACGTAACGCCACCGCGACTGCCGGACCCGGTGCAGGGCGTAGGCCGTGGGATAGCCGACCACCGCGGCGGCGACCGTGGTGATCAGGCCGAGCACCACGGTCTCCCTGACGATCTGCCAGTGGTAGCCGCCCGTCAGGAACGTCTGCCAGGTGGCCGTGGTGTGCGCGATGTCGGTGCCGTCGGGCAGGTACTGGTGGAAGCTGTATTCGAGCAGGGTGAGCATGGCCCCTGCGAACACACCGGCCAGCAGGACGACACTGGGCGCCGCCAGCAGGTAGGCCGTGCGATGTCTGCGCATGTCGCCGGGCCTCTCAGATGCGCGAGGCGACGTCGGTTTCCCAGCGTTTCTGCCACTCGGCGTTGTTGCGCCCCACGATGCCGTAGTCGATCTGCTGGAACCCGTCGCTGGTCGCCTTGCTGAAGGCGGGCAGCCCGGCCAGGTTCTCGGGCAGCTCGGCCTTGGTGTTGGCGGGCACCTCGACGCTCGTCTCCGCCCAGCGGGCGCACCACTTGGGCGAGAGCATCTCGTTGATGATGTCGTGGATGGCCTCGAGCTGGCTCTGCGACTGGCCCGCGACGGCCTGGAGGTTGACCGGCAGCGGGATCGCGCCCTCCTTGGGCACGACGTACGCCAGCGGGGCGCCGGAGTTGATCCACTGCTGCCCGGTGCCGGCGAAGTAGGCGGTCAGCGGCGCGGTGCCGTTGCTGAGCACGTTGAGGTACTGCGGGTTCGACTCGACCAGCAGCCGGATCTGCCCGGCCTCGCGCTTCCACAACTCCCAGCCGGGCTCCATGTTCTCCAGGCCGCCGCCGTTGAGCTTGGCGGCCATGTAGACGGCGTACCAGGGGAAGGAGAAGAACGCGACCTTGCCCTGGTGGGCGTGGTTCCACAGGTCGGCCCACGAGCCGGGGGCCTGTGCGATCTCCTGCTTGTTGTAGAGCAGGCCGAGCTGGTCGATGCCGATGCCGATCCCGATGCCGTCGTCGTAGCGGAACCGCTCGTCGATGTCGGCGGCGTTGCTCATCGCCGCGTAGTCGAGCTTGGTGAACATCTTGTCGTCGGCGCCCTGGACGGAGGTCTGGGCGTTGAAGAAGCCGAAGTTGACCAGCGGCCGGTCGGGGGCGGCCTTCTTCTGGGCCAGCATCTTGGTGTAGCCGACGGAGTTCGACTGCTCGTAGATCTTGAGCTCGACGTTCTTGTGGGAGGCCATGTACTCCTTGGCGAACTCCTTGGGCATCTTGCCGAGGTCGCCGCCGAGGAAGGCGAACATGGTAAGGGTGAGCTTGCCGCCCTTCGACGCGGACGGCGCGGCGGACTGGGGGGACACGCTGCCGCAGGCCGTGGCGAGCGCCAGGCCCGCCGTTCCGGCCGTGGCACCGAGAAACCGGCGTCGCGAGATATCCGTCATTTCGATCTAACTCCCTCAGTGGTCGAGGACGACACCGGCGTCCACGTCCCAGCCGGTCTCGACCTCGTCGCCGACCGTCAGGGTGGATCCGGCTTCTTCGCGCCGTTCGGAGATCACCAGGACCCCGGAGGCCAGACGTACGTGGTAACGCGTGCTCGCGCCCTGGAAGATCACGTCCTCCAGCCGGCCGTGATAGCGGTTGGCGCAGGTCAAGCCCGTGCCGACGGCGACGTGCTCGGGCCGTACGGACACCGCGCGGCCGGGCCTTGCCACCTTGACGCCGATGCCCTCCGACTCCAGCAGGCCACCCTCGTACGCGCCCTCGAACAGGTTCGTGTCGCCGAGGAAGGTGGCGGTGAACGTGGTGGCCGGCGACCGGTAGAGCTCGGCCGGCGGGCCGATCTGCTCGATGCGGCCCTCGTTCATCACCGCCATCCGGTCCGACATCGTCAGCGCCTCCACCTGGTCGTGGGTGACGTAGACGAACGTGGTGCCCGAGTCGTGCTGGATCCTTTTGAGCGCCTGCTGCATCTGCACCCGCAGCCGCAGGTCGAGCGCGCCCAGCGGCTCGTCGAGCAGCAGCACGGCCGGCTCGTTGGCCAGCGCGCGGGCGATGGCCACGCGCTGCTGCTGGCCGCCCGACAGCTGGGCCGGGTAGCGCTTGCCGTATCCGGCCAGGTCCACCAGGTCCAGCATCGAGCCGACGATCTCGGCCACCTGCCTGGCCGGCCTGCGCCGCAGTTTCGGCCCGAACGCGATGTTGTCGGCCACGGTCAGGTGCGGGAACAGGGCCAGACGCTGGAAGACCATGTTCGTGGGGCGCCGGTGCGCTGGACGGCCCCGCATCGGCTCGCCCCGGATCAGCACCTCGCCCGAGGTGGGCTCCTCCAGCCCCGCCAGGATGCGCAGCGTCGTGCTCTTGCCGCAGCCCGAGGGGCCCAGCATGGAGAAGAACTCCCCTTTGGCCACGGTGAAGTCGACCTGCTCGACGCCTCTGGCGCCGTTGTCGTAGACCTTGCGGATGCCGCGGAGCTCGGCATCGGGCCCGCTGCTGGTCGCGGCACCGGTCATGTCGTCCTCCTCCTCATCTCCGCGAACGCCTCCTCGGCCGCCTTCAGCAGGGCGGCGACGTCGGCCTCGGTGTGCGCGGTGGACAGCGCCGCGTGCAGCAGCGGCTTGGCCGGGAGCAGGATGCGGTGCTCGCGCGCGACGCGGTGCAGGATCGCGTAGCGGGCCGGGTCGCTGACCATGGCCGTGCGGTATCCGGTGACCGGCTCCGACAGGAAGTACGGCTGGAAATGGCCGCCCCCGCCCGCGACCACGGCCGGGATGCCGTACGTGCGCGACAACTCGGCGAAGCCGTCCCGCACCAGGCCGCCGAGCCGGTCGAGGCGGGCCTGGGCCGAGCCGTCGGCCAGCAGCGGCAGGGTCGCCGCGGCCGCGGCCACCGCCGAGCCGTGCCCGTTGTAGGTGCCGACCCAGCCGACCGGGCCGCCGCTCGACGGGTCGGTGGCGGCCAGCAGGTCCACGCGGCCCTCGACCGCCGCCAGCGGGTAACCGTTGGAGATGGCCTTGCCGTACGTGGTCAGGTCGGGGGTGATGCCGTAGACCTGGCGGGCGCCTCCGGGCGCCAGGCGGAAGCCCGTGAGCAGCTCGTCGAAGATGAGCACGATGCCCAGCTCGGCGGTGAGGTCGCGGAGCAGCCGCAGATATTCGCCGGTCGCCGGGATGAAACCGATGTCGATGAGCACGGGCTCCACGACCACGGCTGCCAGGTCGGAGGCGTGCTCGCGCAGCAGCCGCTCGGTGGCGGCCGCGTCGTTCCACGGCAGCACCACGGTGCCCTGCGCCGAGCGCGACAGGCCGGCCGAGCTGGGCGGCGCGGCCGGCCGGTCGGCGGGCCCGACCTGGTCGGGGGCGGGCCAGGTCGACACCCAGAGCGGGTCGAACCAGCCGTGGTAGGCGCCCTCGGCCTTGGCCACCCGCTCCCTGCCGGTGTGGTGGCGGGCGATCGTGAGCGCGTGCATCAACGCCTCGGTGCCGGTGTTGGCGAACCTGACCCGGCCGAAATCCGGGATCATCCCGGCGAGCAGCTCCACCGCGGTCACCGCGGCCTCGGTCTCCACTCCGGTGGTCAGCCCGCGGTTCACCGCGTCGGCGACGGCGGCGTCCACCTCGGGGCGGGCGTGGCCGAGCATCACCGAGGCGTTGCCCATGGTGCAGTCGAGGTGACGCTCGCCCTCGACGTCCCACAGGTACGCGCCTTCGGCACGGTGGAAATAGACGGGGTGCGGCGCCTGGAAACGGGTGTTGGAATGCACCCCGCCGGGGACGTACCGGCTCGCGCGCTCGTAGAGGGTCTGCGACGTGCTCAATTGTTTCTCCTGATCTCCAGGGACAGCCGTTCGACCTCGGCCAGCAGCGCGGGCACGCAGGCGTTGGCGTTCTCGCGCGTGAAGCGCGCCGCGGGCCCGGCGATCGAGATGCCGCCCACCGCGTGCCCCGACCGGTCGAGAATCGCGGCTGCGCGACAGCGCAGGCCGACCGCGTAGCTCTCCTCATCGACGGCGAACCCCTCCAAGCGGGCGGTGGCGAGTTCGGCCTCCGTCTCGCGCAGCGCCTGCTCGGCCTGGTCGCCGACGGCGGTGCGGAGGACCTCCCACCGCCGCCGCGCGGGCAACATCGCCAGCACGGCCTTGCCCATCGCCGAGGTGTGCGGGTTGAGCACGTCACCGACGCGCGCCACGGCCCGCAGTGAGTGCGCGGGCTCCTTCCTCGCCACCAGCACGATCTCGTCGCCCACCAGCAGTCCCGCGCTCGCGCTCTCGCCGGTCTGCTCGGCCAGGGCCTCCACGGAGGCCTTCAGCCGGTCGGCGGCGTGCATCTGGTCGAGCGTGCGCACCGACAGGTGCAGCAGCCTCGGCCCCGGGGCGTAGCCGGACCTGTCCAGCTGCACCAGGAATCCGCGCTCGACGAGCAGCGCGACCAGCCTCGACGCGGTCGATGGCGGTACGCCCGCCGCCGCGGCGATCTCGCCCAGTTGCAGGGGGGCGCGGTCGTGGGTGACCGCGACGTCCAGGACGTCGAGCAACCGGGCGAGGTAGCTGGTACGGGACTCGCTTCCACTCAGTGGAACTGTCTTTGCGTTCATTGGGAGGCCAACTTAGGAACGTCCCTATCTGGACGTCAAGGGCAGGCCAAAAACCGTTGCCAGACCGTTTTGTCCGGTTTCTACCGCATCGTCCCTTGATTCTGGGCAGAACGAAACCCCCGCCGTCGCGTAGGCAGCGAGCACCCGGACATCGCCGGCACGGCTCGGCCGAACCGTGGCGGAGGGGGCGAACACGGTGACCGTGACGCCTTACGGATAAGGCCTGCCGGTAAGGGAATGCGGGCCCGGCATCACCGTCCGTGACCCTTACCCACGGTTACATTCACGAATCGTGTGCTGACAAAGAGTCAAACCGCCATTCGGGACGAATGTTCACATCTGTTGCTTGAAGTACATCTGCCCCATCGGCATAGTGGACGGACCACAGGCGTACCAGTCGTGACGGGATTCTCGGGGGCCGGTACCAGGTTGCGACTGCCAGCGGCGCATCATCACGCGCGGAATTGGACAAGATGCATGAGCTCGCCCCCACCTCTCCGCACCAAGCTGCTCAGGATTCTCCTGCTCCCGCTCGTGTCCATGGTCGCCCTGTGGGGGTTCATCGCCTACTCGAGCGTGGAGGAGATCGTCGAGGTCTCCCAGACGCAGGACCGTTGGGAAGCCATCGGCTCGCCCCTGTTACAACTGATCGTCGAGCTGCAGCGGGAACGCCAGCTCTCGGCTGAGGCGCCGAAGAGCACCGCGACGTACGCCCCCCTGGCCGAGCAGCGGCACGTCACCGACGAGAAGGTCGAACGCTTACGCGAGGTCATCGGCGCCGTCGACGTCGAGTCCGCGGGCGCCGAGACCCCCGCCCAGGTGCAGGCGCTCGTGCAGGCACTCGACGGGCTCCAGTCGCTGCGGGCCTCCGCCGACGGCGGCGTGCTCGCCCCGCCGCTGACGATCATCCAGGCGTACGACAACCTGATCAGCGTCGCCAACGGGCAGTTCAACGACCGCGACGCGTTGAGCAGCGTCTCCTCCTACCGCGCGGTGCGCGGCATGGCCGCCTACAACGCCACGGCGGAATACCTGGGCCGCGAGCACGCCGTGCTCACCAGCACGATCGTGCAGCGCAAGATGACCCCCACCGACCGTGCCGCGTTCGTCGCCGCCATGACCAGCCGCCGGCTCGTCTTCGCCAACGCCGAACGCGACGCCGGTCCCGAGCTGCGGGCCGACTACGACAAGCTGGTCGCGAGCGCCGCGTACAAGCGGCTGATCGAGGTCGAGGACGAGCTGTTCGGCTGGGACACCAACGGGGCGCCGCCGGTGGAGCCGGCCCAGTGGAAGAACGACGCCGACGCCTTGTTCAACACGATCAACCGCGACACGCAGGAGGAGCTGGCCCGCGCCGCCGCCGAGGCCGAGGGGCAGAAGACCGGCGCCTACTGGCGGATCGGGCTGGTCCTGCTGCTGGGCCTGGCGGCCATGGTCGCGTCGCTGGCGCTGTCATACCGGTTCGGCCAGTCGTTGATCGACGAGCTCAAGCGGCTGCAGGCCTCGGCGGTCGAGCTGGCCGAGCAGCGGCTGCCCCGGCTGGTCGCGCGGCTGCGCCGCGGCGAGGACGTCGACCCGGCCACCGAGGCGCCCGGCCTCGCCCCCGCCGACACGGCCGAGGTCGACCGCGTGGTCAACGCGTTCTCCGCCGTGCGCCGCACCGCGGTCGAGGCCGCGGTGGGCCAGGCGACCCTGCGCAAGGGCGTCAGCCAGGTCTTCCTCAACCTGGCCTGGCGCAACCAGGCGCTGCTGCACCGCCAGCTCTCGCTGCTCGACACCATGGAGCGCCGCGTCGAGGAGCCGGAGGTCCTGGAGGACCTGTTCAAGCTCGACCACCTCACCACCCGCATGCGCCGGCACGCCGAGAACCTGATCATTCTGGCCGACTCCGCCCCCGCCCGCCGCTGGCGCGACCCGGTGCCGCTGTTCGACGTCGTGCGCGCGGCGGTGCTGGAGGTCGAGGACTACACCCGCGTCTCCGTCGCCCCCATGCCGGACGCCCCGCTGCTCGTCGGCGCGGCCGTCACCGACGTGATCCACCTGGTCGCCGAGCTGGTCGAGAACGCCACCGTCTTCTCCCCGCCCGACACGACCGTGCAGATCCGCAGCATGACAGCGGCCAACGGCTTCGCGCTGGAGGTGGAGGACCGAGGGCTGGGGCTGACCGAGGCCGTGATCCAGGAGTACAACGCCCGGCTGGCCGTGCCGCCCGAGTTCGACCTGGCCGACAGCGACAGGCTCGGCCTCTTCGTGGTGGCCAGGCTCGCGGCCCGGCACGGGATCAAGGTCTCGCTGCGCCCCTCGCCGTACGACGGGACCACCGCGATCGTGCTGCTGCCCACCGTTCTGCTCGCCGAGGCCGGCAACCCCTCCGTCACCGCCGGAGACCGCGCGGGCAAGCCCACGCGGGCGCTCGGCACGGCGCCCTCCGGCACCCTGTCCGGCATCGTGTCCGCCGCCCCCGAGCGGCCGGACGCGGTGAACGGCGCGAGCGTCCCCGGTGAGCACGCCGATCCGGCCGGCCCCGAGCCCGCGCGGGCCACCTGGTTCGAGGCCGTGCCCGCGCCGAGACGCGGCGGCCCGGCCCGGCCGGCGGACGAGCCGCTGACCGGCCCCGTCTCCGGCCCTCTCTCCGGGCGGATCTCCGGGCCGATCTCCGGGCCGATCGGTGGGCCGATCGGTGGGCCGGGCACCGGACCGGTGCCACGGCAGGCTCCCCCCTCCGCCACCCAGCCGCCAGGACCGCCCGCCGACTGGAGCGTCACGGTGCCGGCTCAGGACGCGGACGAAGACCTCGACGGGCTGCCGATGCGGATACCGCAGGCAAGCATTGCTCCCCAGCTGCGTTCCACCGGAGGCCCTGCGCGGCGACCGGTATCGGCGCGCTCGCCTGAGGAACTCGCACAACTCATGTCGTCCATGCAGCAGGGCTGGCGGCAAGGACGCCGCCACGTCGAGCACGGAGCCGACATGTGGAACCGAAAGGACGACCATCCCGATGCCCGACCCCAGAAGTGAACTGAGCTGGCTCCTCGACGACCTCACCGAGCGCGTCCCCGGCATCCGGCACGCCATCGTGCTGTCCTCCGACGGACTGGCCATGGGAGGTTCCCGGGAGCTGACCCGGGAGGACGCCGAGCACCTGTCCGCCATCTCCGCCGGCAGCCACAGCCTCGCCATGGGCGCGGGACGGCACTTCGGCCTGGGCGGCGTACGGCAGACCATCATCGAGATGGAGGGTGGTTTCCTGTTCGTCACCGCCGCCGGTCAGGGCGCGCGGCTGGCCGTGCTCGCCGCGGGTGACGCCGAGCTGGGCATGGTGACGTACGAGATGGCGCTCATGGTCAAGAGGGTCGGCGAGCACCTCTCCGCGCAGCCGAGAGGAGCGGCACCGGCACCCGCCTGGAACGGCTCGCGGCCGTGACAGGCCAGGATCCCGGGCCGCTGATCCGGCTGTACGGCCTGACCGGGGGAAGAGCGCGCCCGCAGGGCGAGACGTTCGACCTGGTGGCCATCGTCACGACGGTCGGCGGCCCGCACACCCTCGCGGACCTGATCCCGGAGTATCGCGCCGTGTTGTCGGTGTGCCGCAGACCGACGCCGGTGGCGGACGTCGCGGCGCACCTCCGGCTGCCGCTCAACGTCACCCGGGTGATCCTGGGTGACCTCCGGCGCGAGGGTTTCGTCACCATTGAGCGCCCGCGCCCGGTCGCGCAGACGATCGACGAACACATCTACAGGGAAGTGCTGGATGGACTACGCAGCCTATGAGCCGGGGGCGACCGCGGTCGCCTCGGCGCTGGCCATCAAGATCCTCATCGCGGGCGGGTTCGGTGTCGGCAAGACGACCATGGTGGGCACGATCAGCGAGATCCGCCCGCTGCACACCGAGGAACTGCTGAGCGAGCGCGGCGTCGGGGTCGACGACGTCTCGGGCGTGGAGTCCAAGAGCACCACCACCGTGGCACTGGACTTCGGCCGCATCACCATTCGCGAGGGGCTCTGGCTGTACCTGTTCGGCACCCCCGGGCAGGACCGGTTCTGGTTCATGTGGGACGAGCTCGCGCTCGGCGCGCTCGGCGCGGTCGTGCTCGCCGACACCCGCCGCCTGCAGGACTCCTTCCCCGCGGTGGACTACTTCGAGCAGCGCGGCATCCCGTTCGTGGTCGGTGTGAACTGCTTCGACGGCGCCCGCCGCCACGACCCGGCCAAGGTACGGCGGGCGCTCGGGCTGGCCGCGCACGTCCCGATCGTGCTCTGCGACGTGCGCGACCGCGCGTCGGTCAGGGACGTGCTCACCACGCTGGTCACCTACGCGGTGGAAGGCGCCGGACGCGGGATGCCGTAGCCGGCTGCGGGCGCGTGCCCGAGCAGCGCTGGGGCGGGATCAGAGCAGCTCGACGTGGTCGCGGTAAGGGTCGAGCCGGTCGTCGGAGACGTCGAGTTCGGTGACCATCAGGTCGATCCCGTCCCAGGGCAGGCAGCGGGCGGCGGCTCCCGTGCCGAGCTTCTGCGAGTCGACCGCCATGACGACGTGCTCGGACAACTCGGCCATGAGCCGCTTGATCTCGCATTCCTCCGCGCTGAACTCGCTGGTGCCGAAGTGCGGGTCGATGGCGGCGGCGGACAGGAACGCCCGCGCGAACGAGAACTGCTTCAGCGTCAGTGAGGCCAGAGGGCCGACGAGGCTGCCCGCGTTGGGGTCCTTCTGGCCTCCGGTCAGGTAGGCGTGCAACCGCGGGTTCCTGGTCAGGGTCAGGAAGGTCTCGATCCCGTCGGTGACGACGGAGAGGTTCTCGGCGGGAGGCATCGAGCCGGCGAGCACGGCCAGCGTCGACGAGGCGTCCATGCAGATGCCCACCCCGCCGGAGGGCACCAGGCTGGTCAGTTTCCGCGCGATCTCCTCCTTGGCCCTCCATGCCCGGCTCTTGCGGGCCTCGAAGGGCTGCGCCGAGCTGACGGCGCCGCCGCGCACCCGGCGGACCAGGCCTTCGTCCTCCAGCGCCTGCAGATCCCGGCGGATGGTCATGGTGCTGACCTCGAAGCGGGCGGCCAGGTCTTCTATGCGCAGACTGCCGCTGGACGACAGCAGCTCGGCCAGCGCCTGGCGTCTGCTCTCCAGGTCCACGCTGCTCCTGACGCCCATGCCGTCTTCGCTCTCCCTTGCTGTTCAGTCTTGTCAACTGTCACACCCGGAGTCTCGCCTGGAGACGCCATAGACCTGCTGGCGAGTGAACGATAGATGATGCGGCCGGCTTGTTCAAGGCACGGTAATGCCGCCTTCTGCTGGTCAGGGGGTCCCGGGTGCGAAGACGTACGAGTTGTATCGAATAGGTAACGCACTCTTGACACTGAGATGTCGCTTCGTGTGATGTTCACACAAGCAAACAAAAGGGATCTCGTTCGGAGCCCGTCGGGCGAACGCCGGCCACCCTGACCTGGATCGGCTTCTCCCACCGGCGGCTTCCGCACGTGTCCGAACCCGTTCCGGACCGCCACCGTGTCCCCGAGTGGACCCCGACCAAACACCGAGCCGCCAGGCCGGGTCTGGAGATCAGTCGTGGAAGATGTCGCATTGGAGTGCCGGGATCTGGCCAAGGCATTCGGCGGCGTGCCCGTGTTGAAGGGCGTCTCTCTGGCTCTCGATGCCGGTTCCGTCACCGCCCTCGCCGGAGAGAACGGCGCGGGCAAGTCGACGCTGATGAAGATCGCCTCCGGCCAGGTCAAGCCGGACGGCGGCCAGGTCCTGGTCGGCGGCGAGCCACTGCCCCACGCCGATCCGCAGGCGGCCCACCGGCACGGGGTGGCGATCATCCCCCAGGAGCTCGCGCCGATCATGGACATGACGGTGTACGAGAACCTGTTCATCGGCCGGGAACTGCGCACGCGGGCGGGGCTGCTCGACCGGCGGGCCATGGCGCGCAGGGCCCGCGAACTTTTGGACGTCTTCGGCGTGGAGATCGACCCGCAGGCGACCATGCGTCGGCTGCCGGTCGGCCTGCGGCAGCTCGTCGAGATCGTCAAGAGCACGAGCGGCGGCGCCCGGATCCTGCTGCTGGACGAGCCCAGCTCTGCCATCTCCGAACGCGAGGTCGAACGGCTCTACGCCGTCATCGGCAGGCTGCGCGAGCAGGGCGTCGCCATGCTCTACACCACCCACAAGATGGAGGAGATCCGCGCCCTCGCGGACAGGGTGGTCGTGCTGCGCGACGGAGGGCTGGTCCTCGACCGGCCGATCGGCGACATCACCGACGACGAGATCGTCCATGCGATGATCGGGCGCGAGCTGCAGGGGTTCTTCCCCGACCTGCACGACCCGGGCGACGAGGTCGCCCTTCAGGTCAGCGGGCTGCACGTCAGCGGCTATCCGCGGCCGATGGACCTGACCGTCCGCCGCGGCGAGATCCTCGGGCTGGCGGGGCTCGTGGGGGCCGGCCGTACCGAACTTCTCGAAGCGATCTTCGGCGTGCGCAAGAGCACCGCGGGGACGATCACCGTCGCCGGCAAGCCCGTCAGGCGCAACGCCCCCGCCGCCGCCATCACCGGCGGCATGGCCCTCGTCCCTGAGGACCGCAAGGGAGCAGGGGCCGTGCTGACCATGAACGTGCTGGACAACGGCTCCCTGCCCCGCCTGTCCCGCTTCACCGTCGCCGGCTGGTTGCGGCAGCGCAGCCGCGACAAACAGGTCGGCGCGGCGATGGACTCGGTCAAGCTGCGCAGCCGCGGGCTGTCCCAGCAGGTCGGCACGCTCTCCGGCGGCAACCAGCAGAAGGTGGTCCTCGCGCGCTGGCTGACCGGCAGCGTCAACGTCCTGCTGCTCGACGAGCCCACCCGCGGCGTCGACGTCGGCGCGCGCAGCGAGATCTACCGCATCATCACCGAGCTCGCGGCCTCGGGAATGGCCGTGGTCATGGCCTCCTCCGACATGCCCGAGATCCTCAGCCTGGCCCACCGGGCGCTCGTCATGCGCGGAGGAGCGGTCGCGGGCGAGCTCACCCGCGAGGACCTCTCCTCGCCTCACGTCCAGGACCTGATCTTCAGGTACGCCGCCGGACTCAATGCGAAGAGCGGCCCCGAGCCCCAACACACCGAGAAGGAGGGCCGATGACCACGCAGGAGTCAGCCCAGGAGCGTACGAAGCCTGGCGGAGCGGCCGCGCGGCTCCTGACCTGGCGCTTGTCCGGACCATGGATCCGGGACCAGCTGATCCGCCACTCGATGGTGGTGGTGATGCTCCTGATCATCGCCTATTTCAGCTACCGGAGCGCCCGGTTCGGAACGCTGGACAACCTCCAGACGATCGCCATCGCGGCAGCGCCCTTCGCGCTCATCGCGCTGGGCCAGACGCTGGTCATCCTCACCGGCGGCATCGACCTGTCGGTGGGCAGCGTCATCGCGCTCAGCGCGATGACCGCGGCCTACACGGTGAAAGGCCATCCCGAACGGCTCTGGCTGGCCCTTCTGGTCGCCATGCTGGTCGGCCTCGCGGCAGGGGCGGTCAACGGCTTCCTCGTCTCAAAAGTGAACGTGCCACCGTTCATCGTCACGCTCGGCATGCTGACCACGGCGTCCGGCCTGGCGTACGTCGTGGGCCAGGGCGCGCCGATCAACGGCCTGCCGCAGAACTTCGGCGAGATCGCGAACAACAAGATCTTCGGCCTGCAGATCCCCGTCGTGGTCATGATCGTCGGCATCGTCGCACTCGCCCTCGTCATGAAGCGGACCTCGTACGGGATGCGCGTCTACGCCGTGGGCGGCAACCCCGTCGCGGCGCAGATCGCCGGCGTCAAGACCACCCGGATCCTGTTCAGCGTCTACGCGCTCAGCGGGCTGCTCGCCGGGCTGTCCGGCGTGATGCTCGCGTCCAGGGTCATCTCGGGCCCGCCCAACCTCGGCCAGGGCTACGAGCTGGACGCCATCGCCGCCGTCGTCATCGGCGGCGCGAGCCTGCTCGGCGGCCGGGGCAGCATCCTCGGCACGGCGCTCGGCCTGTTCCTCATCCAGACCCTCAACAACGGCCTCGACATCCTCGTCGTCCCCGCCTACTGGCAGAGCGTGATCAAGGGGGCGCTGATCGTCGCCGCCGTCACCGTGGACGTCTGGTCCGCCAAACGCAGGGGTTGACGCCCCACTCCCGCACAGATCTGCACGAATCGCACCAATGGAGTCTTCATGCGCATGAAAAGCTTGCGTGCCGTCGCCCTCGCCGCGGCGAGCGCCACCCTGCTGGCCACCTCCGCCTGCGGCGCCGGCGATCCCAACGCCGGCGCGTCCGGCGAGGGCAAGCTCCGGGTCGGCATCAGCGTCTACGACATGTCGTCCTTCATCACCGCCGGGAAGGCCGGCATCGACGCCTACGCCAAGGCCAACGACATCGAGGTCCTCTGGAACTCGGCCAACCTGGACGTCAGCACCCAGGCGAGCCAGGTCGACCAGTACGTCAACGCCGGCGTGGACGCCATCATGGTCGTCCCCGTCCAGGCCGACTCGCTGGGCCCGCAGGTCGCCGCGGCCAAGGCGAAGAACATCCCGTTCCTCGCCGTCAACGCCGGACTCGACAGCAAGGACCTGGCCGGCACCGTACTGCCCGACGACGTCAAGGCCGGCGAGCAGGAGATGCAGATGATGGCGGACGAGCTCAACGGCAAGGGCAACATCGTCGTCCTCCAGGGCCCGCTCGGCCAGTCGGGAGAGATCGACCGCACCAAGGGCATCCAGAACGTCCTTGCCAAGTACCCCGACATCAAGATCCTCGCCAAGGACACGGCCAACTGGAAGCGCGACGAGGCCGTCAACAAGATGAAGAACTGGTTGTCCAGCTTCGGCGACAAGATCAACGGTGTCGTCGCGGAGAACGACGACATGGGGCTCGGCGCCCTGCAGGCCACCCGTGAGGCCGGCGTCAAGATCCCGATCGTCGGCGTCGACGGCATCGAGGACGGGCTCAACGCCGTCAAGAGCGGCGACTTCATCGGCACGAACCTCCAGCACGGCACTGTCGAGCTGGCCACCGGCCTGGCCGTGGCCGCCAAGATCGCCAAGGGCGAGGAGGTCGACAAGAACCCCGTCTATCTCATGCCGAAGGTCACCTCGGACAACGTCGACACCTACATGGAGCACGTGGTCACCAAGAAGGACCAGTTCCTCCAGCAGCTGCCCGCGCTGATCGAGGCGAACCTCAAGACCGGCGACATCGCCAACGAGGAGACGGCCAAGTAGTCCGGCGTGCCGGCCTGAGCAGCGAGGAGATCCCCCATGACGACGATGCGGGCAGCGGTCCTGCGTGGAATCCGCCACCTGGCGATCGAAGAGCGCCCCGTCCCCGAGCCCGGCCCCGGCGAGGTGCTGGTTCAGGTCAACGCGGTGGGCGTCTGCGGCTCGGACGTGCACTACTACCAGCACGGCCGCATCGGCGACTTCGTGGTGGAGCGGCCCATGGTGCTCGGCCACGAGTCCGGAGGCGTCATCGCCGGCGTGGGGCCCGGCGTGGACGCCTCACGGATGGGGCAGCGGGTGTCCGTCGAGCCCGGCGTGCCCGACCTGACCTGCCCGGAGTGTCTCGCCGGCCGTTACAACCTGTGCCCGGACATGAGGTTCTTCGCGACGCCGCCGATCGACGGCTCGCTCGCCGGTTTCGTCACCGTGCACGCGGCCTTCGCCCATCCGGTACCCGACTCGATCTCGGACGACGCGGCGGCGCTGCTGGAGCCGCTGTCGGTCGGGGTCTGGGCCTGCCGCAAGGGCCGCGTGGACGCGGGAAGCCGCGTCCTGATCACCGGCGCCGGACCGATCGGGCTGGTGGCGACACAGTGCGCCCGCGCCTTCGGCGCCACCGAGATCGTGGTCGCCGACCTGAACCCGCACCGGCTCAAGCTGGCCGCGGACCTGGGCGCGACCGCCACGATCAACGTCGCGGACACGCCCATGAACGAGGCGGGGGTCGAGCCCACCGTGCTGCTGGAATGCTCCGGCCACCCGGGCGCCACGAACGACGCGCTGCGCACCCTGAGCAGGGCGAGCCGCGCCGTGCTGGTCGGGATGGGCGACGACGGGCTGCCGCTGCCGCTCACCTTCGTCCAGAGCCGCGAGATCGAGGTCACGGGCACGTTCCGCTACGCCAACACCTGGCCCACGGCCATCGCGCTCGCCGCCTCCGGACGGGTCGACGTCGACAGCCTCGTCACCGGTCACTTCCCCCTCGCGGAGTCGGAGGCGGCGCTGCTCGCCGCCGAACGCGACCCGCTCGCCGTCAAGTCCGTGATCGACCCCCAGCAATGACACGCAGGCGCGCTCGCCCGTCGCGACTGAAGGGACAACCCCGATGACCCGTCTGTACGACGACCCCAGCACCTTCACCGACGACATGCTCGCCGGTTTCCTGGACGTGCACCGCGACACCGTGACCGGCGTGCCGGGCGGTGTCGTACGCGCCACCGAGACGCCGCCGGGCAAGGTCGCGGTCGTCGTCGGCGGCGGCTCCGGGCACTACCCCGCCTTCTGCGGCGTTGTCGGGCCCGGGTTCGCCGACGGCGCCGTCGTCGGCAACATCTTCACCTCGCCGTCGGCGCAGGACGCGTACGCGGTGGGCAGAGCCGCCGCCGGCACCGCCGGCCTGCTCTTCTCCACCGGCAACTACGCCGGCGACGTCATGAACTTCACCCTCGCCCAGCAGCGGCTGAGCCAGGAGGGCATCGACACCCGCGTGGTGTTCGTCACCGACGACATCGCCAGCGCGCCCGAGTCGGAGATCGGCGACCGCCGGGGGATCGCCGGCGACTTCGTCGTGTTCAAGGTCGCAGGAGCCGCCGCCGAGGAGGGCTACGACCTCGACGCGGTCGAACGGGTCGCCCGCCACGCCAACGCCCGCACCCGCACGCTGGGAGTGGCCTTCGACGGGTGCACCCTGCCCGGCGGGGCCGCGCCGCTCTTCACCGTTCCCCAGGGGCGCATGGGCGTGGGCCTCGGCATCCACGGCGAGCCCGGCGTGGGCGAGGACGCGCTGCCGACCGCCGCGGACCTGGCCCGGCGCCTGGTGTCCGGCGTGCTCGCGGAGAAGCCCGCCGGTTCTGGCGATCGGGTGACCGCGATACTCAACGGCCTCGGCACCACGAAATACGAGGAGCTCTTCGTCGTCTGGCGTACGGTGGCCCGGCTGCTCGCGAAAGAAGGGCTCGAGGTCGTCGCGCCGGAGGTGGGCGAGCTCGTCACCAGCCTGGACATGGCCGGGTGTTCCCTGACCCTGGTCTTCCTCGACGACGAGCTGGAACGGCTGTGGTGCGCGCCCGCCGACACCCCGGCCTTCCGCAGGGGCCGCGTGGAAGCGCGTGCGGAGTTCCGCCGCAGGGCGGCGGCGCCCGGTGACGCCGGGTCGCGCGATCGCCTCGACGGGCGCCCGGACGACCTGGCGGGGGCCGGGCGCTCAGCCGAGCCGTCTGTGGCCGCGCCTCCGCCCGGCTCGCCCGCCTCCCGCGCCTGCGCCCAGGTCGCCGTCTCCGCGCTGGAGGCGATCGCCGCCGCCATGGCAGGGGCCGAGGCCGAGCTGGGCCGCATCGACGCCGTGGCCGGCGACGGCGATCACGGGCGCGGGATGGTCAAGGGCTCGTCCGCCGCGTTCGCCGCCGGCCGTGCGGCGGCAGGAGCGGGCGCCGGGGCGCAGTCGGTCCTGCTCGCGGCGGGCGAGGCGTGGGCCGCGAAGGCCGGCGGCACGTCAGGCGTGCTCTGGGGCGCCGTCCTGTGCGCCGTCGGGCGAGGGCTGGGCGACGACCGGGAGAAGATCACCGGTTCCGACGTCGCGGACGCCGTCGCGGCAGGGTTGAAGGCGCTGCTCGACCTCGGGAAGGCGCAGCCCGGCGACAAGACGATGGTCGACGCGTTCGTCCCGTTCTGCGAGGCGCTGACCGAACACGTCGGTTCCAGGGCGGAGCTGCCCGCCGCCTGGCGGGAGTCCGCGCGGGCGTGCGAGTCCGCGGCCGAGGCGACCGCCGGCCTGCGTCCCCGGGTGGGCCGGGCGCGTCCCCTCGCCGAACGCAGCGTTGGGACCCCGGACGCGGGCGCGACGTCGTTCGCCCTGTGCGCCCTCGCCGTCGCGGACGTGCTGGAGCGCGCCCGCTGAGCCGTACGAAGAGGAAGGGATGGGGGCCATGCCTCACCAATGGCGGATCATCGTCGGTTCCGACGATGCCGGCCTGGAGTACAAGAACGTCCTGAAGGCCGACCTGGCGGGCGACGCCAGGGTGGCCGAGGTCGTCGACATCGGGGTCGGGGCCGACGACTCGACACCGTACCCGCACATCGCCGTCACGGCGGCCCGCATGGTCGCCGCCGGCGAGGCCGACCGCGCGCTGCTGGTGTGCGGCACCGGGCTGGGCGTCGCGATCAGCGCCAACAAGGTGCCCGGCATCCGCGCGGTGACGGCGCACGACAGTTTCTCCGTCGAACGCTCCGTGCTGAGCAACAACGCCCAGATCCTCTGCTTCGGGCAGCGGGTCGTCGGCCTGGAGCTGGCCCGCCGCCTGGCGAGCGAATGGCTCGGCTACCGCTTCGACGCCAACTCCAGCTCGGCGGCCAAGGTCAGGACCCTGCTCGACTACGAGTCGGGACACGACCTGGCCGACCAGGCCGAGACGTTGCGCCTGGGCGAGGAACTCGTGCACTCGTCCCTCGTCACCGGCGACGAACAGGACAAGCAGGCCGTACAGACCAACAGCGAGGAGCAGTGCTCATGACGACGGCAGCGGAGATGGACCTCGACCTCACGTTCGGGCTGCAGGGCAGGGTGGCGCTGGTGACCGGCGGCGCGTCGGGCATCGGCGCGGCCATCGCCGCCACGTACGCGGCCAAGGGAGCCCGGGTCGCCGTGGTCGACATCGACCACGAGGCCGCCGGGGCGAGAGCGAAGGAACTCGGGGCCGGCCACACCGGGTTCGCGTGCGACGTGGCCGATCCGGCCTCGGTCAGGTCGGCGACCGGCGCGGTGGTGGACGCCTACGGCCGCATCGACATCCTGGTGAACAGCGCCGGTGTCGCGATCCTGGCCCCGGCCGAGGAGCTCGACGTCAGCGCGTTCGACCGGACGATCGACATCAACCTCAAGGGCACGTTCCTGATGTGCCAGGAGGTCGGCAGGCACATGCTGGCCGCCGGCGGCGGCAAGATCATCAATATGGCGTCCCAGGCCGCCACCGTGGCCCTGGACCAGCACGCCGCGTACTGCGCCTCCAAGTTCGGCGTGGTCGGCCTGTCGAAGGTGCTCGCCTCCGAGTGGGCGGGGCGCGGGGTGACGGTCAACACCATCTCCCCCACCGTGGTGCTCACCGACCTGGGGCGCAAGGCGTGGGAGGGGCCCAAGGGCGACGCGTTGAAGGCACAGATCCCCGCGGGCCGCTTCGCCCGTCCCGAGGAGATCGCCGCCACGGCGCTGTTCCTCGCCTCGGACGGCTCCGACATGATCAACGGCGCGGACATCCTCGTGGACGGCGGTTACACGATCCGCTGACCGGTACGAAGCTCCCCCGAGCGGAAGGGCCCTGTGTCCGGCCGGCGGCTGGAGGAACCACCGTCAGCGCGCGATCGTTGAACGGACAGGCGGACCCACCGAGTTTCGGGAGTTCAGCGTGGAGATCACCGGCATCATTTCCGGCCTCATCATCGGCATCGTGATCGGCGCACTGGGGCGGCTGGTCATTCCGGGGCGGCAGCGCATCCCCATTTGGCTGACCATCGTGATCGGCGTGGTCGCCGCGCTGATCGGCACGGCCATCGCGGCGGTTCTGGGGGTCGCCGACACCGGCGGCGTCGACTGGATCGAGCTGGGCATCCAGGTCGCCCTGGCCGCGCTCGGCGTCTCGCTGTCGGTCGGCATGTACGGCAGACGCCGCAAGTGACGCACGGGACGACGGGCGGCGCACCCGCAGCCGCCCGTCGTCCACGCCCGCCGGGGTCAGTTGCGGCCCGCCTTGAGCTTCGCCGCCGTTTCGACCGCGCGCCGCGCCTGGTAGCGGCCGCTCTCCAGGGCGGGCTCGCCGGGCGCGCCGTCACCGCCGACGTGGGTCGTGCCGTACGGCGTGCCGACCTGGAACTGGATGGAGTGGGTGTATCCGGGCGGGACGATGATGCCGCCCCAGTGGTAGAAGATCGTGTACAGCGAGAGCAGGGTGCTTTCGTGGCCGCCGTGCCGGGTGCCGGCTGAGCCGAAGGCACCGTAGACCTTGTCGGCCAGCAGCCCCTTCTGCCAGGCCGGGCCGGTCGTGTCGATGAACTGCTTGAGCTGGCTGGCCATCGCCCCGTACCTGGTGGGCGTGCCGAGCAGCACCACGTCGGCCCAGAGCAGGTCGTCCACGCCGGCCTCGGCGACGTCGCGGGTGCTCTCGACGTGCTCGGCCCACTGCGGGTTGCTCGCGATGGCCTGGGGCGGGGCCAGCTCGGTCACCTTGCGCAGGCGTACGTCGGAGCCGGCCTTCTCCGCCCCCTCGGCGAGAGCGGTGGCGAGCTTGTGCACGTTGCCGGTCGCGCTGTAGTAGATCACGGCGGTCTTGACGGGTTCGGACATGGTCTTCCCTCACTGTGTGGTGCGGATCAGCGGCCGGCGGGCCGGCCAGGTCAGTGCCAGCACGCTGGCGCAGGCCAGCGCCGTGGCGAGCGCGACGGCCAGGCGCATTCCCTGCGGGTCGTAGCCGGAGAAGGCCCAGACCCCGGTGGCCAGTGCCGGGCCGAGAGCCACGCCCAGCTGGCGGGCCAGGCTCGTCGTGGCGGCGGTGGTGCCGAGCAGGTGCCGGGGCGTGTCGGCCATGGCCATGGCCTGGTCGGGGCCGGCGAACAGGCCGGCGCCCGCGCCCGCGACGGCCAGCCGCCAGGCCAGGTCGGCCGGGCCCCAGTCGGAGCCGAGCGGGATGACGAGCGCGAGCCCGGCGGTCACGACCACCGTCCCGAGCCAGGCCACCCGCACGGGCTTCCAGCGGTCGGCGAGCGCGCCGCCGACCGGCCCGGTGAGCAACATCGCCACGGGGAAGGCCAGCATCGTCAGCCCGATCTGGGCCGGCGGGACCGCCGCGACCCGTTGCAGGTGGAACGGGATCAGGAACTGCACGGCCATCACGGCCGCCATCTCGGCGAGCAGCGCCAGGTGCGGTGCGGCCACCCCCGGTGAGCGCAGCAGGTCGACGACCGGGCGGCTGCCCGGCAACCGGAGCCACACCAGCACGAACGGCACCGCGACCGCCGCGAGCGCGACCCAGCCGGCGCCCGATCCGCCGGCGAGCGAGAGGGCGAGCAGCAGCGCCACGGCGGCGGCGCCGAGCAGCCCTGCCTCGACGGCCCAGACCCGGTCGGGCAGGCGTGGCCGGCCGCCCGGGGGCAGCTGCGTCATCCCTATCGCGATCACGAGAACGCTCGCGGGCACGTTGAGGTAGAAGATCCACGGCCAGCCCAGCGTCTCGATCAGCAGGCCGCCGAGCACCGGGCCGCTCATCCCGCCCAGCGAGCCCAGGAGCAGCACCAGGGACATCGCTCTGCCGCGGGCCTGCTCGCGTACCGCGATCGTGGCCAGGAGGGAGATCAGCGCGAGCAGCACGGCGCCGAACGCGCCCTGCGCGGCCCGTGCGGCGATCAGCCACGCGATGCCCGGAGCCAGCCCGACCAGGGCACTCGCGGCGCCGAAGCCGGAGACGGACAACACCAGGGCGGTACGCGGCCCGACGCCGTCCAGCCAGCGGCCGCTCGGCACGGTCAGGGCGATGAGGGGCAGCGTGTACGCCAGCACCACCCACTGGGCGAGGCTGGGCCCGATGCCCATCCGCTCCTGGATGGTGGGGATGGCGACGTTGACGACAGTGGCGTCGAGCTGGGTCATGAACACGGCGATCCCGCTCGCGGCCACGAGCCACCACCGGTCCCGCGAGGTCTCCCCGGCCATCCGCCCGATCCTCCGAACTTCTCATGCTGTGCAGTTTGGAAACTACACAGCATGAGAAGTTAAGTGCAAGAGAAACCGGAGAAGACGTCCTGGAACGAGGGTTTCCCGGCCGCCGACCAGGTGCGGCTCAGCGGACGAACGTCGACTCGTAGACCGCGAGCAGATGCTCCAGGACCCGCTCCTCCGGCCAGCCGCGATCGACCATGATGCGGTCGAACAGGTCGGTCGAGATCAGGCTCCAGAGCATGTCGGCCGCCGTGTCGGCGGTCCAGGGAGACGCCAGCCGGCCCTCGTCGGCGAGCCGGGCGGCGATGCGGCGGCAGTTGTCCATCTGGGCGGTCGCGACCGTCCTCCTGTGCCGGGCGGCGTCGGGGTCCTGGGGATCGACGCGGTCCAGCGCGTGGTTCATCGCGGTCAGCCGCGGGTGATAGCGGACCAGGTGGCGCACCCACGCCCGCAGCGCCTCGGTCGCGTCGGCGGCCTCCCAGACCCCGGCCAGCGACTCGGCCAGCCCTTCCTGGCCGGCCACATAGCCGAACAATGCGGTGACCAGGTCGGTGCGCGAACGGAAGTGCAGATAGACCGCGCGCCGGGAGACGCCGGCGCGCGCGGCGACCTCAGCCATGGTCAGGGCGTCGAAACCGTCGCTCTCCAGGATCTCCCTGGTGGCTGCGAGCAGGGCGTCGCGGGTGCGCCGGCTGCGCGCGTTGTGCGGGTCGTCGATCGCCGGTGGCATGGCCGCCCCTCCTAATAACTGCGCATCATGTGCACTTTACTCGGCGCCCCACCCGCCCGCACGACGAACGACGGGCGGCGGGGGCGGCCTTGGAGCAGGGCGGGCTCGCCGACGCAGAGGAGCGGCCGGGTGGTGCTCCCGGCGCGGCGACGGTGAGGGCGGCGACGGGACCCACGCCAGATCCTCGCGATCATCGTTGCGCCTGGCCTTTCCTCGTCGGACGGCCGGACGGCCTGGTCCCAGGCCGCCCGTGCGGGTGCGGTCATCGTGCCATGCGCCACGCGAGCAGCACTTCCTGTTGATCGGCCCGGTCACCGTCGGCCGGTGAGCCGATCACGGAGCAGTGGGCTGTGCGCGCGTGGCCAGGTCGAATAGGGCCGTCAGTTCTCTGGCGTAGTCGTCCAGGTCGAGGTCAGGTGCACTCTGCAGCAGGAACGGCAGGCCGTCGATGCTTCGCTGGATGGTCGTGGCCATGACGAAGGTGTCGAAGTCGCGGAACTCGCGGGTTTCCTGGCCTCTGCGCAGGATGCCCTCGACGTGGCCGATGGCGCCGCGGTCGTCGGAGGCATCGTAGGAGCGACTGCCGCCCTCGATGTCGCGGAAGTTCAGGAAGATCGACATCAGGGCCTGCATCTGGACGCGATGGTCGGCGATGAACTCGATCACACCGGTGATGTACGCGCGCAGTTCGCCGCGTGCGTCAGAATGGCCAGTCAGGCGTTCGGCGATGAATCGGCCGAGCAACCCGTAGACCTCGGCCACAACGGCGCTCATGAGCTCGGCCTTGCCCGCGAAATGGTAGGAGATCAGGCGGGTGCTGCTCAGGCCGGCGCGTTCGGCAATCCTGGCGAACGTGGCCTGGCCGTAGCCGAGTTCGGCGATCGTGTCGATGCTGGCAGCGATGATCTGCGCGCGGCGGGCGGTCGCCGTGAAGGTGTGATGGGCATCAGGTCCTGCTTGCACAGGTAATGGTATCCGGATTGATCGGCCACGGACAATAACGCGCCCGACGCCGTGCCTAGCCGATCACCGTCCCGCTGGAGTCGGCGTTGACCGTTCGCCGGCGGGAGAACGCCCCGAGGTCGACCGTGAGACCGGTGTGCCCACCGCGGTACTGCACCGGGTGGCTGTCGTGGTCGTGCCCGTTCTCCACGGCATCGACGATCGCCGCCATGAAACGCCCGGCCACGGGTGCGTTCTTGAACTGGTTGCCGCTGGTGCCGATCGCGACGTAGAAGCCGTCGAGCGAGGTGCGGTCGTAAAGGGGAGTCCAGTCCGTCGAGACGTCGTACACACCGGCGACGCCGCTTGGCCGCGCCGGCACACTGAGGTGGGGAAAGCGCCGTGCGGCGCGTGTCACCTGCGCGTCGAAAAGCGCCGGGGTCGGGCGGAGGTTCGCCTCGTCCGGATCGTCCAGCCACTGCATCGGGTCGCATTCCGGCTCGGTGCCACCGACATAGAGCCCGTTGCCGGGTGCGCCGCGCAGATATGTGCCCAGGTCCAGGTCCGCGATCACTGGTCCGGGCCGGTCGCCGTGGTTGAACTTGGGGGGTGCGGTCACGAAGTGCACCTCTTGACGCATCGGACGGGTCGTGATGGTGAAGTCGTCACCGACGCCTGCCATCTGGTTGAAGGCCGACGACCACGGTCCCGCCGCATTGACCACGATGGGCGCGTCCACCTGTTCGCCGTTCGCCAGGCCGACGCCGGCGACCCGGCCGCCGCTTCGTCGTACGGCAGTGACCTGACTGCCGTACACGAACCGCGCACCCGCATGGCCGGCGGCGTCAGCGAGGTTGACCGCAGCCAGCGTCGGATCGTCCACCCAGCCCGCGTCCGGGGTCCACAGGGCGCCGAGTCGCTCCGTGGGATCTGCCCAGAACGCGTCGTCGTCGAGCCTCTTGGGTGGCCAGAACCGGCTCGCGTCGAGTCCCGGGATCCGCTCTGCCAGCAGGGACGCATCCCATGTCTCGTAAGGGATGCCGGCCCGGTCGAACAGCGGCACCACCCTCTCCTTCGGCGCCACGTCGACATCGAGGAACACCATGCCTGTCCGCCAGAACCGGGCCATTCCCGCCTGGTCCACGAACCCAAGGTGGTCCGGCCAGCTCTCCCAGCAGTGCCGGGCCTCCCACGCCGCGGCGACGCCAGGAAAGGTCGAGTAATTGAACCGGATGACCGCGCTCGATGCGCTCGTCGAGCCCTGCCCCGGCCCTCCGAGACGATCGACGACGACGACCCGGAAGCCGGCGCGAGTAAGTTCGAGAGCCGTCGACGAGCCGATCACGCCGGCACCGACGACGACGACATCCGCGGTGATAGTCACCATGCCATCCTTGCCCGATGCGGCGCCCGGCCGTCACCGTCACCTGTCGAAGAAGGGAGCCCATGGCCGCGGCACCGGATCGGCGCGCCGTACCCAGCCGTCACCGCAGTGGCTGCCCGGCCAGTCTGGCGACGTGGTCGGGAATGGCCGTCGCGGTGCGGAGCTTGGGGTCGGACAACGGCTCGCCCCAGGCCTGTGTGAGGGGTAGCACCCCGGCCCAGATAGGACGGTCGTAATCGCCGACCTCGCCGTTCGGCGGACCTTGCCGTACCTTCACCGAGGCCTCGTCCAGTGGAAGGGCGATGACCAGCGTTGCGGCCAGCTGCTTGCGGGTGGGGGCGTCCAGCGTCGCGCCGCGTCCCGGCACGAGCTGGTCGGCCGCGGCGCGCAGCCCCGCCACCTGCTCGCGCTGGTCGGTGACGAGCCGCCCCCGGCCGTAGATCATCACGGAGCGGAAGTTGACGGAGTGGTGGAACAACGAGTTCGCCAGGACGAGCTCGTCGACGTCCGTCACCGACACGCAGAGCTCAGCGCCGTCCCTCGCGGCGGTGAGCACCTGGTTGGCGACGGATCCGTGCAGGTAGAGGGTGTCGTCGATCCGACCGTAGACCATCGGTATCACCCGCGGGCCTCCCTCCACGACTGCGCCGACGAAGCACATCAGACCGTCGTCCAGGATCGCCTTGAGGTCGGCGCGGTCTGTCCGACCGCGCTCGGGAAACCGGCGCAACCGTGTACGGCTAGTTGCGGACAATGGGCGCGCTACCTCATCCATAGCAACCTCACACACTAGGTTTTGTATGTAGCATTGCACATGACTGGGCGCCGGGAAAGGGTCTGTTCTCCTCTTCAAGAAGTACGCAGCGGACCGCGAGGCCGAGGCCCCGCCACCATCACGTCATCCCGGCGGCAGGACGATGCGGCCTCGCCGATCGATACGTGGAGGGCGGCTCGTCAGGAACCGGCGGCCTTCTCGGCGGGCCAGGCACGTCGGGAGCGCAGGATGTGATGCTCGACGAGTTCCTCGGTGCGCGGGCGGTCCCGGTCTCTGATCGCTTTCATGATCTCGAGATGCTCGTGGGCCGAGCCGGCCAGGCCACCGCTGGCGGCGAGCTTGCTCACGTCGAAGATCCGGGTCTGGTTCCTGAGCTTCTCCACGATGCTCACGAGTCGAGGGTTGCCGGACAGCGCGAGCAGGCCGAGATGGAACTCCTGGTCGTTCTCCAAGTAGGTCTCGTAGTCGCCACTGCCGGCCAAGTCCGGCAACCGGGCGGCCAGGTCGAGCAGTCGAGGCAGGTCGTCGTCGTTGCGCGACTCGGCGATCTCTCCGCTCGTCGGCACCTCAAGGAGCACTCGAAGCCTGAGAATGTGGTCAAGATCCTGAGGGGTGAGGTCGACGACGCGATAGCCGCGGCTGCGGACCGCGACGACCAGGCCCTCGCTCACGAGATCCAACATGGCTTCCCGCACCGGTGTCGCGGACACACCCAGCTGACCGGAGAGAGCGGAGACCGAATACAGCACCCCCGGTGCGATCCTGCCGGTGAAGATCGCCCTTCGAATCGCGCGCGCCGCCTGTTCGCGGAAGCTCGTCGACGAGATGTTGCCGAGTTCGTTGGCCAACGTCAATCCCGCTCTATGTGTGCGTTATATGTTGTACAGCATACTTCACATAGCGGTTCTGCCCGGTTGGGCACCAGGTGGCTTGCGAGAGCACTCACGGTAACGCCACACCTGGATGCCGCCGAGCAGCCATACCGGATACCGCAGGCACATCGCCCACCGGTATGTCTCGGCGGGCGGGGAGGCGAAGCCGGCGTCGAGGACGATGCGATGGCGAGGACCACAAGTACGGACACGCCGAAGCCGCCGAAGTTCCACGCGGTATACCCCGCGCGTCCAGGCGGCGGAGGCGCCGATCGATGCCCGGCTGCCGCGCCGGCCTCGCCCCTGGGCGCCGCACGAGGACCGCACTGATCGCTCAAGGTCGATCCCGCTCCTCCACATATAATACATTACCTACTACATGTGCTATTTTAAATAGAAGATGCGCCACAGTCATGGAGGTTGAGATGAGCGTTCGTGTGTGCGTCGCCGGCGCCACCGGCTGGACCGGCCGCCCCGTCGCCGCAGCGGTCATCGAAGCTCCTGACCTGGAGCTGACCTCCGCCGTGAGCCGCTCCGCAGCCGGCAGCGACCTCGGCGCGGCATGGGGGCAGGACCCCATCGGCGTCCCCGTGCACGGCCGGCTGGCCGAGGCGCTCGACGACGTCGACGTGGTCGTCGACTACACCTCGCACGAGACGATCCGCGCCCACACCATCCTTGCCATAGAGCACGGCGTGCACGTGGTCGTCGGGTCGTCAGGACTGAGCGCGCACGACCTCGCGGAGATCGACGAGATCGCGCGCAGGGCCCGCGTCGGGGTGTTCGCCGGAGGCAACTTCTCGCTCGGCGCCACGGTTCTGACCCAGGCCGCGCTGCTGGCCGCACAGTATCTACGGACCTGGGAGATCGTCGACTACGCGTCGCAGAACAAGCCGGATGCGCCGAGCGGGACGGCCAGGGAGCTCGCCGAGCGGCTCGCCGAGCACGGCCCGCCCACGGTCGACCGTCCTGTCGCCGACACCGGAGGCCAGGCCGAGGCACGTGGCGCGACCGTGGCCGGCACCCAGGTTCACTCCCTGCGGTTGCCGAGCTACGAGCTGGCCACCGAGGTGATCTTCGGCGGGGCCGATGAGCGTCTGGTGATCCGGCACGAGAGCGGGCACAGCGCGGAGAAGTTCGTCGCGGGCACGCTGCATGCGATCAGGAGCGTGCCGGATGTCATCGGCGTCGTTCGCGGTCTGGACCCGGATGCCCTGGCCCAGCAGACGTGACGCATAGCCGGCTCCGCGGCGCAGCGGGGAATGCCGGGCTGTCGACAGCGTGGTTCGCTCAGGCGCGCGATGTCTCGATCCCTGCGCCGGACATCACGCCGTTCGGTCCGCGTCGCTGACCTCCCGTGACCGGGGTTCGACCGTCCCCGCGAGCAGCATGACCGGGTCGCCGACGCTGACCGGACCGGGGCGGACGACCTGGGCGTGCACGCCGAACGGCAAGGGCTCCGTCGCCGCCAGGTCTCCTCGGTAGGCCGCCAGGTGACGGAGTGTCTTGAGGTCCATGACACCCGTGTCCGCGTCGCGGGTCGTCGCGGCGCAACGGCCCACATGCCCGGCGATCCGCAGGACCGCCTCCCCCACTTGAAGGTCACGGCCGACCCATCGGTCCTCCTCGTGCGCGTCGAGGCCGGAGAACCCGAAGGTCATCCGGAAACGTCGGTGATCGATCGGCTCGGCCAGCCCGGCCACCTCACGCAGCCGCTCGAGCGAGGCCAGCGACAGCACGGAGACGACGCCCTGCCTGCGGTCGAACGACACCCACCCAGGTGGCGTGGCCATCAGGCGCAAGGAGACGCCGCAGTGCTCGGACAGCGCAGCCGAGAACTCGCCTTCGACCGGACGTGCGCGCAGTTCGGTGTCGAAGAAGCGCACTCGCGTCGCAGCACCCAGCCGCACCGTATCCGCCACCGAACGGCCGTCGGGGAAGCGCAGGGCGAGCCGGCCGGCCACTGGGTCATGATCGGGCACAACCGCCGCAAGGAGGCCGACACGCTTCATGCTGATCATCACGTTCCGGCCGTCGACGACGAAGAACGCCCTGTCGCCGGGCACGCCGTCGGCCGTCAGCCGCACCTCGCTGCGCGGGAGCAGACGGAGGCCCTTGACCGGCGCCACCGAGATCCAGTCGACCGCTATTCGCCGGCCCATGCCACCTCCACAATCGTCCTGGGAGTTCGCCGATCTCACGTGAGCCAGGTCCCCGTCGGCCGGGGTACGGACTCAATCAGCTTCTTCGTGTACTGGTCAGCCGGGCGTGCCAGCACCTCGTCGACGGGACCTGACTCGACGATGTCGCCCCGGTACAACACGTAGACGCGATCGACGATCTGACGGACCATCGCCAGGTCGTGCGTGATGAAGAGGTAACCGATGCCGCGGTCGCGGTGCAGCCTGGTGAGCAGGTTGAGGACCTGCGCCTGTGCTGACATGTCAAGCGCGGAAAGAGGTTCGTCGAAGACGAGGAGCTTCGGGCGGACCGCCAGCGCACGTGCGATGGCGACTCGCTGCCGCTGGCCGCCGGACAGGATGACCGGTTTGCGTTGTGCCAGCTCCGCGGGCAGGCCGACGGACTCCAGCAGCTCGGCGACCCGGGCCGAGGCGTCGGTCGCCGCCGGGTCGTGCAGCCTGACCACCTCCGTCAGGGCCGACCCGATGGTGCGCATGGGATTGAGCGACGCGTAGGGATCCTGGAACACCATCTGCACGGTGTGGCTCAGTCTGCGTCGGTCCCGGGCGTCCAGGCGAGACCCGGCGTTCACGGCGACTCCGTCGACGACGAGCTCGCCGGAGGTGATGCGCTCCAAGCCGACCAGCGATCGGGCGAGGGTCGTCTTGCCGGATCCCGACTCGCCGACCAGCCCGACGCTCTCGCCGTACCCGATCTCGAACGAGACGCCGGCAAGGGCCGGCGCCTGGTCACGGCGGCCGTCGAACACTTTGCGCACGTCACGCCCGCGAACGAGAGGCTCGCCCGATGGCGGCTGGGCCGGCGGGAGCGGCTCGGCGAGCTTCATGCGGGAGCGCAGGTGCGCCATCTCACCGTGGATCTCGCGTACACGGGTGCACGCGGACAGGTGGCTCGGCGCCACCTCGGTCAGTGGCGGCGTGCCGTTCCGGCAGGTCGGCGTCGACCAGGCGCAGCGCGGCTCGAACGCGCACCGGCCGGCGACGTCGTCGGGCACCGGCACCGCGCCCGGTATGCCGGTCAGCTCCGCCACGCGGCGGTCCACCGGTGGTTCGGAGGTCAGCAGTCCGTGGGTGTAGGGATGCATCGGGGTGCTCTCGAGCTCGGCGGCCGCCGCGACCTCGACCAGGTGACCCGCGTAAAGGACGTGGACCCGGTCGCACATGGCGAAGGCGACGCGCAGGTCGTGGGTGATCAGGATCAGCCCCATGCCTCGCGCGGCCTGGAGCTTTTTCAGCAGCAGGAGGATGTCTCGCTGCGTCGTGACGTCCAGAGCCGTCGACGGCTCGTCCGCGATGAGCACCTGCGGCTCGGACGCGATCGCGGCGGCGATGGCGACGCGCTGGCGCATGCCGCCGGAGAGCTGGAAGGGATAGCGATCCGCCACGGCTTCGTCCGTGATGCCCACCTCGGCCAGCCGCTCGATCGACTCGGCGCGACGCTGCCGCCTGGATGTGCCCCGGCCGGCGTCGGGCAGCGACTCCTCGATGACGCGACCGCACTTCATGACGGGATTGAGCATCGTGAAGGGGTCCTGCATGACGAAACCCAGCTCCGAGCCGCGGATCCGGCGCCATTGTCGTTCGGTCAGTTCGAGCAGGTTGCGTCCGCCGTAACGGATCTCGCCACCTGACACGAACACGGAAGGCGGGAGCAGCCCGACGGCGGCTCGGGCGGTCATCGACTTCCCGCTGCCCGATTCGCCGACGATGCCCACCGTCTCGCCGGCCGCCAGGGAGAGATCCAGCGAGGACACGATGGTCGTCGCCGTACCGCGTCCGGCTGCCTCGATGCGCAGCCGCCGTATTTCCAGCGCGGGCTCGTCCACGGATTCCACCTCGTTCATCGGCTGAGGCCTCGCTCGGACAGGCGTTGGTACACCCAGTCACCCAGCAGGTTCACGCACGTCGCGGTGAGGATGAGCAGGCATCCTGGCGCCACGACCGAAGCCGGGTTCTCGAACAGGTTCGTACGGTTCTCCGCGATCATGAGGCCCCAGTCAGGTTGGCCGGCATCCGCGCCGAAGCCGAGGAAGGACAGGCCCGACAGTGAGACGAGCGCCATCGCGAACACCAGGAAGGTGTTCGCCACGGTCACCGCGGACACATTCGGCCAGACATGGAAGAGGGTGAGACGCCACCACGGGACACCGAGCGTCCTGGCCGCCTCGACGTACGGGCGGGGCATCTGCTCGAGCGCGGCGCCGCGGATGACGCGCGCGTCGAACGGGACGAGCAGAACTCCGAGCACGGCGACGGCCACCCAGTAGCCTCCGCCGAGCGCTCCGATCACGACCACCGCGACGAGCAGGCCGGGAAGCGCGAGCATCAGGTCGACCCAGCGCATGATGACACTGTCGACCCACCCTCCACGGCATCCGGCGATCAAGCCGAGGGCGTTGCCGAAGGTCATCGACACCAGCGTGACGATCAGTGGTCCGAGGAGGGCGGCCCGCGCGCCGACGATGACCCGCGACAGGATGTCGCGCCCAAGCGCGTCCGTCCCGAGCCAGTGGCTCTCGCTGGGCGAGCTGAGACCGAGGGTGAGATTCGCGCCCATCGCATCGTACGGCGCCATGGACGGCACGAGGGCGAGCGCACATATGGCCGCGAGGAACGCGAAGCAGAGGCCGGCCGTCACATCCGACCGGTTGGCGGTGCCAGGCCGGCGGGGTGCCGCCCTCTCGCTGACTTCGGTCATGCCGCCCGCCTTCCAAGTCGCACCCGTGGGTCCACGGCTATGGAGAAGAGATCGGCGACCAGGTTCGCGCCGATGACGATGACGGCGACCAGCATCACCACTCCCTGGACCATCGGCACGTCCTTGGCGGCGACGGCCTGCACGAGCAGGCTCCCGATCCCCTGCAGCGAGAACGCGATCTCGACGAGGACGGCGCCGACGACGAACTGGATGAAGGTGAGCGCGCTGATCGTCGTGATGGGGATCAGCGCGTTGCGCCCCACGTAGCGGCAGAGCACGGTCGTGATCGACAGCCCACGTGCGCGCGCGAACACGACGTGATCCTGGTCGAGCACCCCGAGCATCGCGGCGCGGGTGTGCTTGACCAGGAAGGCCGTGCTGGAGGTGGCGAGTGCGAGCGCCGGCAGCGTGAGGTGCCACAACGTGTCGAGGAAATCGGTGCCCTGGCCGAAAGCGGGGAACACCGGCACGAGAATGGCGAAGGCGTACAGCAGCAGGAGCGCGGTCGCGAACGCCGGAGCACTGAGCCCGACGAGCGTCGACGCCACGATGGCGCGGTCGAGGATGCTGTTCCTTCGCAACGCTGCGAACAGGCCGAGCAGGACGCCGGCCACGGTCGTCAGGACGAAGGCGTAGCCGCCGAGGAAGAGAGAGACGCGCAGCCGTGCGCCCAGTTCATCGGTCACGGGCAGCGCCGTCTGGATGGACTGGCCGAAGTCCAGCGTGACGGCGTCCTTCACCCAGATCCAGTACTGGGTCAGGAGCGGCTCGTCGAGGTGGTGCTCGGCCCTGAGGCGCTGCAGTTGCTCGGGCGAGATCGATCCCTTGCCGCCTGCGAGGATCTGCTCGGCGCTTCCCGGCGAGAGGTACACCAGCGAGAACACCGCAAGAGAGATGACGGCCAGCAGCAGGCATGCCGCCACGAGACGCTTGAGCAGAAGGAAGGCCGTGCTCCGCAGGCTCATCGTCGTTACGCCTTCGCCTTGATCGACAGCGCCCATGGCTGGACCGAGTACATCTCGTCGAATTCTGGCCAGACGAACCGCTCGGAAAGGGCGACGTACCCCTCGAGCGAGTAGAGCGGCACGTAGGGCACGTCCTCCGACACTTGGTGCAGCAGGTCGCGGTAGATGGACAGGCGCTTCGCCGGGGTGTCGGTACGCAGGCCCGCCCGGACCAAGCGGTCGACCTCCGGCTTCGTGTAGTCGGCGACGTTGGTGCCGCCCTCGGTGGCGGCGGCCGAGTCCAGCAGGATGCCGGGATAGAAGCTCGGGTCGGGCACCGTGCCGCAACCGATCGGCATCGTGAAGACGGGGATGTCCGCACGGGGTCCGTAGAGCTGCTTGAGCCACTGACTGTTCGGCACCCTCTTGACGGCGATCCTGATCCCGATCTTGGCGAGGCTCGCTGCGAGCGCCTGGTTCGCGATGCTGGTCTCGGCCACGTTGGACGACGCGTTGATGGTCGCGCTGAAACCGCCGGGGTACGCCGAGCGGGCGAGCTCCGCGCGCGCCTTGGCCAGGTCGTACTCGTAGGTGGGGAGCGACTCGTAGAGCTTGTCCGCTGCCGCGGCGGGCACGGCGCCGTCCCACATGGGCCGGGGAATGAGCCGGGAGGTGGGAGTGACGTCGTCGCCGAGGGCTTTCACGATGCCTTCCCTGTCGACTGCGTGCGCGACCGCCCGCCGGACGTGGACGTCGCTCCACGGCTCCAGCTTCGTGTTCATGCTCATGACCATGGACGAACAGGTCGGCCCGCTGCTGACCAGCTTCGCCCCCGACACCGACTCGTACGAGCGCGCGTCGGCGGGGAACGCGACGTCGATCTCGCCGGCGCGGAACGCGAAGGCGGCGCTCGTGTCGTCGGCGAGGAACTCGATCTTGATCTGGTCGAATGCCGGTCGGCCGTTCCAGTAGTTGTCGTTACGGACCAGCTCGACGCCACGGGTGGCGGCGAGGTCCGCGAACTTCCAGGGGCCTGTGCCCATGACCAGCACACCGGGCTTCCCGTGGGAGTCCCCGTGTTTCTCGGCGAACGCCTTCTGGAACACGGGAGCCAACGTCGGCGTGTATTTCCAGCTGGCGTCGGGGTGTTTCAGCGTCACGCGCACGGTGTCGCCATCGTCGGCGGTGATGTCCTGCACGCTCGCGAAGAACGACGCCAGCTGCGACTTCGCCCGGCGCGCGTGGTTCATCGAGAACGCGACGTCGTCCGCGGTGAGTGGGGAGCCGTCCCAGAACGTGATCCCTGGCCGCAGGGTGTAGAGGTAGGTCGTCGCATCGGGATGCTCCACCGCTTTCGCGAGGTGTGGTTCGACTTCGCCGTCGGGGGCGACCCGCATGAGGCGCTCCACGCCGAGCGACGTCACGGTGAAGCCCACCGAGCTCGTGCTAGCGGTGTCGTCGAGGGTGCTCACCGTTCCGGTGAGTCCCACGGTCAGCACGTTGGTGTCTGCTTGGGATGCGCTGTTCGTGCAGCTCACTAAGCATGCTGACATCAGCGCCAGGCATGCCGTGATCATCCTGAGGCTCATGCTGCTCTCGACCTCTCTCCTTGCGCTCGGCGCGACAGAGACATGAATGGAGGACGTGGGGGATGCCGACGGGCGGCGGCCGCGGTCGGGTAGATGCAGGGCCACGCTGCGCACCGTTGACCCGAGGCTGATCCTTGGGGATGCGTCGCGACATAGTAATATCTTACATTGAAGGTGCTACATATGGTATGACTGAGATCAGCGTGGAGTCAACCAGCTCACCGGTGAGGCGTTCGCCGATCGGCAAGGAAGAGGTGTGCACCTTTGGTCAAGAAGGCACAGGCCCGGCTCGTCGACGTCGCACCGGAGCTCCACGAGTTCCTTCTGAACGGAACGCTCCCCCCGCCGCGGTTCCCCGCGTCCGCCATCACGTGCGAGACGGTCCAGGTCCCGATGCGGGACGGGGTGCGACTCGCGACCGACGTCTACCTTCCGCCGGTCCACCGAGCGCCGGTCCTGGTCAGCCGCGGCCCGATTCCCCGAGATGTCGAGGCGTTCGGCGTGACAGCGGCGTTGATGGCATTCGCGCGGCGCGGCTACGCCGTGGTGTCGCAGGACTGCCGAGGAACCGGCGAGAGCGAGCCTGCCGACTGGGACTACCTGGTGCACGAGCGGGAAGACGGCCCGGACCTCATTGACTGGATCTGCGAGCAGGAGTGGTACGGCGGGTTCATCGCGTCGTGCGGCGGGTCCTACACCGGTCTCACGCAGTGGTGCATGTCGGCGAACCCGGCGATGTCGGCGATCGCGCCGGCGGTCAGCGGACTCGGGATCGCCGTCAACACCGTGCATCTGTACATGTTCGTCAACTCTTATGCGCGGGTCGTCGGCAACGGCGCGGACAAGGTGCCCGTCTCGCTCTTCGACATGGAGCGGGTGTTCGAGCAGGAGACGCTGGCAGGCGGCTACTTCAACGAGCCGTTGCAACTGCCGCTGCCGGAGTGGCTGGTGCAGGAGTACCCCGTCGTCACAGAAATGCATCCGGCCGAGGCACGACAGTGGTTGTGGGAGCGGTACTGCGATCTTTCCAGCGCGCGACGCGCCGAGTTCGTTCGTCGAGCGAAGGGCGTCGACCACGTGACGATGACAGACATGGAGGCCATGTCCGACATCTTCGGCCACCGCATCTCTCACGCCAGGCACATCATGCCGCACGCCGACCCCGCGGAGATGTGCCGGCTCGTCACCGCTCCGCCGCTGATGCTCACCGGGTGGTACGACTGGGGCGTCAACGACGCCCTCGCCACGTTCCGGATGCTGCGCCGCGAAGGACGCCCCGAGGTCGCCGACGGCGCGCGCATCATCATCACCCCGAGGGCGCACAACCGGCCTGGATACCGGCTGGGCACCGACGAGCATCCCGAGCTGGTGCGTCCGTCGAACATGCTGGACCAGGTCGGCTTCCTCGACCACTGGTTCACCTCCGTACGCAACGGCACGACGGAGTCCTGGCCGAGGGTGACCTACTACCTGATGGGCGCCAACGAGTGGCGGACGGCATCCGACTGGCCGGTGCCCGAGGCGACGGAACGTGCCTTCTATCTCGGCGGTGAAGGGGTGCTCTCGACGAGCCCGCCGGCTGCGGACGCCGAGCCGGACGTCTACGCCTACGATCCCGAGGATCCGACGCCTACCGTCGCCGGGAGTTTCGTCTCCTTCCACTACACCCCGGGCAGCGGGGATGTGAGCGAGGTCCAGCGACGCGGTGACGTGCTGGTGTACACGACACCGCCGCTCGATGAGGATCTCGACGTCGTCGGCCCGCTCGTCATGGTCCTCTACGCCGGCTCCAGCGCGGTGGACACCGACTTCAACGTCCGCCTCAGCGACGTCTGGCCGGACGGCCGCGCGTTCCACGTCCAGAGCGGGATGCTCCGCGCCCGCCACCGCACCGGCGACGGCGCACCCGAGCTGCTCGAGCCCGGGAAGATCCATCGACTCGAGGTGGACATGTGGGCGACGGCGATGAGGTTCAGGACCGGGCACCGGCTCCGCGTCGACATCTCCTCCGCCGACTTCCCCCGCTTCGACAGGAACACCAACCTGGGCGGCGAACCCGGCGCCCCGGTCGTCGCCACCCAGACGATCTACCGTGACCGAGACCATCCGTCCCACCTTGTCGTCCCTGTCGTCGACACCTCGGCGACGGAGGAATGAGCCGCAGATGGACACCGCGCGCCTGCACGCCGACGCCCAGGTCGTCGACGCGCACAACGACCTGATCCTCCTCGTGGACCACATGGACAAGCGGGGAAAGACCGACCATTTCGCTGAGTTCTGGCTACCCGAGTTGCGGGCCGGCGGAGTCGACGTCCAGGTGCTGCCCATCTGGATCGACGAGGACCACCAGTCCGAAGGAGCCCTGCGCCGTACGTTGCTCCTCGCCGAGCGGATCCACGAGCTGGCCGTCCAGTACCCGGATGACGTGGCGATCTGTTCGACGGCGGCGGACATCGACGCGGCGAACCAGAGCGGAAGGATCGCGCTCGTCATGGCCATCGAGGGGGCACATGGCATCGGCCAGGACCCGAAGCTGATCAGGACCCTGTTCAGGGCCGGCGTGCGCGTCGCATCGATAGCGCACTACGGCCGCACCTTCCTCGCCGACGGCAGCGGCCTGGACGACACGGCCCGGGGCGGCCTCACCCCGCAGGGCATCGAGGTGTTCACCGAGATGGAGCGCCTCGGCATGGTCTTCGACCTCAGCCATCTCGGCGTCACCGGTGTGGAGGACGTGCTGAACCTTGCCAGCCGGCCGCTTCTCGCCACCCACTCGACCTGCCTCGTCATCACCGACAACCATCGCAGCCTCGGCGACGACCAGATCAGACGGATCGCCGCACTGGGCGGGGTCGTCGGCATCGCGGCCGCGATCCCCTGGTTCGTCGACCCGCACAACCCTACGGCCGACCGCGTCGTCGACCACATCGAGCACGTCGTGGACATCGCCGGCATCGACCACGTCGGGCTCGGCCCCGACATCATCGACGACTACTTCCAGGAGGTCTGGGGCGGCTGGCCGGCGCACGCCGGAGATCCCAGCGGCAACGCCGGGGCCATCGGCCCGTACGAACCCGCGGAGATCAAACGGCCGTCGGACCTCGTGAAGGTCACCGACGCGATGGTACGGAGAGGTTTCGGCGAGCAGGACGTCAAGAAAGTCCTCGGCGACAACGTGATGCGCGTCTTCCGCGAGGTCATGGGCGTCCCGTCGCAGCGGGAACGGTCGTCGTCGTGATAGCCGGGACCGACCTGCGGCGCCGGCTCGAGACGCTGCGACGCGGGCACGGCGTGCCCGGCTTCGTCGTCGGTGCTTACCATGCCGGTCGCACTTCGGTCGCCGCCTGCGGCGTCGCGAACCTCGACACGCAGGCCGAGATGACTCCCGACACTGCGTTCCTTACCGGATCCGTCACAAAAGTGTGGACGACCGCCCTGGTCATGACATTTGTCGAAGAGGGCAAGATCGACCTTGACCAGCGGATCGTGGACTACGCGCCGGACGTTCAGTTCGGCGCGGACAAGGCGGCGGCCGGGGCGATAACCGTCCGGCAACTGCTCAACCATTCCAGCGGTACTGACGCGGGCGACTATCTCGTCGACACCGGCCCGTACCCGGACGGGGTGGACCGTTACGTCGACCTGCTGCGTCACGTCGGAAAGCTGCACGAACCAGGCGCCACCGCCTCCTACAACAACGCCGGCTGGTTCGTCGTCGAGGTGATCCTCAAGCGCCTGACCGGCAAGAACTTTCTCCAGCTGCTCCAGGAACGGGTGATCGACCGACTCCAGCTCGAACGAACCAGCGCGGACGCCAGGCACGCCGACATGCGTCACACCGCCATCGGCCACTTCCCCGCGGCGCAGGGGCACGTGCCGACCACGCGGTTCCTGTTGCCGGAGACGCTGGCCGCGGCGGGATCGACTCTGATCACGACGGTCGGCGACACGCTCCGTTTCCTGCGCGCGTTCCTCGACCCTCCGGACCTCATGGATCAGTTCCTCGCGCCGGCGTCCGTCGCGGCCATGCGCACACCGACGGTCGCGGAACCGCCCGGGCCCGAGACCGGCTACTGCCTGGGCTGGCGCTACACCGCACGCGAGGGCGGACCGGTGTACTCCCACGGCGGCGGCTCCAACGGAGGCACAGCGTTCGCCGTGCTCTCCCCGCGCGACCACCTGGCGTACATCGCCTTCGCCAACTCGAACGCGTCAGCCGCTCTCCACGCGGATGCGCTCGACCTGTTCCTCCCTCCCGAACGATCCCCGCTGCGCGTCCCGCACCAGAACCACGACGCGGAAGCCCTTGAGCTCAGCCGGTGCGCCGGAACCTACCTGCGTAAGAGCAGACGGCTCACCGTCACGCCGCACGGCGAGAGGCTGCGCGTGAGGGTCGAACCCGTCCTCGAGGACCTCCAAGGAGCCGAGATCTACGAGAAGGGAGCCGCCACGGAGTTCGACGCCGTCCCGGACGGCCCGCGTTCGGCCGTCGCCGACATGGCCGGCCTCTTCGACGGCCGAACCCGCCTGCACTTCTCCCAGGCGGATCACACCGGTCGCTACCAGCTCGTCTACCTGGATGGCCGCCTCGCGCGCCGGGTAGAGCCCGCAATTTCTGGAATGGATGAGGATGACTGAACACGTGCACCAGGGTGAGCCGCCTCGAGCCGAGACTCCGCCGCAGTTGACCTCGGTTACCCGCCTGCACCTCGGGCTGCGGGTGCCCATGCGCGACGGCGTCGAACTGGCGCTGGACCTCCGGCGGCCCGACCTGCCAGGTCCTTTGCCCGTCATCCTGATGCGTACGCCCTACGACAAGGTCGGCGGTCACCGGGCCGAGCTGTACGAACGATTCGCACAGGCGGGCTACATCATCGCGTTCTCCGACTGCCGCGGCCGGTTCAACTCCGACGGGGTGTTCCAGCCGTACGCCGACGAGGCCAACGACGGCTACGACACGGTGGAATGGATCGCCGCGCAGGAGTGGTGCGACGGCAACATCGGGATGATCGGCGGTTCGTACGCTGGTCAGACGCAGTGGTTCGCGGCCTCCCGCCGCCCGCCGCATCTGAAGGCGATCGTGCCGATGTGCTCGCCACCAGGCTCACCGTGGCGAAACGAGCCGATCCTCGGCGGCTGCTTCATGTTGGGCATGGCCGAGTGGGCCGTCGCCATGGGCGCACGCTCCTGGCAGACAGCCGATCCGGGAAGCGTGCTCACGGGGCCGCAGCCGTACTTCGACACCCTGCCGCTGGCCGCTGTGCCCGACAGCACCGGGGAGAGCCCGCCCTGGTGGCGCGAGATGACCGAGCACCCCACCTTCGATGACTATTGGCGCCGGCGTTCGTACGACAACCATGCCGAGATGGACGTCGCGTCCTTGAACGTCACGGGATGGTGGGACCTGAACCTCCCGGGTGCCCCGTCCAACTACCAGGCCATGCGAAACAGCCGGGCGAAGTCCAGGCAGAAGCTGGTCATCGGCCCGTGGCCGCACTGGATCAACACCCAACGGGAGCTCAACGAGGTCGACTTCGGCGAGAGCGCGATCATCGAGCTCAACGACTACGTCCTGCGCTTCTTCGACCGTTGGCTGAAAGGCGTGCCCAACGGGATCGACGAAGAAAAGCCGGTTCACATCTTCGTCGTCGGCGCGAACGAGTGGTGGGCGGAAGACGACTGGCCGCTGCCTGACGCGGAGGACGTGCCGCTCTACCTCCACTCCGGCGGGCAGGCGAACACCCTCGACGGCGACGGCATCCTGACCCTGGAACCCCCGAGCATGGAGGAACCTCCCGACAGTTATCGGTATGACCCGGCCGACTGCGGTGCCCGCCCGTGGAGCCTGCACGACGGTCCGATCGACGACCGTCCCGGCTCGAAGCGCAGCGACTGCCTGTGTTACACGAGCGAGCCGCTGACCGAGCCGCTGGACGTCGTCGGCTGGATCACCTGCCGGCTCTACGCCTCCTCATCAGCCCTCGACACCGACTGGCACCTGCGGCTCACCGATGTGCACCCGGACGGTACCGCGCGTTTCCTGTGCCGCGGTGCGCTGCGCGCCCGGTTCCGTCACTCATTCGAGCATCCCGAGCCGCTCGAGCCCGGCATCCCCACGCTCTACGAGATCGGCATGGACGCCTGCGGCGTCCGCTTCCTCCCCGGTCACCGCATCCGGGTCGAAATCAGCAGCTCGGGCTTCAGCCGGTACGACCGCAACACCAACTCGGGCGCGAGCAACTTCTTCACCGACGACACCGTCGTCGTCGCGGAGCAGCGCGTGTACCACAGCCCGGACCTGGCCAGCCGCATTCTGCTGCCCGTCGTGCGGCGCCACGCCGGCCAGGCGAACGTTTGATCCCCAAGGAGCGAAGGCGAGCATGACCCCTGCCAACGAGACCACGGCCAAGCGCCCCGTTGTCGCCGACGACCTGCTGAAGCTGCGCTTCCTGATGGGCGCCGACCTCGCGCCCGACGGCCGGACCGTGGTGTACGCGCTCTCCAGGGCCGACACCGAGTCGAACACCGACCACACCGACCTCTACCTCCTTGACCGCCGGAGCAGGGCGTGCCGACGCCTCACGTACGCGGACACCGTGCACGTCGCGCCGGTGTTCTCCCCGGACGGACGGTGGATCGCCTTCCTCTCCGCCCGTGGCGGGGCCCCGCAGATCTTCGTGATGCCGGCGGACGGCGGCGAGGCGCGACAGCTCACCTCGCTCCCGCGTGGCGTCAGCGGCGGGCCTGCCTGGTCCCCTGACGGCACGCACATCGCGTTCGCCGCGGGACCGCAGGGCGAGCCGCGCGACCCGGCCAAGCCGTACCGGGTCACACGTGCCGTGTGGCGGGTGGACGGCATCGGCGTTCTCGACGACGCTGGAACCGACATCTACGTGGTCGAGGTCGCCGGCGGTGAGCCACAGCGGCTCACCGACGACGCGGCGCTGAACTTCGAACCGGTGTGGACGTCCGACGGCACGAGCATCGCCTACCTCGCCTCCCACGACCCCGGCGCCGCCCCGATGACGATGCACCTGCGCATGGTCGGCCTGGACGGCGGCGTCAGCGAACTCGCACACGCCGGCCTGCTCTCCAGCCATACCGCGTGTCCCGACGGACGGATCGCCTACCTCATCGGGTACGAGCCGGGCCAGCTCCCGGGCACCAAGGCGGAGCTGCGGGTGGCCGATCCGCGCACCGGCGCGCATGACCCGCGCACGACCGGGCTCGACGCCGGTGTCGGCGGCATCTTCCAGCCGGACATGCCGGCCGTGCAGATGTCGCTGGGACGACTGGTCGTGTCCGACGACGGCGCCCACGCCTACACGATGGTGCAGCGTGGCGGGGAGGGGGAGATCGTCAAGGTCGCGTTGTCCGGTCCGGAGTCGTACGAGCCGGTGGTGGCGGGCGAACGCGTCTGCGCGCCCGCGTGCCTGCGCGGCGACACGTTGTTGTTCGCCGGTTTCGGCATGACGGAACCCGGCGACCTGTACACGTTCGACGTCGCGGCTCGACATGAAGAACGGCTGACCGAGCTCAACGCCGCACTGCTGGCGGAACTCGATCTGCCGTCCGCCCGGCGGCTGGAGTTCGTGAGCGGCGACGGCGCCACCGTGGAGGGATGGTTCCTGGCGCCTCCCGACGGCGGCGCCGCTCCGTACCCCACGTTGCTCGGCATCCACGGGGGTCCTCACACCGGCTGGGGTCACACCTTCAACTTCGACTTTCTGATGCTCGCCGGCGCCGGCTTCGGAGTTCTGTTCGTCAACCAGCGCGGCTCGACCGGGTACGGCGACGACTTCGCGACGACGATCAACAACGACTACGGCAACCTCGACTACACGGACCTGATGAAGGGTGTCGACCACGCCGTCGAGCTGGGAGTCGCCGACCCCGACCGGCTCGGAGTGTTCGGCATCTCGTGCGGCGGTTTCCTCACCGGATGGATCATCGGGCACACCGACAGGTTCAAGGCCGCCTGCCCCGAAAACCCGTTCTTCAACTGGTTCAGCATGTACGGCACGAGCGATACCGGCCTCTGGCAAGGGCCGACCGTGATGGGCGGCGCACCGCACGAACGCCGCGACGACTACGAACGGTGTTCACCGATCACCTACGCCCACCGCTGCACGACACCCACCCTGTTCCTGCAACACGAGGCCGACCATCGGTGTCCACCGGAACAGACCGAGCAGTACTACGCCATCCTCAAGGCGAACGGAGTGCCGGCCGAGATGCTGCGATTCCCCGGCACCTCCCATCACGGCTCCCTCGTCGGGCCCCCATCCCACCGTCTGGCTCAGAACGAGGCCCTGCTGGATTGGATGATCCGATACGTCTAGTCCACCGTTGCCCGGACTTACTTGAGCAAGGTGACATTAACTCGGCCAAGTAATAGAGGGTTCGTGGCAGAGCGCCTGGTTGGTTGGTGCGCCAGGGAGCTTGATCTGAGAGACAGGTCGGCGCGAGCGACTCCATCGCCCGGCCGATCATCCTCATGAACGGAACCGGACCGTAGATCAGATCTGCGCGGCCTTCTCCGAGATCCCGGCGGCGTCGACGTGGCAAGCGTCGACGCCGTCATCGACGAGTTGATCGCCGGCGACGGCCCGAGCATCCGGGCCGGCTGATCAACGACAGGAGCAATGTGCCGAAAAGAACGAGCCTGCTCGCCACCGCTCTCGTGGCGATGGCGAGCTTGTCGACCGCGCCGATGGCCGGGGTGGGCAACGCGGCCGTAGCCGGAGAGGGCGTCACGGATGCCGTCGGCAAACGTGGCATCGCGTGGGGCCCGTGTGAGGACGAGCCCACTGTCGAGTGCGGCAAGCTGGCCGTCCCGATCGACTGGTCGAAGCCGGACGGACCCACCGTCGACCTGGCCCTGGCCCGGCGCAGAACCACCGACCCCTCCGCGCGGATCGGATCCCTGCTGACCAACCCAGGCGGCCCCGGCAACTCCGGCGTGAACGACATCCTTCGCCCTTCGGGGTTCAGCGAGGAGGTGCAACGGCGCTTCGACATCGTCAGCTACGACCCCCGGGGCGTCGGCCGCAGCGGAGCGGCGACCTGCTCGGCGTCGGTGTACAACAAGATCCCGTACGAGGTCATGACCAGCCAGGCCGACTACGACAAGTGGACGGCCTTCAACAAGAAGCTGCGCGCGGACTGCCGCAAGCTCACCGGCCCGTTGTACGACCACATCGACTCGGCCAACGTGGCGCGTGACATGGACGCCATCCGCGCCGCGCTCGGCGACGACAAGCTGACCTCCTACGGCGTCTCCTACGGCACGCTGGCCCAGCAGATGTACGCGGAGCTGTTCCCGAACATCATGAACGAGGGGCCGGACTGGGCGCTGGAGGCCAAGGTGCTGCGCGCCCTCGACGGCGGCCCGGTGCCCGACGACATGCCGGACCCTCCCGGCAACGGACCCGCCAGCGGTGAACACGCCGAGTTCCCCACCGCGATCCTCTGCGAGGACTACAACCTCAAACTGCGCAACTACAAGGCGTACGCCGACGTGATGCGCGCCGCCAACAAGGGCAGCGCCTCGCTGCTGGTCGGCGCCTCCCGGCACGACCCCTCCACGCCGTACGCGTGGTCGGCCACCGTGGCCCGCCAGCTCGGCCCCAAGGCCACGCTGCTCAGCTACGAGGGCTGGGGCCACGGCATCTGCGGCATGACCGACTGCACCAAGGCGGCGATGGACAAGTACCTGATCTCCCTGCAGGTACCCGCCAAGGGCACCCGCTGCCCGGGGGAAGAGCCCCAGGGCTGAGGCCGACCGAGGCGGGAGGGCGTGCAACAGGGCAGACCATTGATCTTCTTACTTAGCCAAGGTAGAGTTAACTTGGCCAAGTAAATTTGGCCACAGCGATCTCGGGCGCGAATCGGAGAGTCGCAAGAGGCCATGGAAAGAAGGAGTCTGCCTTGAACAACCACCCGCACGCTGAAGAGGTCGAGCAGGGTTCGGTGGGCGAGAAGAAGAAGATCTCCCTCCAGATCCGGCGCCTGGAGAAGATCGAAACCACCAGCGACCGCTCGCTCGACAGCTGATTGTTTGATTTCCGGCCGGCCAGGCCACGCCTGGCCGGCCTCTTCTCATAACGACGCCAAGCTGGAAGGTACGGATGCAACTCCCCCAAATCAAGCGTGTTCATCGGCCTCTGTCGTTGCCCGGGAACCGCATCGTCATCGGCTTGACGCAACAGGGAGTGTCATCCGAAATTCAGGACGGCGAGGACGGCGCCATCGCCCGGCTGATCGTCCTGATGAACGGAACCAGGACCGTCGACCAGATCTGCGCCGCCTTCGCCGAGACCCATGGCGACGTCGATGAGGAGAGCGTCCGCGCCGTCATCGACGACCTGATCGCCGGCGGCTTCGTCGAGGACGCCGGCGCCCCGGCCCCGGGCAACCTCACCCCGCGTGAGATCGAGCGCTACGAGCCGTCCCGCAACTTCTTCGCCTGGATCGACACCGTCCCGCGCAGTTCGCCCTATGAGGCGCAGTCCAGGATCAAGGATGCCAAGGTGGGTCTGCTCGGCCTCGGCGGCACCGGTTCGGCCGTGGCGGCGGGGCTGGTGTCCGGCGGGATCGGGGCGCTTCATGTCGCCGACTTCGACGTCGTGGAGGAGCCCAACCTCACCCGGCAACTCCTCTACACCGAGGCCGACCTCGGCCGTCCCAAGGTCGAATCGGCCGTGGAGCGGTTGCGCCTGATGAACGGCTTCGTCGAGGTGACCGGCAGCACGTTCAAGGCGGGCGGCGCCGACGACATCGCCTCCCTCATGGACGACTGCGACGTGTTCGTCCTCTGCGCGGACGAGCCTCAGCCGGACATCGTGTTCTGGACGAACGAGGCGGCGCTGCGCACCCGGACGCCGTGGTTCGCCAGTTTCTACACAGGGCCGATGGCAGTGGTCGCCTCCATGATCCCTGGTGAGACCGGCTGCTGGGCGTGCCTGCGCCGGCAGCAGGACCAGCACGAGATCAAGGCGCACGGAAGCCCGCTCACCGAAGGGCGACCCAATGCCGTGAACGCGGCCAGCGCCAACATCAGCGGCCATCTCTGCGCACTGGACGTCCTCTACCATCTCGGTGACATGGCCCCCCAGGTCCGCGGGCGGATGTACCACTGGAACGTCGCCCTGTGGGACCACTTCTACTTCATCGACATCCCGCGTGACGACGACTGTCCCACCTGCGGCTCCACGGTTTCGTGAGCGTCGTCACCGCCGAGAGCCACGTCCGGTTCCATCGGCTGCTCATCCGGCCGCACGACGACGACCCGGTCATCACCGTCGTCGGCAGACCGGAGATCGGGGAGTTCGTCGAGCTCCCGGCCGCGTACGGTGAGGCGATCTCGCTCATGGCCGACGGCATGTCCGTCGGCGCCACCCGGCGGCGGATAGCCGACGTCCACGACGCGGAGGTCGACCTCGCCGAGCTCGTGGAGGCCCTTTCCGAGCTCGGATTCGTCGCCTCCATCGACGGGACCCCGCTCCCGGACGCCGCCGCGAGCACGCCGCGCGGCCATTTCCGCCGGCTGTCGGAGCATCATGTGGCCTGGCTCTTCAGCATGCCGATGAAGGCGCTGTGGCTCGTCGTCGTGGCCGCGGCCCTGCTCACCCTCACCGTGCGCAACGATCTGATCCCGACATACTCGGACTTCTTCTGGTCCGACTATGTCGGCCTCACGGTGCTGGTCAACACGGCCATGATGTCGGCCTCCATCAGCGTGCACGAGTTGATGCACCTCACCGCGGCCCGGTCACTCGGAGCCCCGGGCCGCATCGGCTTCGGTACCCGCCTGCACAATCTCGTCGTGCAGACGGACGTCACGGGGGTGTGGGGGCTGCCCCGGCGCTCCCGCTACCGCGTCTACCTGGCCGGGCTCGCCTGGGACATCATGGTGATGGCGTCCCTGATCCTGGTGATCGCCCACGTCCCGCTGGCCGACCGCGCGCAGGCGATCCTTCAGGCGCTCGTTCTCTCCGTCCTCATGGCGATCCCGTTCCAGTTCCAGGTCTACATGCGCACGGACCTCTACTACGTCCTGCGCGAGGTGCTGCGGGCACGCAATCTTTTCGAAGACGGGATCGCCTACGCGAAGTACCTCAGAACGCGGGGCCTGGACGCCCTGCTGCGCCGACCTTCGGCGATCACCGACCCGACGGCTGGGCTGGCTCCTCATGCGCGACGTGCCACACGGATCTACTCCGTCTTCCTGGTGATCGGGGCGAGCATCACCCTGGCCGCGTTCGCGCTGTTCACCGCCCCCATCGTGATCGGCGCCCTGGTGCGGGCCGTGCAGGGCATCGGCGGCGGATCCGCCCTCATGGCCCTGGACTCCGGCCTCTTCATCCTCGTCGAGGGCGGCATTCAGGTCCTGTTCATCGTGACCTTCGTCCGTACGCACCCCCACTGGTTCCGCCGGAGGAGCAGGGCGACGACGGGGCGGCGGCGGGAAAAGCCGTTGCCGCCCGCCGAGCGGCGCTGACAGGATCCGGGCCATGCCCTCCCTGTCCGCGCTTGACGGCGCCACACTCACCTATCACGTCCACGGTGCCGGCTCGCCGCTGATCTGCCTGCCCGGAGGGCCCATGCTGCCCTCGTCCTGCCTCGGTGAGCTCGGCGGCCTGTCCTCCCGCACGCGCCTCATCATGCTGGACCCGCGGGGCACCGGCGGCTCGGCGACGCCCGCGGACACCTCCGCCTACCGGTGCGACCGCCTCGTCGACGACGTGGAGGCCCTCCGCCTGCACCTCGGGCTCGACCGGATCGACCTGCTCGGCCACTCCGCCGGAGCCAACCTCGCCGTCCAGTACGCGGCCCGGCACCCCGAGCACACCGGCCGGCTCGTGCTGGTCACGCCCAGCACGCGGGCGGTCGGCATCGAGATCGCCGGAGAGTGGCGGCTGGAGACGGCGCGGCTCCGGGCCGGCGAACCCTGGTTCTCCCGGGCGTACGCGGGGCTGCGGGCGGCCACGACGGGCACGGCCACGCCGGACGACTGGGAGGCCGTCACGCCGCTGACCTACGGCCGGTGGGACGCCGCCGCCCAGGCCCACCACGCCTCCGACGAGGAGCAGCGCAACGAGGAGGCGGCGGCCGCGTTCGGCGCCGAGGGGGCGTTCGACCCCGCCGCCACCCGTACGGCGCTGGCCGCCTTCGGCGGTCCCGTCCTGCTGCTCGCGGGCGAGGTGGACGTGGCCGCGCCGCTGCCCGCCATGACGGAGTACGCCGCCCTGTTCCGCGACGCCACGCTCACGGTCCAGCCCGGCGCCGGTCACTTCCCGTGGCTCGACGACGCCTCGCGTTTCGTGAGCACCGTCGCCACCTTCCTCACCTGACGCCTTCACGACCGGCATCCGCCGATCCCCACCACCGCCCACACCCCGCGCCCGCCCTTTTCCTCCGATGGAGCGTGATGGCGGGGGATATGCCCTGACTGAGCCACCAACAATGCGACAAGCACGGGTGTAGCCTGCTGATCAAGGGCCTGCCGTCTGGTCGAGGCGCGGATGCCGACTCGTGTCGCCGGGAACCGACGCGGGTCCGCCGTCCGATGGGACGTCTTCGCCCGTGGCCGGACCACCCTGGACGCTCTCGAACGCCTCATCGGCGGGCTCGGAACCGGAATCCTGGCGCTGGTCTCGCTCATGTTGCTGGCCGCCACCGCGCTCATGTCCCTGGTCGGCGTGGGGCTGCTCATGGCGCCCGCCGCGCTCGCCGACCGTACCGTGCGCAGGGAGCTCGCGTGGGTGGCCACGCACGCCTCCTTCGGGCTGTTCCTCGGCATACTCAGCACGACCCTGCCCGTCAAGGCGGTGCAGGACGTCACGTTCTGTGCGTGGTGGCGGCTGGTGCCGCCGGGAGAGGCGTCCGACGCCGGCCTGGGGCTCTGGACCGTGGACGACGGGACGAGCGCCCTCGCCATCGCCCTGGTGGCCCCGGTGTGGATCGCACTCACCATGATCTTCTCTCCGCTGATGGCGTGGTTGCAGGCCTGGCCGGGACGCCGCCTCCTGGCCCTCGACGCCGACCTCAGCGTGCGCGTGGCGCAACTGACCGCCACCCGTTCGGCCGCGCTGGACGCGCACGCCACCGAGCTGCGGCGCATCGAACGCTCGCTGCACGACGGCACGTGGTGGCCGAGGCGCTCACCAACATCGCCAAGCACAGCGGGGCGCGGCAGGCGTACGTCCGGGTGCGCCACCACGACGACCGGCTGCACGTCGAGGTGACCGACGACGGCAAGGGCGGGGCCGACGAGAACAGCGGGTCCGGGATCGGCGGCATCCGCCGCCGTACCGAAGCGCACGGCGGCACGTTCGCGCTCGACAGCCCATCGGGCGAGCCCACCACCCTCCGGGTCGCCCTGCCCTGCGGGCCCTGAGTTGCGGCCCTGAGCCTCTCCCCTGAGCCGTGGGCCGGTCAGCCGCGCAGTCGTTTGCCGATGGCGCGTCTTACGGAGCCCGCCAGGGTGGTACGCGTGGCGCGCTGGGTCTTCTGGGCCGTGTAGAGCTCGCGGCGCAACGTACCGACCTCGCGGCGCAGTTCCACGGTGCTCTTGCGCCAGCGCGCCGCCTCGTCCCGCCACTTGGTGACCTGCGCGCGCAGCCGTTCGGACTCCTTCGCCAGGCGGGCCACCTCGGCCTTGGCCGCGATCCTGGCCTTGTACGCGCTGCGCCGCCCGACCGGCTGGGCCGGCTCGCGGGTGAAGGCGTGCTGGTCGCCGTCGACCCGCTGGACGCCCGCGACGGCCGCCACGGCGTCGTCGAGCGGCTCGCCGGGCCGGGCGACGAGCCGGGCACGGGCGAACGCGGACACGCGCTCCAGCCTGGCCACCTCCGAGCCCGCTGGGCCGGCCGGCTCGTCCGAGTCCGCTGGGCCGGCCGGCTCGTCGAGCGCCACCTCGATCAGGCCGAGCCCCTCGGTCCTGGCCAGGTCGAGCAGCACCGCCAGGCTGTCCTCGCCGGGCGTCCAGCCCGCGGGCAGGCGGAACACGAACGGGACCCGCGGGTCGACCTCTTCCTCGGTCGCCAGGCGCACCCGGCTCTCGTGCTCGTAGTGGCCGTGGACCAGCACCAGGTCGAGGTCGGGGTCGTTGAGCGGGGCGCGGCGGTCGCGGTCGAGCGTGTCCCACGGGCCGACCACGACGACGGACAGGTCCACCACGGTCGACGCGAGCAGCGCGTCCACGCCGGCGCGGACGGCTTCGTACCCGGCCGTGCCGTCGACGACGGCGGTCACGTAGGGCACCTGCCACTCCCGCGTGGGGTGCGTGCGCAGCCACTGGTAGGCCGGGATGCGGTCGGCGACGAACGCGTGGCTGACCCGGTCGATGCTCTTCTGCTGCCGCATCCGCATGGTCGGCCCGAGGTGGTAGGCGCGGGCCCGCGGCTCGGGGACGAACACCGCTCCCGCCTGGTGGAGGCGGTAGCCCATCTCGGTGTCCTGGCCGACGATCAGGTCGTCGTCCATGGGCCCGGCCGCCTGGACGAGGCGGGCGTTGACCGAGGTGGCGCCGCCGACGTGCAGGCTGAACGGGCGCGGCGAGTTGGTGGTCAGGCCGTCGGTGCGCTCCACCAGGTCGACGAGCCAGGCGTGCGGCGCGGCCGGCTCGAACGCCGCCTCCAGGTCGTCGGGCAGCACCTCGGGCAGCGTTGCCTCGGTGAACCTGATGTAGCTGGTCACCGAGAGGTAGGGGGCGGTGTGGTGCCAGCGCATGTGGGCCTCGATCGCGCCCGGCGTCAGCACCACGTCGGAGTCGAGCCAGAAGATCACGTCGCCGGTGGCCTCGGCGAGCCCCGCGTTGCGGGCGCAGGCCCGGCCCGGCTTGTCACAGACGGTCAGGCGGGCCGCCGTGCCTCCGGGCAGGCGCAGCGGGGGCGAGGTGCCGTTGTCGACGACGATGATCTCCGTCAGCGCGGCCGGGTACGTCTGCCGCGCCAGCCCCTGTAACACCAGGTCGAGCTTGTCCTGGGCGCCGTAGGCCGGGATGACCACGCTGACCCGCAACTCGGGGGTGAACTGCTCGGGCGGCTGCAGAACGCGGTAGTCGTTGCCGCGCACGCGCCGCGCACCACCGTCCGGCACCAGATCTTCCGGAGGGTGCGGGAGGCCGGGACGATCGTCGGACATGCGCCTGGTGCTCCTCTGACAGTCGGCTCGGGGTGGCGGACGGCGCTTTACATTACGCCACCTTCCTGGGGAAACCCATCGGTCAGGATGCTTTTGCACCGCATCGCCCCAGGTCGTCCCTAGCAGCAAGCTCACAGGAACCCCGCTCCCGGCGGAGCGCCGTCAGGCGTCACCGCTTCGCCGCGTCACGGATCTCACGGCCTCTTCGGTACGCCCGATCACGGCGCTCCCGTCGTCGGCCGTGATGATCGGCCGCTGGATCAGGACGGGGTTCGCGGCCAGCGCGCCGATCCAGCGGTCACGGTCGCCGGGCTCGCGCGGCCATGAGGCCATGCCGAGCCGGTCGGCGACGGGCTCGCCCGTGCGGGTGATGTCCCACGGTTCGAGGCCGAGCCTGGCCAGCACCTCGCGGATCTCGCTCTCCGTCGGCGGATCGTCGAGATAGCGGCGCACGGTGTACGAGGCGGCCTCGGCGTCCAGGATCGACAGCGCCGAGCGGCACTTGGAACAGCCGGGATTGATCCAGATCTCCATGACCCCGATGATCCCGCATCAGCCGCCCGCCGTTCAGCGGCGGGGCACAGGAAGCAGGGCGAGGTGCTCGCTGGTCACCAGGTCGAACCTCAGGGCCAGCGAGACCAGCGCGTGGCGCTGCCAGTCGGCCTTGCCGTCGCCGCCCTGCGGGCTCTTGACGTGCAGTTTCTTCTCAGCGAGATAGCCGATGTGAAAGCCGATGGCGGTGCGGCTCAAGCCCAGGTCGGGGAGCCGTTCGGCGATCTCGGGGATGGTCGGGATGCGCGAGGTCGACGGGTCGCGCAGGCGCGGCTCGCACAACGCCACCAGGATGCGGAAGTATTTGGCGTTCTGGTCGAGGGGGTAGGCCACCTGCGTGGCCGCGCCGCCGTCGGCGCCTCCCGGCGGCACGTGCACGTGCTGCGGCGCGAAGACCAGGAACGACACCGTGCCGTCGACGGCGGGCAGGCTCACCCGGGAGAACTCGAACGAGATCGGCGCCCCCACGCGTCCCGGCTGCACCTTCACGAACTCCCCGCCGCCCTCGGGGTTCTCCACGACGTACGTCTTCGACGTGCTGAGGTTGGACAGCAGCCAGTAGTCTCCCACCGCGACGATCTTGCCGGCGCGGCGGGAGACCGCGGGGTCGTCCAGCACGATGTCCACTGGCGAGCCCGGGGTGCCGCGCCCGAAGAACGCCTGCTCGCCCGGCCCGAGCTCCAGAGAGTACGGCCGGTCGTCGGTCGGCGTGGCCGCCATCTGGATCAGGATCGTGCTGTGCATCGGAGGGACCTTACTCGGGATCCAATAGGGGTGTCGAGGTCACATCACTCAGGCAACGGCTTGCCGCCGGGGCCCCGGCAGGTGCGCAGGCCGGCGTCGGGCTCGTCGTTTCCGCCCCCGCGGAAATAGACCTCGTTCACGTAGCCCCACTGGTCGTTGTCGGCCATGGTGGCCGCCCACCAGTAGTTGTGGTAGCGGCCGAGCCCGTAGCGGGCGCCGACCTTCTCGCACAGGTACCAGTCGTTGCCCGCCGGGTTGATGTACCCGACGATCGTGCCCTTCTTCGCCGACTTGTAGACCGGGATGCTCCCGCTCGGCGACCAGTCAGGGCAGTTCTGGACCTGGTAGGTGCCGTGTTTGTACGCCTTGCCGCACGGCTGGCCGTCCCCGGCGGCCTGCGCGGCGGGTGCGACGGTGGCCAGGAGACCAAGGGTGAAGGCCCCCGCGATCGCGGCCCGTCGAACAATCATGGTGCATTCCTCCCCGTTTCGGTGTTGCAACCTGATCCTGGACGCCACCTGGGATCGGGTAAACCTGTCAGCTGCGAGGTGACATGGACGAACCCCGTGCCCATCGGCCATGATGAGCCGAATGACGGCGCCATCCCACGCAGGTCGCTACCGGATCGAGCAGCTCATCGGCGTCGGGGGGTTCGCCTCCGTGCATCTGGCGCACGACGACGAGTTGCGCTCGCCCGTGGCGGTCAAGATCCTGGCGGACAACTGGGCCCGCAAGACCGACGTGCGCGAGCGCTTCCTGCAGGAGGCGCGCCTGCTGCGCAGGGCCGACTCCCACCTGCTGGTGCAGGTCTTCGACATCGGCGAACTCGACGACGGCCGCCCCTACTTCGTGATGACCTACGCCGACGGCGGCACCCTGGCGGAGCGCCTGGCCAGCCGCCCGCTCTCCGTCGACGAGACGCTCGGCGTGATGCGGGACATCTGCCAGGGTGTGGCCGTGCTCCACAGCATCGGGGTCGTCCACCGCGATCTGAAGCCGTCGAACGTGCTGTTCTGCTCCCGTCCCGAGGGCGGCGAGCGGGTGATGGTGGCCGATCTCGGCATCGCGCGGTCGACCGACCATCTGAGCGGGTTGACGCTGCCCGCGGGATCGCCCGGTTACCAGGCCCCCGAGCAGCTCTACTTCGACGGTGCTCCGGACGCGCGCGCCGACGTGCACGGACTGGGCGCGCTGGCGTACCACATGCTCACCGGGAAGGTGCCCGCCAAGCCGGAGCTCCGGGTGCCGCCCGGCCAGCTGAACCCCGAGGTGCCGGAGGTGGTCGACGTCGCGGTGATGCGGGCTCTGGACCCCGACCGGGAGGTCCGCTGGCCTGACGCCGCCGCGTTCGGTGCGGCCCTGAGGTCGTCCACCGTTCCCGATCTCGCTCCCATGCCCGGCGCACCGGGTGACGACGGCGAACCGCCCGAGGAGGAGCCGCACGAGAGTCCGCGGCGGCCGGGGCGGCGTACGGCGATCGTCGTCGGCACCGGAGTCGTCGTCGTGGCCGCCGCGACCGTGACGGCCGTGGCGCTGACCGCGTCACCGCCCGTCGATCCGCCGCCCGAGTCGAGCCCGACGGCCGGCTCGCCTGCCGCGTCGTCCACAGCGTCGTCCACCGGCGACGCGACCGGCGGCTACCTGCGCGCCGGCTCCGACATCCCCGACGAATACCGCGGGCTGATCGTGCAGGCCGGCACCTACTGCGACTTGCCCGGCCTGAGCCCGGCGCTGATCGCCGCGATGCTCAAGGCGGAGTCCGGCTTCGACCCCGACCTCTCCGACAAGGCCAACGACGAGTACGGCATCGCCCGGTGGACCCCCGAGGTGTTGTGGCACTGGCAGCCGGGCGGCCTCCAGCGTCCCGAGCCGTCGCCGCCGTTCAGCCCCGAGCTGTCGATCGTCTCCATGGGGCGATTCATGTGCCGGCTCGGCCCTCAGGTCGCGAAGATCCCAGGCGATCCCGCGCTGAAGCTCGCCGCCCTCTACCGCAGCGGCGTAGCCCCGCTGAAGCAGGCGAACGGCGTGCCGGCGAAGTGGCGCGACTACACCACCAAGGTGGCCCGCTACATGCGCGACTACCAGCCCGCCTGACGCCCCACCCGGCCAGGGCGGCCACGCCAGGCCTGACACTCCACCCGGCCGGGGCGCGCACCCGCTCGCGGTCAGGGCGGGGCGGCGGGCTGCGGCGTTCCGGCGTGGGCGCCCGGCGGTGCGGCCGGCGGTGCGGCCGGCGGTGCGGCCGGCTGGCCGGTGGCCGTGCCGGGCCCGCCGATCCGGGACGGCGGCGGGGCCTGGCGAGGGCCCGCGGTGAGGATGACCAGCACGCACAGCCCGACCAGCACGACCACGGTGAGGAACACGCACACGACCTCGCACGCGGACACCTGGCAGGCGAACCGCTGCGGGCCCAGGCCGCACGGCGACGCGTTGAGCGCGTCGATGCGGTGCGCGAATGGAGGGTCCTCCCGGCGGAGCTCCTGCTCCATCTCGGCCAGGGCCCTTCGTTCCCAGTCCGACAGGCTCATGGTCGGCTACGGGGTCGGCGGCTGGTCGCCGGGCGTGAAGCTGGTCACATCGTTCTCCCTCGTCCTGCCGGGGGGGAACGGTCCTTAGCGCCGCCCCTGCCGGGGCGATGCTGGTCAGCCGCCGCGCTCCTACCCGAGGCGTTCGCCGCGAATCGCCCGTTACCGTTACCAGCCAGATCTCTTGCCATGTTTACGCCCGAGGGGCCAGGGCATGCCCGTGTTCGCCCGGCCCTGAGATCGCTGCCGGCTTCGTCCCGGCGGAAAGGAGTGGCGTGACTGTCCCGCACCGGCCACGCGAGGAATATCGCGGGCACACCGCCTGCACGCCTCCGCCCACCGGCCAGCTCTTCGAGATCGTCGTCCTGGACACCACGGGAGACGACGGGCGCGCGCGGTGGAACACGGTCGGCTGGGGGGTCGACCGGGCCGACGCCGACGCGATCGCCAGGACGTACGTGACCCGGCAGCTCTGCCCGTACGAGGCGGTCCAGATCCGGCACAACGGGCGGCTGCTCGCCGAGCACCGGCGTCCACTCGAGGAGGCGGCCCACCGCGAGCGGTGACGCACGGTCTCGTGGCCGTTCCGTCATGTAGTGCCGCCATATCAATCTGCGCATGCCTTGAGCGACATGGATGTCGCCATGCGTACCTCCAATCGGCAGATTCCGGTTTTCGGGAGGTACGTAATGCACCGCAGAGTCGCCCTGCTCTCCGCCGCCGCGGTCGTGGCCGGCGTCCTGGCGCCCGCGGGAGCCGCGCAGGCCGGCGCCCTGAGCGGCCCTGACCGCGACGGGCCCGTCAGGTGGTCGGCCACGGACTCGTGGTCGGAACGCAGGACCGTCTCGCAGTACTGGACCCGGCAGCGCATGCTGGCGGCGCAGCCGCTGTCGTCGCCCGCGCCGCGGCGCAGCGCCCGGTCGGAGCAGCCCTCCCGGGGCAACCCGTGGTCGGCCCGCGGCACCTCGGCCACCAGCGGCAACCGCGGTTCGTGGACCACGCGCGGCTCCTCCACCACCCCGTCCCGTGACACGGGCGCCACCTCGGCCGTCAGACGGCAGGCCGCGGTGGCGAACAGCCCCGGCCTGCGGTGGACCGACGCGGGCGCGGTGGTGCGCACCACCGGCCGGGTCTTCTTCACCACCGCCGACGGCCAGAACTCTTCCTGCTCCGGCACGGCCGTGACCAGCGCGAACGAGAGCGTGGTGATGACCGCGGGGCACTGCGTGAAGCTGAACGGCCAGTTCCACCGCAACTGGGCGTTCGTCCCGGCCTTCGATGAGGGGCAGCGGCCGTTCGGCACCTGGGTGGCCAGCAGGTTGCTGACCACCCAGCAGTGGAACGCGCGCGAGGACATCAATTTCGACGTCGGCGCCGCCGTGGTCGCGCCGCTGCAGAACCGGACGCTGACCGACGTCGTGGGCGGGCAGGGGGTGGCGTTCAACCAGCCGAGGATCCGGCAGATGTTCTCGTTCGGCTATCCGGCCGCGGAGCCGTTCGACGGCTCCGAGCTGATCTACTGCAGCGGGCGGTCGTTCAACGACACCGTCCAGACGCGCGACCTGGGGCTGCGCTGCAACATGACCGGGGGCGCCAGCGGCGGCCCGTGGTTCCAGGGGTTCGACGAGTCCACAGGGCTGGGCTGGCTGAACTCCGTCAACAGCTTCAAGTACAACTTCGCCCCGGACTTCATGTTCGGCCCGTTCTTCGGCGACGAGGCGATGGCCGTCTACCGCGCCGCCCAGAGCACCAACGCGCTCTGAAGGGTGTTCCCGGCCTGGATCCGCTCCGGATCCGGGCCGGGAGCGGCATGAGTAGATCTTTTTTCCTCATCTTCATACACGGAACAGGGGTGTTTATACTCCTGTAATGCGTTTCGTCCTTTTTGTCATGATTTTCGCTGCCCTGATCATGAGCCCCTCCGCGCCGGCAGCAGCCATCACCAACGGTGTCGCCGACGGAAACGCACACCCCGAAGTGGGCGCGCTCGTCGCGAAGAAGGCGCACCCCGACGGCTCATGGGCCTACTGCACCGGCACGCTCATCGCGCCCACCGTCTTCCTCACCGCCGCCCACTGCGGGGAGCGCGGGCAGAAGACCGCCAGGGTCACCTTCGCCGACCGTTACCGGCCCGGGACCACGTACTACACCGGGCGCTATGTGCCGGATCCCCGCTTCAAGGACGAATCAGCTCTGCACGACATGGCCGTGGTCCTCTTCGACAAGCCCATCCCAGGCATCAAACCCGCCCAGCTCCCCCGCAAGGGGATGCTCGACGAGCTCGAAGCCGAGGGCAAGCTGCAGAAGTCGGCCTTCACCCCCGTCGGCTACGGCTCGCTGAACCCCGTAAAGAAGAAGAAGGACGGCCCGCGGTTCCACTACCCGGACACCCGCAACCAGGCCACCATCTCCTTCAAGAACCTCTCGCGCCGGTGGCTCGACCTGTCGCTGAAGGCCGAAGGCGACGGCAGCACGTGCTTCGGTGACTCCGGCGGCCCGAACTTCCTCGGCGGCCCCGAGTCGCACCTCCTCGTCGCCACCTCGATCAGCGGAGCCGACGACGCCTGCCGGGGCACCAACTACGACTACCGCCTGGACACCCCCACGGCCCGGAGCTTCCTCGACGAGTACGTCACCCTCCCCTAACGGCTTCCCCCAGCCCCGCCAGGACCCTGCGCTGGTACGACGTGACCGCCACACGGGCCGCGTGATCGCGGCGCGCGTGACCGTCGGCGAACGATCGCACCATCCGGGGTCTTGGGCGGGTTCAGTGTCGAATGACGCCTTCTTTACACCCCGCCCTACCTGATTGCGCTAACTTGAGTAAGAAATGATCTACCCGTGGAGGTCGGGGAAATGGTGGAGCAGGGGCGTAGCGGACCGGCGGGCATCGACGTCACCAGGCCGAGCGTCGCCCGGATGTACGACTACTACCTCGGAGGAAAGGACAACTTCGAGATCGACCGGGAGGCCGTGCGGCAGGTCGAGAAGGCGATGCCCGAGATCCGCCAGCTCGCCCAGGAGAACCGCGCGTTCCTGCGCCGCGCCGTTCGCTACATGGCCCGCAACGGCATCCGGCAGTTCATCGACATCGGCTCCGGCCTGCCGACCGTGGGCAACACCCACCAGATCGCCCAGGAGATCGCCCCCGACTCCCGCGTGGTCTACGTCGACAACGACCCGGTGGTGCTGCAGCACGGCCGCGCGATCCTGGCGACCGACGACAACACCAGCGTGGCCGCCGCCGACATGCGCCGCCCCGCCGACGTGCTCGGCCACCCCGAGACGGTCAAGCTCATCGACTTCAACGAGCCGGTCGGCGTCCTCATGATCGCCATGGTGCACTTCCTGACCCTGGACGAACGCGGCCCGATCATGCGCCAGCTGCACGACGCCCTGCCGGCCGGCAGCCACCTCACGGCCACCCATGTCACCACCGACACCCACTCGCCGGAGGCGGTCGCCCAGATCGAGGCCGTCTACGCCAGGACGCCGACGCCGATCTTCTTCCGCGGTCGCGGGGAGATCGCCCGCTTCTTCGACGGCTTCGACCTGGTCGAGCCCGGGCTGGTGACCATCGACAACTGGCACCCGGACCCCTCCGACCCGGCCCCGCAGGCCACGAAGTGGCTCTACGGCGGCGTCGGCCGCAAGGCCTGACGGGCCCCCGCACGACCTCCAGCCCGCACGTGAGCCATGTGGAGCTCGGCGACGAAGGTTGACGCATGTCTGTGCCCCTTTATCAGGCCAAGGCGGAGTTCTTCCGTACGCTCGGCCATCCCGTACGCATCCGGGTGCTGGATCGCGCCGGATCCTCACCGACGTGATCGTCGGGCAGGACGAGCTGCTGGCCGAGCTCCGGAACGCCGAGACCAGGCGCCCGCCCTCCGGATGACCTGCGAGGTGCCCCTTCGACCGGCAGGGACCAGGACTTTCCGCTGGTCGACCCTGTCGTGCGGGGAACGACCGGTAATTCCACTCTTTGCGGGAGTTTGTTGACTAAGGTCTGCCTTCATGGGAATGCCGATCAACAACCCGCCGGGCCAGGGGCCGCCCTGGGTGCCGCCGACCGACGTCGAGCGGGCATTGTTCGACGCCAAGTCGCGCGGTGACTGGGACGCGTACGTGAGCGTCCTGCTGGGCGTCGACACGTTCTCCTACAAGCCGAAAGACCGCGTCGACAGCCGCAAGCTGGTCGTCAACTGGCTGACGGAGAAGGGGCCCGAGGGCAAGGACTGCCTGGTCGTCTACACCCGGGGCGAGCTGCCCCCGAGACGGCACGACGCCGTCGCGTGCGAGGTCGGCCTGCCCTTCCCTCCCGAGGAGTGGTGGGGCGGCGAGCTGCAGGGGATGCTGGTCAACCCAGGGAGCCCGTCGGGTGCGTACTTCAACGACGCCAAGCGCCAACGCCGGCACTGGAAATCGCTCAAGAAGAGCGTCCCGAAGCGCGGGCACGACGCCGACCAGCTGCTCACCAGGTACACCGGCCCCCTGCACGGGCCGCTCGCCCACGGGCTGGCCTGCGGCGGGCACCTCGCCGTGCACAACGGGGTGATCTGGAACGAGGTCGGCGACGTCTACACCCACTACGAGGGCGACGTCGAGAACCTGCGCGAGTCCTGGGGCGTCACCGACCGCGGCGGCTGGCAGACGCAGGTCACCGCCCTGCTGGAGGGGCGCAACAGCCCGGTCGAGCCGGAGTTCCTGCTCCAGGTGAGAAGCGATCTGGCCCGCCAGTACCCGGGCTCGCACCGCGACCCGTCGACGTGGCGGCAGGCGGCGGCCGGCGTGCTCGCCCAGAAGGGCATGGGCCCGCCCGGCATCGACGCCATGATGCAGCTGATCGGGCGGATCGCCCGCTACGAGGACCGGTTCCGCGCCGACGGCATGCTGCCGCCCGACGGGTACGTGACCTCGGCACTCGGCTACGACTTCGGCCGGGCGGTGAACTTCGCGCGCTGGGGGCTGAGCGCCCGCTTCGCCGAGCCGTTCGAGGTGGAGCAGGTCGTGATCAAGGCCGGCGAGCTGACCAGGCAGGTGTACGAGACGTGGGAGTCGTTCTCCGCCGGCTACATCCTGGGACGCGTGCTGCGCTTCGACGACGAGGCCTTCGGCCACATGTACGACTCCGCGCTCACCCCGCACCGCATCCTCACCCAGGATCCCGGCAGCCCCTGGCGGAACATCCCGTTCGCCCTCGACGCCCCCCGGTAGGCCCCCTCCGCCCACCCAGCCGACAGGGCGACACGCCTGCGGCGGAGGTCAGGCGGCGTGCTCGGCCCGGTCGGCCTCCTCCTTGGTCTTGTGCACGGCCCCGTCGGCGTGTTCCGGCGGGCCGTACACGGTGTAGAGGACCAGCGGGTTCACGCCGGTGTTGACGAAGTTGTGCCGGGTCCCGGCGGGGACGGCCACCAGGTCGCCCTGCCGTACCTCCCTGGTCTCGCCGCCCACCCGGGCCTCGCCCACGCCGGAGACGAACGTCAGGATCTGGTCGATGCCCTCGTGGACCTCGTCGCCGATCTCGCCGCCCGGCGGGATCGTCATGATCACCAGCTGGCTCTTCTCCCCCGTCCACAACACGCGGCGGAAGTCGGCGCTCTCCTCGGCGACGGTCGCGATGGTGAAATGGTGCACGGTCGGCTCCTGCTCTACGGGTTCGTACGGGCTCTCCTCCTGCCTGATCGCAGGGCCCGGTAAACCTCCTCGCCCGAAATCGCCCTGTCACCCGAGCCGCCGGCGTCCTTCCAACCGGAACGGTGACCGTCACTGCCGACAACGACCCCGAGTTCTTCATGCCTCCCTGTTACGTAACCGGTACGGCACATCAGGCCGAGGTGCGAGGCTAGGGCCCCGGGCTTTACAGGCGATTTCGAACCGATTCATGAAGGCCCGGTCGCTAGGGGGAGACGGCAATCGAACGGTCGACGGGGGATACATGACAACGCAGATGGAATTCCGGATCCTCGGGCCGCTGGAGGCGAGCTGCCTGGGGCGTCCGGTCAAGCTGGGCGGCCCGCGGCCGCGCTCGCTGCTCGCCGCCCTGCTGCTGGACGCCGGGCGGATCGTGCCGCTCGACCGGCTGGTGACGGCGATCTGGGGGGATCGCCTGCCCGGCTCGGCACGCAACCAGGTCGCGATCCACGTACACACGCTGCGCAAGGCGGTCAAGACCGCCGGCCGGGACGCGGAGCTGATCACCACCGAGCGGGTCGGCTACCGCCTGCTCACCGACGACGTATGGCTGGACATGCACGAGGCGCGGCAGCAGGCCGCCGCCGCCCGGCGGGCGAGCCGGCCGGAGGAGGCTTCGGCCACGCTGGCACGGGCGCTCGACCTGTGGCGCGGCCCGGTGCTGGCCGAGATCGACACCACCGAGATCGCCGCCGCCGCCCGCGGCCTGGAGAACGCCCGGCTCGACATCGCCGAGGAGTGGGCCGACGCGGAGCTGGCGTGCGGCCGTCCCCGCGAGGCCGTGGCCCGGCTGGCCGCGCTGGTGGAGGAGCACCCGCTGCGCGAAGGGCTGCGCGAGCGGCTGATGCTGGCGCTGTGGCGCTCGGGACGGCAGGCCGACGCGCTGGAAAGCTACCGGCAGGGGCGCCGGCACCTGCTGGACGAGCTCGGCCTGGAGCCGGGACAGGCCCTGCGGGACCTCCAGCAGGCGATCCTGGCAGGACCGCCCCCCGCCGGCGCGGAGTACGACGACACACCCGCGCCACCGCCCACCACGTCCACCGCCCCAACCGGTACGCCCACCGCACAGCCCAACACATCCACAGCGCGGTCAGGCGCGTCCGGTGCTCAGGCGGACCAGCGCGTTCCGGTGGTCACGGTACGTCCGGCGCAGTTGCCGCCCGCTGTTTCCGCGTTCGTGGGCCGTACGCCGCAGATCCGGATGCTCGACCGGTTGACGCGGCCGGACCGGGACGGCCTGCCGGTCGCCGTGATCAGCGGCGCCGCGGGGGTGGGCAAGACCTCGCTCGCCCTGCGGTGGGCTCATGAGGTGGCCGGCCGGTTCCCCGACGGTCAGTTGTTCACGAACCTGCACGGCTACGACCGGGACAGGAGGTCGGCGGAGCCGTCGGCCGTCCTCGAGCGTTTCCTGCGCGCGCTCGGGGTGCCGGGGGCGGCGGTTCCGCCCGCGCTGGAGGAGCGGACCGCGCTGTTCCGCAGCACCCTGGACGGCAAGCGGGTGCTGGTCCTGCTGGACAACGCCGAGTCGGCCGCGCAGGTGCGCCCGCTGCTGCCCGGCACGCCGGACTGCTGCGTGATCGTCACCTCGCGGCGCCGGTTGGAGGGGTTGACCGTGAGCCACGGCGCGCTGCAGGTGCCGTTGGACGTCCTGAGCGAGCAGGAGTCGGTCGAACTGCTCGAACGTGTGGTGGGGGCCGAGCGGGTGTCGGCCGAGCAGGAGGCGGCGACCCGGCTGGCGACGCTGTGCGACCGGTCGCCGCTGCCGCTGCGCATCGCCGCGGCGAAGCTGACGGCGAGGCCGCGGTGGTCGCTCGCCGAGATGGCCGAGCGGCTGGCCGACGAGCACCACCGGCTGGACCAGCTCAGCCGGGGCGACTTCGAGGTCAGGGCGAGCATCGAGCTGTCCTGCCGCGAGCTGTCGAAGCGCGCCGCCCTGGCCTTCCGCTGGCTCTCGATGGTGGAGGCTCCGTCCGGGTTCGCGCCCTGGCTGGCGGCGGCGCTGCTGGACACGTCGGTCCAGGAGGCGGACCAGCTGCTCGAGCAGTTGGTCGACGCCCAGTTGCTGCAGCCGCTCGGGAGCGACGGGGCCGGCCAGCCGCGTTACCGCTTCCACGATCTGATCCGCCTGTTCGCCCGTGAGCAGGCCGAGGCCGAGGAGCCGTGCGGCGCGGCGCCGGCCGCCCTGTGCCGCGCTTTCAGCGGGCTGCTCGGCCTGGCGGAGAAGGCGCGCGAGATACACTTCGGCACCCGGTACCTCAAGGTGCCGCGCGGCGACGCGCCGCGATGGCTGCCCGACGAGGCGCCCTGGGCGGTGTCGCTGAGCGACCCGCTGGCGTGGCTGGAGAGCGAGCGGCTGACGCTCGTCGCCGCGGTGTCGCAGTGCGCCGAGCTGGGGCTCGCCGACCTGAGCCGCGATCTCGTGGCCAGCTACGTGCACCTGTTCGAGTCTCGTGCCTATTTCGCTGACTGGCAGGCGGTGGCGTCCAAGGCCTTCGAGGCCTGCCGTGCCGCCTCCCACCTGCCGGGCCAGGCCGCCATGCTCTACTCCCTCGGCTCGCTCAACCTCGTCCTGCGGCGGCTGCCGCAGGCCACCGAGTTCCTGTGCGCGGCGCTCAGCCTCTTCGAGCAGCTCGAGGACGTGCCCAGCCAGGCCATCGTGCTCCGTCACCTCGGCACCGTCCGTCTCATCCAAGGCGACCTCGACGGGGGCAGGGTGGAGATCGAACGCGCGCTGGAGCTGTTCGAGCAGGTCGGCGACACCGCGTCCATGGCGCACGGCTTGGGCTTTCTCTCGCACGTGCACATGCTCGAAGGCCGGCTGGAGGAGGCCGCGCGGCTGCTGGATCGTGCGCTGGCCATCGACACGAAACTCGCCGTGGGCGAGGCCCAGCTGCTCAAGCGCAGGGCGGAGGTCCGCCGCCGGCAAGGCCTGCACACCGAGGCCGTCAGGGACGGCGAGCAGGCGCTGGCCATCACGCTCGACCTGAACGACCTGGTGGGCCAGGCGTACGCGCTGCACGCGCTGGGCGAGGCTCGTCTCGGCTGCGGGGAGCCGGTCGCTGCCGCCGACGACCTGCACCGGGCGTTGCGGATCGCCCGGCAGGTGGGTGACAGGATGATCGAAGGCCGCGTCCTCCTCACGCTCGGACACATCGAGAGCGAGGACAGCGTGGGCCGGCTCCGGCAGGCCGCGGACATCTTCGCCGGCATCGGCGCCACGGGCTGGCACGAGCAGGCCGTCAAGGCGGCGCTCGCCGTGACCGCCTGAGCCCAGAAGGCGAGGGCGGCGGGTCCAGCCGCGCCACGGGCGGTGGCTCTAGCCGTGCCGGGGGCCGTCCTCGCCCCACCAGCCGCGGCGGGCGGCGAGCAGCCCGGCCTGGAAGCGGGTGCGCGCGCCGAGCCGCTCCATCATCTCGCTGACCCGCCGGTGCACCGTACGCAGGCTCACGCCGAGCTGGCGCGCCACGGCCTCGTCCTTGAGCCCGGCCGCCAGCAGCGTGAACAGCTCGGGGTCGGGAAGGTCGGCCGGGCCGCCGGACGGCGCGTCGAGCGGTCTGGCCGGCAGCGGCAGCGCCGACCTCCACAGCACCTCGAACAGGGCGACCAGCGCGTCGAGCAGCGTCGAGGAGTGCACGATGACCGCGCTGTCGGCATGGGCGGACTCGTCGGTGCTCAGCGGCAGGATCGCGATCCGCCGGTCGGCGATGGCCAGCTTCATCGGCACCTCGGGGCTGACCCTGGCCTGCTCGCCCGCGGCCACCGACTCCTGGGCGAGGCGCAGCTTGCCGGGGATCTCCAGGGCGGAGGCGTCGTAGATGCCGCGGACCTGCAGGCCGTGCGCGAGGCGCTCCATCTCGGCGACGTTCTGCTCGCCGGGATCCTGCGCGTACGGTGGCCGGTCCAGCACCAGGATCTCCCCGGTCGCGGCCTGCTGCAGCTGCGTGAACCGCTGGACCACGGCCGCCCGGCCCTGGACGACCTCGACGAGTTCCTCGGGCGAGTGGTTCTCCGTGCGCGGGGTCTCGGCGAGCATCGCCAGCGCCGCCAGCCGCGCCTGCGCCAGCCCTTCCTCTCTGCGCGAGATGAGGGCGGAGACCGCCACGTCCGGCCGGGTCGCGAGGAACCGGATCGGGCGCCCCGCCATGCGGCTGACCAGACCCAGCGCCTCCAGCCGGGCGAACGCGCGGCGCAGGGCCACCGTGGTGCGCCCGGTGTGCGCGGCCAGCTCGTGCAGCGTCGCGCGCGGCCGGCGCAGCAGATCACGGTATATTTGCTCGTCCTCGGCGTCGACGCCGACCGCCGCGAGCGCGTTGTCATGCGGGTCCACGATCCACAAGCATGTCATATTCATGAAATGTCGCAAAGCTGCCAACCGTTGAGCTGGCCCCGGGGATCCGCTTCCCGGTAGGACGGACATGGACCTGTTGAAGTTCCGCACCCATGCCTGCCAGGGAGGCAGCTTTGAAGAAGGCTTTCGCCATCGGGTTGACGGCCGCGCTCGCGGTCATGTCGCCCGCGACACCGGCGTCCGCCGACGGTTTCGGCCGCTGGCACCAGCCCTCCTGCGAGACGGTCACCGGCGACGGCACGGTGACGTACACGCGGGACGAAGGCAAGACCATCACACCGACCAGCAAGACGTTGGAGCCGGTCGTTTACACGACCGGCCTTGTCACGCTCGACCGCCCTGACACCTTGCTCTCCTTGGCCAACAACCAGTTGTCGCGCTCGTCGGACGCCGGCTGCACGTGGGAGCCGGTGGGCCAGGTGGCGGGCTCGTACGTCGAGCTGACCGCGGCCCGCGGCGACCGGGCCTACGCGTGGGACCGCGACGGCCATGTCTCGCTCGCGACGACCGACGGGGTCACGCCGCTGACCTCGCCGGCCGGCAGGCTGGCCGGGCTCGGCACCCACCGCCGCCACGGCGACCAGTTGCGGGTGGCCGACGGCGACGGGCAGTTGCACGAGTCACGCGACGGCGGGCGCACATGGCAGCCCATCGGCGTGCCCGCCTGGGAGAAGGACGAACTGCGCAGCGTCTACACGGCGGTGTTCGACCCGCACAACCTCAACCACGTCGTGCTGGGCGCGTCGGACACCGGGGTCCGCGTCACCTTCAACGGCGGGCGCACCTGGACGACGGCGAAGGGGCTGAGCGCGTCCGGCGGGAAGGTCAACGTGTTCAGCGCCGCGATCTCGCCCACCTCGCCGAACGTCGTGTACGTGATGGGGCTCGACCTCGACGAGCTGCATGCGGGCGCGCCGTCCGGCGGCCGGCACATCTACCGCTCGATGGACGGAGGCCGCCGCTTCATCCCCGTCGTGGACCAGGGCAACGGCGTCACGATCCCCAACGGGCCGCTGCTCGTCGCCCACCCGAGGGACCCGGGCGTGCTCTATTTCGTGTGGGGGACCGGCTGGTCCTCGCTCGGCACCGACATCTACCGATACGACTCCTGGCGTGACCACGTCACCACCCAGCACAACGCCTACGACCGGGTCACCTCGATCGCCTTCAACCCCGCCGACTCCAGCGTGATGTACCTGGGGGTGGCCGAAGAGGTCTGACCGCCCCGCGAGAGAGGCCGGCGCACCTTTCGCCGCACGAGACCCGTCACCCTTCCGGCTCCAGGGTGGCGGGAGGCGCGGTCACGGCGTCCACAGGCTGTGGATGAGAGCCGCCGAACACCTCCCGCAGCGCCCGCGGCGTCAGGACCTCGCCGGGAGAGCCCTGCGCGACCAGCCGGCCACCGTCGAGGAGGAGGCAGTGGCCGGCCTTCATGGCCGCGGCCAGGTCGTGGGTGACGTGGACCACCGTGACACCGCCCGCGCTCTCCTCGTCGACGACGACGCCGATGAGACGGCCGGCCTCCACGTCGAGCCCTGTCGCCGGCTCGTCGAGCAGGAGCAGCCCCGGCTCCTGGGCCAGCCCCTGGGCGACCAGCGCCCGCTGGCGCTGCCCTCCCGACAGCGCGCCCAACTGCCGCCCGGCCAGGTCGAGGATGCCCAGGCGGGACATGCAGGCGTCGACCACCGCCCAGTCGGCCGCCGTCAGCCGCCGCCACGGCCCGCGTAGCGCCCAGCGGCCCATCGCCACCGCGTCGCGGACCGTGAGCGGCAGGGCGTCCGGCACCGCGCTGCGCTGAGCCACGTATCCCGGGCGCCGCCGGTCGCGCTCGATCCGCCCGCGCGCCGGTCTGATGACGCCCGCGAGCACGCCGAGCAGCGTGGACTTGCCCGAGCCGTTCGGGCCGACGACGGCCGTCACCGCCGAGGCGGGCAGTGCGGCCGAGATCCCGTGCAGCACCGTCCTGCGGCCGAATCCGGCCACGACGTCATGGATCGCTATCGCATCGCCGAGCTTCACGACCAACCTCCACTTGAAAACGACAACGGTTTTCATTGTAGTGTGGCTGTCATGGATTGGCTGCTTGATCCCTTTCAGGTGTCTTTTGTCCGGCAGGCGCTCTGGGCGGGCGTCCTCGTCTCCCTCATCTGCGCGATCGCCGGGACGTGGGTGGTGCTGCGCGGCATGGCCTTCCTCGGCGACGCGATGTCCCACGGGATGCTCCTGGGCGTGGCGCTCGCCTCCCTGACGGGGGTGAACGTGCTCGTCGGAGGGCTGCTCAGCGCCGCCGGGATGGCATTGGGCGTGAGCGTGCTCGGCAGGTCGCCGCGGCTGTCGCAGGACACCGGCATCGGCCTGCTCTTCGCCGGGATGCTGGCGCTGGGCGTGATCGTCGTCTCCCACTCCCGGTCGTTCGCCGTCGACCTGACCGCGTTCCTGTTCGGTGACGTGCTCGCGGTCCGCGGGGACGACCTCGCGGGCCTGGGCGTCGCGCTCGCGGTCACCGCCGTGGTGGCGGCGCTCGGACACCGGGCGTTCGTCGCGCTCGCGTTCGATCCCCGTAAGGCCCACACGCTCGGCCTGCGCCCGCGGGCGGCTCAGGTGCTGCTGGTCGGGTTGGTGACGGTCGCCATCGTCGCCTCGTTCCACATCGTCGGCACCCTGCTGGTCTTCGGGCTGCTCATCGCGCCGGCCGCCGCTGCGGCGCTGTGGGCGCGGGCCATCCCGAAGATCATGCTCGGGGCGGCGCTGCTCGGGATCGTCTCGACCGTGACCGGGCTCGTCGTCTCGTGGCACGCGGCGACGGCGGCGGGCGCCACCATCGCCGCCGTCGCCGTGGCGCTGTTCTTCGTCTCCGCGGCGGCCGGCCTGATGAAGAACCGCCTCGCGGCCCGTACGGGAGCGCCGTCATGAGGGCCGCCGTCGCCGTGGCGCTCGCCGGGCTGCTCCTGCTGACCGGGTGCGGGCGGCAACCGCAGCAGAGCACGGCCGCCCGCACCCCGCACGGGTACGTCGCGGGCGCCGAGGAGATGCCTGAGCCCCAGTCGCGGCTGCTGCTGGCCGGTGACCGGGCGGGCGCCGTGCGCGTGCTCGACCTGCTCACCGGCAAGGTGTCACCGGTCGCCGACGTCGAGCAGGTCGAGAGCGTGACCGGCGACGGCCGCTTCGCCTACCTCACCACCGCCACGGGCGGGCTCCGGGTGATCGACACCGGCGCGTGGACCGTCGACCACGGTGACCACGTGCACTACTACCGGGCGGCGGCCCGCGACCTCGGCACGCTGCGCGGGCGACCCCCGTACACCGTCGCCGGCGACGCCGCCGTGACCGCCGTGCGCTCCTCCGACGGCACGGTCAGGCTGCTCGACCGCGCCCGCATGGAGAAGGGCACGCTGGCGGAGACCGCCAGGTTCACGGCCGCCGCGGCGGTGCCGTACGCGGAGCACGTCATCGTGGCCGTCGGCGGCGAGGTGCGGCTCGTGACGCGGGCCGGCGAGCCGGGACCGGCCATCGGCGCCTGCACAAACGCGGCGGGAACGGCGGTGACCAGGCGCGGCGTCGTCATCGGCTGCGCCGGCGGCGCCGTGCTCGTCACCGAGGACGACGGCGCGTTCGAGAGCGTACGGATCCCCTACCCGCGCGTGCCGCCCGCTGACCAGCGAGCCACGGAGTTCCGGCACCGGCCTGGCAGCACCATCCTGGCGGCCAGGGCCGGCGACGCGGGCGTTTGGGTGCTCGACGTCACCGCCAGGACGTGGCGGCGGATCAGGACCGGGCCTGCCGTGGCGGTCAACGCCGCGGGGGACGGGATGCCGGTCCTGGTCCTGACCGGTGACGGCACGCTGCACGCGTACGACCCCGGCTCCGGGAAGAAACAGGCCGGCACGGAGGTGCTCCGCACGCCGCTGACCGGCGCGCCGGCCATCGAGGTCGACGCCGCCCGCGCGTACGTCAACGACCCGGCGGGCCGGGCCGTGCACGAGATCGACTACAACGACGGCCTCAGGCACGCCCGCACGTTCGAGCCCGGCTTCGCGCCCGCGCACATGATGGAGACCGGGCGATGAGGGCGTGCAGGGCCGCCTGCGCCGTGGCGGCCGTCGTGCTGGCGGCGCTGACCGGATGCGCCGGCCAGGACGCGCAGGGGCCTCAGGTGGTCGTCACCACCAACATCCTCGGCGACGTCACCCGTGCCATCGCCGGAGGCGGGGCCGAGGTGACCGTGCTGATGAAGCCCGACTCCGACCCGCACTCGTTCGGCGTCTCGGCCCAGGAGGCCGCGCTGATCGAACGCGCGGACCTCGTGGTCCACAACGGGCTCGGCCTGGAGGAGGGCGTCCTGCGGAACGTACGGGCCGCAGCGGACGCCGGCGTGCCCACGCTGGCCGTCGCCGAGGGCGTCGAACCCCTCCGCTTCGCCGGCGACGAGAGCGCCGGGCAGCTCGACCCCCACTTCTGGACCGACCCGCGGCGCATGGCCAGGGCCGTCGACCTGATCGCCGAGCAGGTCATCGCGCACGTGGACGGCGCCGATCCGGCCGCCGTGCGGGCCGCCGCCGACGCTTACCGCGAGCGAGTCGAGCGGCTGGACTCCTGGGTGGCGGAGCAGGTCGCGACCGTCCCGCCCGCCGCGCGCAAGCTGGTCACCAACCATCATGTCTTCGGCTATTTCGCGCAGCGCTACGGCTTCGAGGTCGTCGGCGCGGTGATCCCCAGCGGCACCACCCTGGCCTCCCCCAGCGCCTCGGACCTGCAGTCGCTGAAGGTCGCCGTCCAGCGCACGAAGGTGAACGCGATCTTCGCCGACTCCTCCCAGCCCGACCGGCTCGCCCAGGTGCTCGCCTCCGAAGCCGGTGTGCGGGTCAAGGTCGTCCCCCTGTTCTCGGAGTCGCTGAGCAGTACGGCGGGCGCCACCACCTACCTCGACATGGTCCGCACCAACACGAAAGCCATCGTCGACGGCCTCAACGGCCGCTGAACCCCCAGAGAAAGGGCACACCCATGACCGTCAGGACATCCGCTCCCGCACTGATCGCCGCAGCGGCCCTGCTGGCCGCGTGCGGGACCGCGCCGCCCGCCCCGGCGCCCGGCGCCGCGCCGCCCGCCACCACCGCCTCCTCCCCTCAGCCGCCCGTGACGGATCCGATCGTGGTGACGTACGACGGCGGGCTCTACGTGCTCGACGGCCAGAGCCTGCGGCTGGCCAGGGACATCCCGCTGGCCGGGTTCAACCGGGTCAACCCCGCGGGCGACGAGCGGCACGTGCTGGTCTCCACCGCGACCGGGTTCCGCGTGCTCGACGCCGTCACCCCGGCGCTGAAGGACGACGAGTTCAAGGGCAGCAAGCCGGGCCACGTCGTCAGGCACGGCGGCACCACCGTGCTGTTCGCCGACGGCACCGGCGAGGTGACCGTCTTCGACCCCGCCGACCTGGCCGAGGGCCTGCCCGAGGGCGAGGTCTACACCGCGGCCGCGCCCCACCACGGCGTGGCGCTCCAGTTGGAGAACGGCGAGCTGGTCGTCTCCCTCGGCACCGAGGAGAAGCGGGCGGGCCTGCTCGTCCTCGACAGGTCCCGCAAGGAGATCGCGCGCAGCGAGGACTGCCCGGGCGTCCACGGGGAGGCCACCGCGCGGGACGAGGCCGTCGTGGTCGGCTGCGAGGACGGCGTGCTCGTCTACAAGGACGGCGAGTTCACCAAGGTCGACAGCCCCGACGAGTACGGCCGCATCGGCAACCAGGCGGGCTCCGACGTCTCTCCCATCGTTCTCGGCGACTACAAGAAGGATCCCGACGCCGAGCTGGAGCGCCCGACGCAGGTCTCGCTCATCGACACCGCCGCCGGCACGATGCGGCTGCTGGACCTCGGGACGAGCTACACCTTCCGCTCCCTGGCCCGCGGGCCGCAGGGGGAGGCCCTCGTGCTCGGCACGGACGGCCGTGTCCACGTCATCGACCCCGCCGAGGCGAAGGTCGTCAGGTCGATCGAGGTCATGGGCGAGTGGAAGGAGCCGATCGACTGGCAGCAGCCGCGGCCGGCCATCTTCGTCCGCGGCCGGAGCGCCTACGTGAGCGACCCGGCGGCCAGGAAGGTGCACGCGGTCGACCTCGCGTCCGGGAAGGTCGTCAGGAGCGCCACCCTGCCGGAGAGCCCGAACGAGCTCAGCGGCACCGGCTGAACGTCCGTCCGGGAAAGCCGCTTCTCAGGAGCCGTAGGAGCGCGGCCCCGGCGAAATAGCCGATCAGGGCCGCCGTGGGGAACCCGGCGGGCCCGTGATGGCCGGGGCCGGCCAGGGCGACGGCGAGAAGGCCGCCCACGACGGCGGCCATCCCGGCCACGGTCAGGAAGGCGGCGCCGCGCCCCGGCGCCGCGCAGGGGCCGCCGCGCCGCTCCACGTTCCCGAACACCGCGACGAGCAGGCCGAGGATGAGTGCGAGCGCGGCGAGCCAGGGGATGCGCAACAACAGCCACGGAAGGGATCCGGGGGCGGCCTGGGGCAGCAGCCCGGTGGGGTAGAGCGCCAGGACGCCGAGCACGGCGGCGGTCATGTGCCACAGGAACAGGGTCATGATCACCGAGTTGACCGCCACGACCGCCGTCCACTGCCGTACGCCCCGCAACCACCGGTTGACGGGCCCGTGGAGGAGCAGCGCGACGCCGGTCTGGGCGGTGGCCAGCGCCAGCAGGGCCAGGGTGGGCGGGGACGTGTTCTGGATCTCCTGCCCCGCCACGCCGACCATGCTGACCGGATAGGGGCCGAACACGGTGAGCCCCACCAGGGCGGCCAGCCCGGACAGCGCCAGGGACAGCGCGACGGCGGGGCGGGCCGGCAGCCGCCCGTCCTGCCAGGCGAAGCCGAGCTGGTGCACCGCCAGCCAGGCGAACAGGTAGTTGCCCGCGCCGCTGTAAGGGATCCAGGGCACCAGACGGCCCACGTCGCCCGCCGCGACGAGGACGACCAGCACGACGGGCACGGCCAGCCCGTACCTGCGGTGCAGCGCGTGCATCACCGGTGTCAGGACCACCGCCGACAGGTACGCCACCAGGAACCACAGCGGGATGCCCGCCAGCCAGACCCCCATGCCGACCAGTTCGGGACCGACCCCCGCGACCCCGGCGGCCAGGCCGGCGGCCGCGAGCACCGCCAGCACCATCGTGGTGGGCCGCACCAGCCGGTCGGTACGGCGCAGCGTCCACCCGGTGGCGCCGCCGCCCTCGCGGCGGTGGGCGGCGAGCGAGGCGGCGTTGGCGTACCCGCCGACCAGGAAGAAGATCGGCATGACCTGGAACAGCCAGGTCAGCGGCCGGGTCCACGGCACGACGTCCAGGACGTTGACCCCGTGCAGGCCGCCGTTGTAGCTGACCGAGAGCACCAGCCAGTGCCCGGTCACCACGGCCGCGATCGCGACGGCACGCAGGAGGTCGACGTGGCGGTCGCGGTGGGCAGGGGTCTGCTCGGCCTTGCGCCGCAGCTCTCTCGCGGCCCGCTCGATGGCTCCCATGGCGCCCTCAGTGCACCGTGTGCTCTTTCATGCTGGAGCATCTACCCAACCCGGGAGGCACCCGCGGGAACGACGCGAAATGGGCACGGGTAATAGCCGTGATGTTTCCTCGACATACGGTTTGCATCGCGTGTTCTTGGCGTGACACATGGTCATTTCTTGCCGTGAGATGGCGTGTTCTTCAGCCACGATCGAGTTCGCGCATGATTTTCAGGTAATCCACAGAAAGGGCAGGTAACCTCGCCCACCATGATGTGGCAGCGTACGTTCAACAGCGCGCTGGCCAAGTACGCAGGATTCCGGATCGAACGGGTAGGAAAAGCGGAGAACGCGAAGAAGGTCGTCGAGCGGCCCAGGAAGGCCGCCCCCGACACCTCTTTCAGGCCTCCGTCCGACCCCCGCGATCGCCTGCTCGAGGCCCCGGTGTTCGTGATCTCCCCCGTCCGGTCCGGCTCGACGTTGTTGCGGTCGATGCTCAACGCGCACCCGGACCTGCACGCCCCCCACGAGCTGCACGTACGCCGGTTGAGCGTGGACTTCGGCACGACCCTGGCCGAGAAGGCGATGGAGGCGCTCGGGCACAACCGCGCCGACATCGAGCACCTGCTGTGGGACCGGGTGCTCCACCGGGAGCTGGTACGCAGCGGCAAGCGGTACATCGTGGACAAGACGCCGGCCAACGCCTTCGCCTACGAACGGCTCGCCGCGTGCTGGCCGGATGCCCGGTTCGTGTTCCTGCTGCGCCACCCCGCCTCGATCGCGACGTCCTGGCACGAAGCCAGTCCCGGCAAGCGCACGCCGGACGAAGCGGCGGCCGACGCGTTGCGGTACATGAAGGCGGTGGAGCGTGCCAGGAAGGCGCTGCCCGGCCTGACCGTGCGCTACGAGGAGCTGACCGCCGACCCGGAGAAGGTCAGCCGCCTGATCTGCGACTTCCTCGGCATCGGCTGGGTGCCCGAGCTGCTCTCCTACGGCACGCCCGACGTGGTGACCAAGGGGCTCGGCGACTGGAAGGACAAGATCCGTTCGGGCACCGTGCAGAAGGGCCGCGACCTGCCCGAGCCGGCGGAGATTCCCGAGGTGTTGCACGCCATGTGCCGGACGTGGGAGTACCTACCGTGAAGATCCGATACATGCTGCTGCACGCGTACGGCATGGGCGGGACCATCCGGACGGTGGTCAACCAGGCCAACGCGATGGCTGATGCGGGTCACGACGTCGAGATCGTCAGCGTCGTACGCCGGCGGAGCAGTCCGCAGTTCGCCATCGACGAGCGCGTGCGGGTGTGGGCCCTGGTGGACCAGCGTGACGGCGTCGCCGCCGACTCGCTGGCCCGCAAGGTATGGCGGCGTGCCCGCGGCAAGATCGTGCCGTACGGCGAGTTCGCCGCCGAATACTTCACGGAGCGGGTCGAGGGCGCGGTCATGGACTACGTGTCCGGCCTGCAGGACGGCATCCTGGTCACCACCCGGCCCGCGCTCAACCTCATCTCCGCGCGCCGCGGCTCGCGCAAGGTGATCAGGGTGGCGCAGGAGCACATGAACCTGGGCTCCTACCACCGCGCGGTCCGCGAGGAGATCGCCAAGCACTACGGCCGGTTCGACGCGGTGGCGGTCCTGACGGAGACCAGCGTCAACGAATACCGGCCGCTGCTGCCCGGCACCCCGGTCGTGCGCATCCCGAACGCGGTCGACATGGAGGGGCGCAAGCACTCCGATCTGACCCGCCCGGTGGTGATCGCCGTCGGCCGGCTGGTTCCGCAAAAAGGCTTCGACATGCTCATCAAGGCCTACGCCGCGATCGCGCCCGAGTTCCCCGACTGGCGGCTGCGCATCTTCGGCACGGGCCCGTCGAAGGACCGGCTGCAGCAGCGGCTCGACGAGTTCGACCTGGGTGACACCATCCGGCTGATGGGCCGCAGCGACCGCATCCCCGAGGAGTTGTCGCAGGCCTCGGTCTACGCGCTGAGCTCGCGGATCGAGGGCCTGCCGATGGCGATGATCGAGGCGATGGGTCACGCCCTGCCGATCGTCGCCTTCGACTGCCCGACGGGCCCCGGTGACGTGCTGACGCATGACGTGGACGGCGTGCTGGTGCCGCCGCGCGACATCGAGGCGCTGTCGGCGGCGCTCAGGCGGGTGATGAGCGACCCAGCGCTGCGCCGGCGGCTGGGCGCCGCCGCCGCCGAGGTCGCCAACGCGTACACGCCGCAGGTCGTGATGCCGCAGTGGGAGCGCCTGTTCACCAGCCTGAGCAACGGCGAACCGGTCGCCACCGGCTGACCGGCGGCGAGAGGATCGTGCGGCGCCGGCCGTCTCCGGCGGCGCCGCGACTCTGTGCGTGATCTCCTTTCGGAGCGGGCGGGACGCTAGGTTGAGATTCCCGCAAGGCCCTCCGGAAGGAGCCCAGCCCTCTCATGACAGGTGAAACCCCTCCCACCGGTCACGTGCCCGCGTCCGGCATCGACGCGTCCGTGCCGCACGCCGCCCGGATGTGGAACTACTGGCTCGGCGGCAAGGACTATTACGACGTCGACCGCGTGGCCGGCGACCAGTTCAGCCAGACGTTCCCCGACATCGTGCACATCGCCCGGCTTTCCCGGCACCTGCTCGCCCGCATCGTGCGTCATCTGGTCAACGAGGCGGGCGTGCGCCAGTTCCTCGACATCGGCACCGGGCTGCCCACGGTGGACAACACCCACGAGGTCGCCCAGCGGGCCGATCCGTCCTGCCGCGTCGTCTACGTCGACAACGACCCCCTGGTGCTCGCGCACGCCCGCGCCCTCCTGGTCGGCACGCCGGAGGGCGCCACCGACTACGTCCACGCCGACCTGCGCGACGCCGGCGCGATCGTCTCCGCCGCCGCCAGGACACTCGACCTCGACCGGCCCGTCGCGCTCATGCTGATGGGCATCGTCGGCTACGTCACCGACGAGGAGGGCGCCCACGACCTCGTGCGAGGGCTGGTCGACGCCCTGCCGTCCGGCAGCTACCTCGCCCTGTGGGACGGCGTCAACCTGGTCACCGGCGAGGCGCTCGACCAGGCCCAGGACGACTACAACTCGGGCGGCGGCGTCCCCTACAACCTGCGCACCCCCGAGCGGTTCGCCGCGTTCTTCGACGGCATGGACCTCGTGGAGCCCGGGGTGGTGTCCCTGCCGCTGTGGCGCCCCGACCTCGACCCGCTCGCCCCGATGGAAGAGGTCGACGCGCTGTGCGGGGTCGCCCGCAAGCGGTGAGCTACATCGTGGCGATGATCTGACGCAGGATCTCCGGGGTCTCCGACGGCGGCGGCGCCTGCACGCTGAGCTCGTTCATCAGGTGCTGGTAGGGGCGGACCTCGGAGTCCTTGGTGAGATACTGCGCGCCGGCGAGGTGTTCGAGGTAGACCACGTCGTCCAGCTCCGCCTGGGCGAAGCGCAGGATGGTGACGGGGCCGACGCCGCCGGCCGCGCCCTCGATGCTGAACGGGATCACCTGCAGGGTGATGTGCGGCAGCTCGGCCTGCTCGACGAGGTGGCGGAGCTGGTCGCGCATGATCGTCGCGCCGCCGACGCGGCGGTGCAGCGCCGACTCGTCCAGGATCACCCACAGCTTGTGCGACGCGGGCTCGGACAGGATGCGCCGGCGGCGCATCCGCATCTCGACGCGGCGCTCGATCAGCTCGGCGGGCTCGTCCTTGTGGCCCTGCACGAAGACCGCCCGGGCGTAGTCCTCCGTCTGCAGCAGGCCGGGGACGAACTGGATCTCGTGCGTACGGATCAGCGCCGCGTCCTGCTCCAGCCCGAGGTAGGCCTCGAACCAGTCGGGGATCGTGTCGCGGTAGTCCTGCCACCAGCCCGCCGCGTTGGCCTGTTCGGCGAGGACGAGCAGGGCCTGGCGTTCGGTGTCGTCGGCCACGCCGTACAGGGTGAGCAGGTCGGCCACGTCGCGCAGCTTGAAACTGCTGCGCCCGCCCTCCATTCGGCTGATCTTCGAATGGGAGCCGCGGATGGTGTATCCCGCCTTCTCGCGGCTGATCTTTCGTGACTCCCGCAGCCGGCGCAGTTGAGTCCCCACCAATATGCGCAGCGCCGTGGGTCCGGGCTGCGGGGAATCCCTGTCAGGTATATCGGTCGGATCGCTCATCTCGCGAGCAGTCGACATAAATGCTCCTAATTCGGCACATCACCCCGGGCCACCCACCGGCAATCCTGCCACGCAGGCGCCCCTCAAACACCATATTTCGGAGCGAGCGGGCGACACACCGCCATTGCCCGGATACGGGACATGCGTTTCGCTCTCTTCGCCGACCCGAGACCATAAGCGATCATCCGGGCGCGAAATGATCATCACCTCGGCGGGCTTCTTCTCCGTTCTCCGGGCCGCGCCCGTCCTGAACCCGTTGCCGGTTTGAAGGGGTGAACCTCTTTGCTGTACCGTGACGTCCCGCTATGAGTTCGACAACATTTCAAAATAATTCGAAATATCACAGTAAAGGCGTACGAACACTTGCCGCCGTGCTCGGCTCCGCCGTTGTATTGAGCGGCTGCGGCGTGATCGATCTCGGCTCCCAGCGGAGGGCGGAGCGGCCGGGCGACGACCCCCCGGCGCAGAGCCGGGAGGAGAGCCCGAGCGAGGAGCCCCTCCAGCCGAAGAACGACCCCCTCGCCGGAGACGGCCCTCTGTTCACGCACTTCAAGCGGGTGCGGGCGGCCGACCCGTGCGATCTCGTGCCGCACTCCAAGCTGAAGAAGTACGGCCCCGAGCAGCTCGTCGTGCGCGGATCCGGCATCACCGAATGCCAGTACCTGACCGGATACTCCGACGCGTCCAAGAGCGTTTACAGCTTCAAAATCGATCTGCACACGCACTTCGAGCAGAAGGACGCGGAAGAAGCCGAGCAGGAGAAGCTCGACGGGCGCACGATTTACCGCGAGGAATACTCCACCGACAGCGCGAGCCAGCGCAGCTGCCACTACAAGGTGCCTTATGAGGGCGTGGAGGGCAGCGCGTTCGCCCTCGACCTGTTGAAGACCCCGCCGCGAGGCAAGGAGAGCCAGGAGTGGCCGCAGCGCTGCGCCGCCGCCAAGCAGTATCTCGGCGCGGTCATGGACAGGATCCTCAAGCTGCCGCCGAGGAAGGGCCGGGCGGTGGGCATCATGGGCAAGGACCCGTGCGCGCGCAAGGACGACCTGCTCGCCGCGATCGGCCGCTCTTACAAGCTCATCGACGTGCGCTACTCCAGCCCGTACAGCTGCGATCTGCAGCTGGCGAACAAGGCGAAGAACCAGGAGCTCACGCTCGCCTCAGGCCTGGCCCTTCACGAGCGCCAGACCGGCGGCAAGTCGACCGAGCAGGTCAAGAACCGGCGTCTCACCATGAACGGCCTCTACACCCTCAACTCCAGGTCCGACTACAAGGTCTCCAAGTCCTGCCAGAACTCCGTGGAGCTGCGGCGGGCCACGAACAGCAGGAAGAACGACGCGCACTACGTGACCGTCGGCCTCTCCAGCGGAAAGCTGGAGCTGGAGGACGCGGACGCGAGCTTCGAGGCGCCGCCCGTGTCGTGCGCGCTGGTCACCAGGCTCACCCGGATCGTGCTCGACGGCGTCCGACGTACTCAGTCATGAGCACTGCATACGCTGACGCCTGGACCCGTGACCGGCCGGTGCTGCCGATCAGGTCCCTCCGCCAGGCCGGTTTGCCGGGGGCGGCCCCGGGCAGCCGCGGAGCATGAAAGCGTCCAGCACAGAGCGGGCCGCCCGGGCCCGCGCGAAACTGCCTGCCCGTAGCCCTCGGCGGCGTAAGGGCCGCACGGCCGTGCTCCTCGCCGGAGCGGCGGCGGTGGCCGGGATGGCGATCGTGCGCGCGGCACGCTCCGCGCCGCCCAACCCGAACGGATGGTTCACCGTCACGGTCGAGACGGACCCGGCCCGGCTGACCGGCCCCGACCGGCCCGACGAACTGGCCAGAATCGCCGAACGGCACGAGATCCGCATCAGGCCCGCCCCCGGCGGCCGGGGCAGCGAGATCGCGGTACGCGAGGCCGACGGGGAGACGCGCGACCGCGTACGGAAGCTGAAGCAGCTGCTCGAAACCGGGGAGGTGCTCCTGGTCGACCGGCAACCCGAGGGCCACCGCACCGCGCTCGGCCGCGTCGGCACGCCGGCGTTCCGGCATCTCACGAGGAAGGGCGCACGATGAGGGCGCTGTGCTGGACCGGCGTGAACGAGGTGGCGGTCGAGGACGTCCCCGACCCCGGGCTGCTCAACCGGCAGGACGCCGTCGTCAAGGTCACCGCGAGCTCCACGTGCGGCTCCGACCTGCACCTGCTGGACGGCTACGTGCCCACGATGATGGCCGGGGACGTGCTCGGGCACGAGTTCGTCGGCGAGGTGGTCGAGACCGGCCCCGACGTGCGCGAGCGGCGCGTCGGCGAACGGGTGACGGTGTGCTCGATCATCGGCTGCGGGCGCTGCCACTACTGCAAGGAGGGGTTGTGGTCGCTGTGCGACAACTCCAACCCCAACCCCGGCTTCCTGGAGACGGCGAACGGACACGCCTCGGCGGGCATCTTCGGCTACTCCCACGCGCTGGGCGGCTTCGCGGGCAGCCACGCCGAGTACGTACGGGTGCCGTACGCGGACGTCAACGCCTTCCCCGTGCCGGACGACGTGCCGGACGCGAGCGCCGTGTTCGCCTCGGACGCCGTACCCACCGGGTGGATGGGCGCCGACCTCGGCGAGGTGGGGCCCGGTGACGTGGTCGCGGTGTGGGGCTGCGGCGGCGTCGGCCAGATGGCGGCCCTGGCGTCCCTGCGCATGGGCGCCGACCGGGTGATCGTCATCGACCGGTTCCCCGAACGGCTGGCCATGGCCGCCGAGATGGGCGCGGAGATCCTGAACTACGACGAGTCCGACGTGCTGGAGGCGCTCAAGGAGCTGACCGGCGGGCGCGGGCCCGACGTGTGCATCGAGGCCGTCGGCATGGAGAGCCACGGCACCGGCGCCCAGTACGCCTACGACCGGGTCAAGCACGCCCTGCGCCTGCAGACCGACCGCGGGATCTCGCTGCGCCAGGCCATCCACGCCTGCCGCAAGGGCGGCGTCGTCAGTCCGTGCTCGGCGTCTACCTCGGCGTGGTCGACAAGTTCCCGATGGGCGCGGTCATGAACAAGGGCCTGACGCTCCGCGGCGGCCAGCAGCACGGCCACCGCTACATCCCGATGATCCTCGACCGGATGAGCAAGGGCGAGATCGACGCCTCACCGCTGCTCACCCACCCCATGCGCCTGGAGGACGGGCCCAGGGGCTACGAGCTGTTCAAGACGAAGCAGGAAGGCTGCGTCAGGGCCGTGTTCCGCCCGTGACGGCCGCCCCGGCACGACTGGCGCCGCGCCCTGGACACCCTCTGCGCGCTCACCACCTCGTCAGCGTAAGGAGCCGGCCGCCCGCGCTCGGTGGAGCCACGCGGCCGGACCGGGGTCACGCTGCCGGTTGGACCGTGACCCCGTGGACCGGGGCGAGCCGGCGGCGTTCCAGGATCAGTCCGTTCTGGAGATCACCCGGGCGAAACCGTCGCGCCATGAAGGATAGGCGGGCGCCCACCCCAGGTGCTTGCGGGCGTAGTGGTTGTCCGCGCCCCGCGCCGCCGGGTTCCTCGGAGCGTCCGGGCGGGGCGGCGGCGGGGCGCCGACGGCCCGGCAGAAGGCGGGCACCCAGTCGGCGGCGGGCGCGGGCTGGTCGTCGCAGATGTTCACCGCCCCGGTCGGCCAGTCCAGCGCCTGTACGGCGGCCGTCGCGGCATCCCCGGTCTCGACGAAGCTGCTGACGTCGCGGCCCGCCGCGAGCGCGCCCTGCCGAACCTGCCCGGCCATCGATCCGCCGGGCTCGTAGAAGGTGCCGGGGCCGTACAGCAGCCCGTATCTCAGCACCACCCATTCGGGCAGCTCGCGGACCGTGTCCTCCAGCGCCACCACACCGTCGACGCTGACCCGCCGCAGGCCCTCGGCGTCGGCGTCGAGCGGGGTCTGCTCAACCGCGGGGGCGTCACCGGGTTCGTACATCCAGGCGATGCTCTGTGCCACGATGCGGCGCACACCGGCGGCCAGCGCGGCGTCGACCATGTTGCGGGTGCCGACTTTGCGGAGGTCGGCGTTCGCGGCTGGGTCGCCGCCGCTCAGGTCGGTCAGCTGGTGCATGATCACGTCGGGGGCGGCCTCGCGCACCGCCAGGGCGAGGCCCTGCGCGTCTCGGACGTCGCCGCGCACGGCGGCGGCGCCGTCAGGCACCGGTCGCCGGCCCCTGGTCAGCGCCGTGACCCGGTGGCCCGCGGCGAGCAGGCGCGGCACGACGTGGTGGCCGAGCACGCCGGTGGCGCCCGCAAGGAAGACGTGCATGATCATGCCTCCGCGGGCCTGGGCGCGCGGCGGTCGCGGCGGGCGGCGATCTCGCCTTCGTTCACGAGGGTGAGCATCGGCTCGCCCGGCACGCCGGCCATCACCACCACGAACCGGCTCCAGGCGTCCTTGAGGTTGTTGGCCGCCTGGTAGTGGATCACGTCTCCGCCGGGCTCCCAGAACGCCTCGCCCGCCCTGATCACCCGTTCAGGCTCCCCCTCCAGTTCGAAGAGCATCTCGCCTTCGAGCATGTAGCCGAAGACCGGCCCGGAGTGCCGGTGCGGCGGCGTGCCAGGGTCACCCGGCGGCAACTCGACCTTCGCCGTCATCATCTCCGCCCCCTGCGGGATGAACGGCGGGACCCGGTGGTCCAGGGTCGTCAGAACCGTCCCCGACCTTCTCGTCATCGTCATACGACCGAGGCTAGGCGGCCATCGGACCACGCACATAGACCGGTTCGGGGGTGATTGAGTGGACCAGTCAGCCCTTGACCTTCAGGCTGCTCTTCGACGGCTTGAACAGCGGCACCGTGCCCTGGCAGTCGTTGATCGGCGCGCCCAGGAACTCCCACATCCAGAACATGGTGTCGCGGCGCCCCTTGTCGTGCACGGTGAAGGAGACCTTCTTGCCGCTCACGTCCATGGCCGGCTTGTCGCCGATGGTGACGTGACCCTTGGTGATGACCCCGGTGGCGACCGCGATGCCGTCGGCCGCGACGAGGCAACTGATCTTGCCCTGGAAGTCGCCCACGGTCGGCTTGCCGGGCTTGCCCGCGTGGAACACGTCGAAGGTGCCCCGTGTCCTGGCCCCGTCACTCCTGGCGTCGATGGTGAAGCGCACCTTGTCCCCCGCCCACTGGCCGAACGACTCGGGCAGCGTCCCTGAGGCGCTGCCACGCAAGGAGTACGCGGGCGCCTCGGGGGCCGTGACAGCCCCGGCAGGGGTGGCCAGCAGGGCGAGGGCGGCGATCGGGGTGGCGAGCGCGATGGTTCGTTTCATGCCCATCAGCCTGTCGGCGACGGGCCGCCGGGAGTTCCCTCCGCCGGGGGATCCTCCTCCCCCGGCGGAGCCAGCCAGTACCACGGGGGGTGCTTCCTCACCGGCGGCGGTCCTCGCGGCACTGGGCGATCAACCCGCCTCCCAGCGCGGTGGCGGGCTCGTCGGCGTCAGGCGCCCAGGTCTCTGACGATGTTGTCCAGCCGGGTCGCGACGGCCTCCAGCGTCTCGTCGGTCGGGCCTTCGTCAGGAAACTGGGCCGCCACCTCGTCGCGGCTGGCGATGACCAGGCTCCGGTGGGCGTCGTCCACCTCGGCGGCCGGCAGCACGACGCAGTCGCCGCGGACGTAGACCAGCGTGGCGTCCTGGTGGCGCGAGTCCAGCAGTTGACGGACGCATTCCGGATCGATGAGTGACATCGCGGCTCCTCGCCGACAGTGCTTGGCGGCCGTCGCCGCACGGGTGCCCGGCTTGGCCTCAGCACTGCGTTTACCCCAGTGGAGGAGGTGAAACCAGGGGACCTGTGGACAAGTCGCGCCACTACCGTATGTGCTCGATATATCGCTATGAGTGACCGTAGGGTGAGGCCAGCGGCCCAGCGGGCTTCGCTATGAGCGAGAGGATCGAGCACATGTCCCAGGAACCGAGAATCGACGTCGAGGCCAAGGCAGAGGGGATCGAGGGCACTCTCTCCGCTGACCAGGTCCAGCGCATCGCGGACGCGCTCGGGCGCCAGGGGGTCTGGTTCGCCACGCCGCCCGAGCGCGACGGCCAGGCGCCCAGGGCCGACCTCGTCTGGGACCTGGTGGGCGACGAGCCGTACCAGGGTCACACGGCCACCGGCCGGGCCGCCGTGCACCTGGCGGAGGGGCACACGGCTCTGTCGCGGCCGCTGATCATCGCCGACGGCTTCGACCACGGGCCGAGCGACCTCGACGCACTCTGGCTGCACCTCAACGCCCCCTACCAGAAGAACGTCCCCGGGTTCCTCGACCAGCTCAGGATGATGGGCATCGACGTGGTGCTGCTCGGCTTCGACGAGCGCCACACCTACATCCAGGCCAACGCCGCCGTCGCCGTCACCTGCGTCCTGCGCGCCATCGAGGAGCGACAGGGCGACGATCCGCTGGTCGTCGGCGGCGTCAGCATGGGCGGCATGATCACCAGGTACGCGCTGGCCCGCATGGAGAGCGAGCGCATCGACCACCAGACGGACAAGTACTTCTCCTACGACACGCCGCACCTCGGCGCGTGGATCCCACTGGTGCTCCAGCAGCTGGCCTACCTGCACGAGTCGATCCAGCCGGCCTCCGACGGGCCGGGCCAGGCCGACCTGATCCGCAGCCCGGCCGCGCAGCAACTGCTGTGGGCCTGGGTCGAGAACGAAAACTACTCGGGCCCGGTCACGACCGCCAGCACGCTGCGCACCGACTTCCTCGACGACCTGCGCCGGGTCGGCTGGTTCCCGATGCGCCCGTACAAGCTGGGGATGGCCAACGGGATCGGCAACGGCACGGGCCCCGTCCTGCCGCCGGGCACGCCGGTCTTCGACCTGCGCCACGACTCCCTGCAGCTCACCGCCAGGATCCAGCCGGACCTGGGCGAGCTGCAGAACGTCGGCACCGTACGGTTCGGCGGGCCGGTGTGGACGAGCGCCACCAGCCACGTGGCCGCGTTCGACGGCGCTCCGGGCGGCACGCTCGACTCGTGGGGCCGGCTCGCCGACGCGATGGGCCTGCCCATCGACGACCCCCTGCGCGCTAGCTGCTTCGTCCCCGTGGTCAGCGCGGTCGCCCTGGCCAGGGACCCCTTCCAGTGGCCGGCCGAGCTCTACCGCGACCTCAGCGACCTGCCCAAGGACGAGACGTTCCTGGACGCGTTCTGCTGCGACCTCGGCAACTCGGCGCACAGCAGCGTGTCCCCGACCCTGGTCGAGTGGTTCCTGGAGCAGCTCGCGGGGTGGTGACCCGCGCACCGGGTGCCGGCTCGGGCCGGCACCCGGCGTTTTCAGCGGCGGCCCCTGTGCACGCACATGAGCTGGTCGCGGGTGGCGTTCTTGTCGCGGTAGGCGATGACGGCCGGGCCCTCGCCGCTGTCGTGGCCGGGCAGCCGCTGGTCGATGCTCCAGCCGGAGCCGTTGAAAGCGGTCCACCACAGGCTCTGGTCGGCGTCGCCGCGGTGCACGCAGTAGAGGCGGTCCTTGTAGACGGTCAGCGCCGGGCCCTCCGCGGCGTGGTGGCGGGGGAGCTTCTGGTCGGGGCTCCACTCGGCGCCGTCCCACCGCGTCCACCACAACGACGCGTCCTCGCCGGCGCCGCGGTGCACGCAGTAGAGGTGGCCCTGGTAGACGGCCAGCGCCGGGTTCGACCGGCTGTAGTGGCCGGGCAGCCGCCGGTCGGGGCTCCACTCGGCGCCGTCCCACCGCGTCCACCACAACGCGTCGTCGCCCGCGCCCCGGTGCACGCAGTAGAGCTGCCCGTCGTACGCGGCCAGCGCGGGGGCGGCGGAGCCGGCGTGGCCGGGCAGCTTCTGGTCGGGGGTCCAGCGGGTGCCGTCCCAGCGCGTCCACCACAACGCGTCGTCGCCCGCGCCCCGGTGCACGCAGTGGAGCTGCCCGTCGTAAGCGGCCAGCGCCGGCCCCGAGTCGCTGAAGTGCTCGGGGAACCGCTGGTCCTCGCTCCAGCCCTCCTCGGCGTCGTAGACCGCCCACCACAGGCTGGAGTCGCCGTCGCCGCCGCGGTGCGCCAGGTAGAGGCGGTCCTGGAACTCCGCGAGGGCCGGCCCGGACACGCTGAAGTGGTCGACGAACGGCTGGTCGTCGCTCCACCCCTCGTCCGGCTCGTGCATCGCCCAGTAGAGCTGGGCGCCGCCGCCGGGCCTGTCGTCGTCGCGGGCGGGGACGAGCATGGCGGGCGCGGTCCACGGCGAGACCAGCCGGACCCCGTACGGCCGGGCGGCCGAGGCGATCCAGGCGGCTTTGTCCCGTACCGAGTGCTCGACGATCCGGGCGAGCCAGGAGCCCAGCACGGTGCCCGAGAGCTCCCCTGCCGGTTGGGCGATCTCGGAGGCCAGCAGCGCCGCGCTCTCGTTGAGGTGGATCTCGAAACCCCACCACCTGGCCACCGGCCAGACCTCCGCGCCCATGGCGCTCAGGTCGCGCTGGAGCCCGCGTACGCGCTCCTGATCGTGCGCGGCGAGTGCGGCGATCTGGCTCTCGCTCTCCCGCCTGGCCTCGGCCGCGGTGCGGGCGGAGACGTCTTCCAGCAGCTCTGACGCCACCGCCTCGTCGACCGCCGCAGAGGCCGCCGGGTCGTCCTGGGAGTGCAGCAGCGTGGCCTCGCCCCCCACCGCCGTCTCCCCGGCGTCGATCTCCATCTTCTCGGCCCGGGTGTCATCGGTCATTTCAGCCCCCTGGAGTGATCCGCGGCTGCACGCTGCATACGTGCACCAACCCGACCCATAGTAACTATGAGTAACAGTTCGATCACTCTGGGGTCATCTGTGTCTTCCCAGGGCGGGGATCCCCCGCTCAGCCGACGCGGGCGGCGATGACCCGCGCGCACTCCAGGGACTCGGTGCGGGTGGTGTCGACCTCCAGGTCATAGGTCACACCCTGGTGGACCACCTCAGCCTGCAGGGCGGCCATGCCCTGGGGCCGGTCTCCCCTAGCGATCTCGCGGCCGGCCGCGACCGCGCTCTCGCACCTGACGCCGACCCACAACACGTCCAGCCCGGCGAGAGCCTTCCGCCACCTCTCCTGGGACCACTCTCCCCCGAGGAAGACGTCGTCGATGACGATCCGGGCACCCGCACGGGCCATGGCGGCGACCCCCTCGGTCCACGCCGCGTCCAGAGCCACGAACTCCGGTCCGACGTTCACCGCACCGTCCGGAGCGATCTCGATCCCGGACTCCGACGCCCGCATGGAGGCGGGCATCGCGTCGACCAGGGTGTCGACACTGAGAGCCAGCCATGGGTCCGGCAGGACCGCCTGGAGACACCGGGCGATGCCGGACTTCCCCGAACTGGACCCACCATTCAGCAAGATCACGTTAGTGGTCACGACGCCACCCTAAAGCGTCCGGCAGCAGGCCGGAAAGCCTATTTCGGGCAGCACAGCGGGAAAACGCCCTGGTCACACGGGCCGTTCACAGCGAATTCCCAAAGCGTCATCATCGAACTCTCATACACGGAGGCCATCGTCACGAGCATGCACGTGCACTCGGAGGCCGTACGCCGGCCCGCACTCGTGGTCGGCGACCTCACGCTCGACCAGAGAACCCGCGAGGTACGCCGGGCGGGCGTGGAGATCAGGCTGTCGCCCACCGAGTTCGAGCTGCTCAGCCTCCTCATGCACCATCCCGGGAGGGTGCTCAGCAAGGCGCGGATCCTCCACCGGGTGTGGGCCTACGACTTCGCCGGCCAGGGCAACATCGTCGAGCTGTACATCTCGTACCTGCGCCGCAAGATCGACGCCCGCCGCCCTCCGATGATCCACACCGTGCGCGGGGTCGGCTACACCATCAGGTCCGCCGCGCCGTGCCCGCCCCGCTAGATCCGATCTAGCGGACCGCCTGGCGCCTGAAGGGTGAAGGACAGGGCGCGGCAAGGAGGCGGCACCATGGCGAGCACCCCGCTGCGGGTCGCGGTCATCATCGGCAGCACCCGGGCCGGCCGCGCCTGCGACGCGATCGCCCGCTGGTTCGCCGAGCGGGCCCGCCGCCGCGAGGAGCTCGCCGTCGACGTGCTCGACCTGGCCGGCTACGCGTTCCCCGCGCGTTACCCGGCGCAGGCGACGCCGGCCATGTGCCGCTTCGCCGCAGCCATCGGCGCCGCGGACGCGTTCGTCGTCGTCGGCCCCGAGTACAACCGCAGCTTCCCCGCCCCGCTCAAGCAGGCGATCGACTTCGCCTACGACGAATGGCAGGCCAAGCCCGTCGGGTTCGTGTCCTACGGCTCGGGCTCGACCGGCTTCCACGCCGTCGAGCAACTCCGCACGGTCTTCTGCGCCCTCCACGCGGTGACCATGCGCGACTGGGTAGGTCTCGATCTGCTCGGCGGCGACTTCGACGGCTGCACGCCGCGCGACACCGACGACCGCCTCAGGGCCGTCGGAGCCATGCTCGACCAGCTCACCTGGTGGGGCAGGACCCTGCGCCAGGGCAGGCGCGCCCAGCCGTACGTCTCATGAACACAGCAGAAAGGAACACCATGCCAGATCTGGCGATACAGACCTCCGGCCTGGTCAAGGTCTTCGGCGGCACGCGCGCCGTGGACGGCCTCGACCTCGCGGTGCCGGCCGGCGCCGTCTACGGCGTGCTGGGCCCCAACGGCGCGGGCAAGACCACGGCCGTACGCATGCTGGCCACGCTGCTGCGGCCCGACGGCGGCGAGGCGACCGTGTTCGGGCACGACGTGGTGCGCGAGGCCGAAGCCGTACGCAGCCGGGTGAGCCTGACCGGCCAGTACGCCTCCGTGGACGAGGAGATGACCGGCGCCGAGAACCTGATCCTGCTCGGCCGCCTTCTCGGCCACCGCAAACCCGCAGCCAAGGAACGGGCGGCGCAGCTGCTGGAGGCGTTCGGGCTGACGGAGGCCGCGGGACGGCAGGTCAAGACCTACTCCGGTGGCATGCGGCGGCGCATCGACATCGCCGCCTCCATCCTCAACACGCCCGAGTTGCTCTTCCTCGACGAGCCCACGACCGGCCTCGACCCGCGCAGCCGCAACCAGGTCTGGGACATCGTCCGCATCGTCGTCGCCCACGGCACCACCGTGCTGCTCACCACGCAATACCTGGAGGAGGCCGACCGGCTGGCCAACCGCATCGCGGTCATCGACCAGGGCAGGCTCATCGCCGAGGGCACGCCGGGAGAGCTGAAGTCCTCCGTCGGCGCGGGCGCGGTCCACGTACGACTGCGCGACCCGGCCACCCGGCCCGACGCCGAGCGCGTGCTGGCCGAGGCGCTGGAGGCGACCGTCTACCTCGACGCGGACCCGGTTGCCCTCACCGCACGCATCACCGGCAACGGACGCGAGGCGGCCGCCGCCGAGCAGGCCTCGCGCGCCCTCGCCCGCCTCGCCGAGACCGGCATCGTCGTCGACGACTTCTCCCTCGGCCAGCCCAGCCTGGACGAGGTCTTCCTCGCCCTCACCGACCGCCCCGCCACCGAGGAGGCAGCATGAGCACCACCACCGAGACCACCACCACGTACGCGCCCGCGGCCGAGATCCTCGGCACCGTGCTGGCTCCGGGGGCGAAACCGCCGCGGCCGAGCGCGTGGTCGGCGTCCATGACGTTCGGCTGGCGGGCCATGCTGAAGATCAAACACGTGCCCGAGCAGTTGTTCGACGTGACCGCGTTCCCGCTGATGATGACGCTGATGTTCACCTACCTGTTCGGCGGCGCGCTGGCCGGCTCGCCGACCGAATATCTGCAGTACCTGTTGCCGGGCATCATGGTGACCAGCGTCGTGATGATCACCATGTACACCGGCGTGGAGGTCAACAAGGACATCGAGAAGGGCGTCTTCGACCGGTTCCGCACCTTGCCCATCTGGCGCCCGTCCACCATGATCGGCTATCTGCTGGGCGACATCCTGCGCTACGCGATGGCCTCGACGGTCATCCTCCTGGTGGGGCTGGTGCTCGGGTTCCGCCCACAGGGCGGTCTCGCCGGAGTGGTGGGCGGGATCCTGCTGCTGCTCGGCTTCTCGTTCGCCTTCTCGTGGATCTGGACGATGTTCGGGCTGATGTTGCGCAGCGAGAAGTCGGTGATGGGGATCAGCATGCTGGTCCTGATGCCGCTGACCTTCCTGAGCAACGTGTACGTCCAGCCGGCCACGATGCCGGGGTGGCTGCAGGTGTTCGTGAACGCCAACCCGATCACCCACCTGGTGGCGTCCGTACGGTCGCTGATGGCGGGCACCCCCGACCTGGGAGAGCTCACGTGGGTCCTGGTGGCGTCGGTGCTGCTCATCGCCGTGTTCGGCACGCTGACGATGCGGCTCTACAACCGCAAGTAGGGGGTGGCCGGGCGCGAAGGGGCGGCTGCCGTTGGGCGGTGGCGCGGCGCGCTCCTGGGAGTGATGGCGTCGAGCAGGCCGGGGAACACCCCGTCCATCTCGGCGCGGCGCAGCGTGTTCATGCGCGAGGTGCCCACGTAGTACTGCCGGATCAGGCCGGCCTCGCGCAGCACCTTGAAGTGGTGGGTGGCGGTGGACTTGCTGACGGCGATGTCGAAGGCGCCGCAGGCGATGTCCTCGCCCGCCGCGTCGAGCTGCGCGACGATGCTCCGGCGGACCGGGTCCACGAGCGCCTCCAGCACTCGCTGCAGGTCGAACTGCCCCACCTCTGGGTGGGGCGGTGTACGTTCCATCCCTCCATAGTACGATGGCTATCAAAGTTTGATGATCGTCGTACTTCAAGGGGCTTCACATGGCCAGGACCGTGCTGTTCCACGAACTCGGTGGACCCGAGGTGATGAGACTGGAGGACCTGGACCCGGGTGAGCCCGGACACGGCGAGGCGCGCATCCGGGTGGAGGCGATCGGCGTCAACAGGGCCGAGGCCCTGTTCAGGAGCGGCCACTACATCGAACCGGTCAAGCGCCTGCCCGCCAGGCTCGGCTCCGAGGCCGCCGGCACGATCGAGGCGGTCGGCCCGGGGGTGACCGGCTTCGAGCAAGGACAGCCGGTCAGCGTCGTACCGAACTTCTCCCAGAACGACTACGGCGTCTACGCCGAGCGGGCGATCGTGCCGGCCACCGCGCTGCTGCACCGCCCCGACCAGGTGGACGCCGTCACAGGCGCGGCCGTGTGGATGCCCTACCTGACCGCCTACGGCGCGATGGTGGAGATCGGCCGCATGCGGGCGGGGGATGTGGCGGTGGTGAACGCGGCCTCCAGCAGCGTCGGCCTGGCCGCGATCCGCACCGCCGACCGCCTGGGCGCCGTCCCGGTGGCCGTCACCCGCAGCCGCGCCAAGGCCCGGCAGTTGATCGACGAGGGCGCGGCGGAGGTCATCGTCGCGGACGAGGAGGACGTGACCGAACGCGTGCGGGAGCTGACCGGCGGCCAGGGCGCCCGATACGTTTTCGACGCCGTCGCCGGTCCGGGCGTGGTCGAGCTGGCCCGGGCGGTCGCGGCAGGCGGGACGCTGTTCCTGTGGGGTGCGCTCAGCGGGCAGCCGACCCCGTATCCCGGGTTCGACCTGGGCATGCCCGCCCTGAACCTGCGTTCGTACACGATGCTGGAAATCGCCAGGGACCCGCAGCGGCTGCGCCGCGCCGCCGCGTTCGTCGCCTCGGGGCTGCGGAGCGGAGCGTTCCTGCCGGTGGTGGATCGCGTGTTCCCGCTGGAGGAGATCGTGCAGGCGCATCGGCACATGGAGTCCAACACCCAGTTCGGCAAGATCGTGGTCACAGTGGACCGCTGACACATCCGGAAGGGCTCAGGATCCACCTTCAGAGATGCCAGGGGATGGCGTCGTGCGGCTGGTAGCGGCAGGTGGAGCCCGTCGAGACGGTGGCGCGCAGGTGGGCGGCCAGCTCGGGGTGGGCGTGGTCGAGCTTGCGCAGCGTGTCGCGAATCCGGGCGGTGACGGTCTTGCGGGCCCGCTCCGCCTCGTCGCCCAGCCGCCGCGTGCGCCCGCCCAGACCGGCCGCGGCCCGCAACTCCTCCAGCAGCGCGGCCCGCTCCCGGTCGAACTCGGCCGCCCGCCGGTCGTCGCCCAGCTCGACAGCCCGGTCGATCTCCTCGTCGAGCTGGGCCAGGCGGCGCCGGTAGCTGGTCCTGGCCTGGTCGTCGAGCACGTCGTCGCCGCCCATCCGCCGGGCCGCCACGACCTCATCGCCGCCCTCCGGGGCGAGCAAACGTACGGAGGGCACGTCGTCGCCGGGGCGGCTCAGCAGCGTGTGCAGGTCGCGCAGGCCCTTGGCGTCGGGCACGTGGGCGACCCGCCCCGCGAAAACCAGCGCCCAGACCGCGCCGTCCCTCCTGAACTCCCCGCCGACCCCACCGTCCGCCGAGACCCCCCTGGGCTCCCCGCCGACCGCACGGTCCGCGCCGGCCGCGCTGTCCCTCCCGGTCTCTCCGCCGACCATGTCGTCCGTCGCGGCTACGGCGAACGGGGAAGTGGCGGGGTCGGGAACGTGGTGCATGCCGAGCTCGGCGGCTTCCGCGCGCACCGCGTCGAGCAGGTCGGCGGCCGTGCTCGCGTCGCCGGGCGCGCCCCGTGCGAGAAGGGTGTCGGCCAGGTGGGCGCGGGCGAGCACGGACCATGGCCGAGCCTGCATCAGGTCGGCGGAGCGCCAGGCTGCCGTGAACCCCTCGACGGCGGCACCCCACCGCCCTTCGGCGGCGTCGACCATGGCCAGCCAGAGATCGTAGGGCCCGCTGATGTCCCAGCCGAACAGCGCCACGGCCCATCGCCCCCGGTGTGGCTCCAGCGCGGCCCTGGCCTGCGCGCACACGTCGGGGTCACGGGTGGCCGCGGCGATCTGCGCCTGGAAGCGCAACCACAGCGGCCTGGCCATGCGCTGGCGCGGCTCGCCGTCGGCGTAGTGGCGAAGCGCCAGGTCGAGGTCGCCGGCCTGCAGGGCGGTCAGTGCCTCCAGCACCGCGACGCAGGGGTGCTCGCCGCCTCTGAGGTCGTGAAGCACGTGTTGCTGCTCCGCGACGCGGCCCTGCAGCGACAGGAGCGCCCAGAGATAGTGGTTGATCATGGACGTGTAGTGCTCGTGGTGGGAGAACCCGCGGATCTCGGGCAACAGCGACTCGGCTTCGGCGAAGCGGCCGGCGAGGGCCGCCAGGATGCCGGCGTCGATGTCGGCGGTCTTGGCGAGGTTTGACTGGCCGCTGCGCCGGCTCCGCGCGGCGTAGTCGTGGAAGTGGTCGAAGTAGCGGGGGTCGCCCTGCTCGATCATGGCGACCCAGCGCAGCGCGGTGGCGAAGTGCTCGAGCTCGGGGTCGTTGGTGCGCCGGGCCACGCCGATCAGCTCGCCGGTCAGCGCCACCCGCTCACCCGCCGTGCCGGGGCCCCAGATGATGTCGTGCTGGGCCCACAGGCTGAACGTCAGCACCTCGTCGTCGCCGCCCTGCCTGGCGTGGGCGGCGAGGTGGAAGATCAGGTCGAGGGCGAGCCGCTCGTCGGGCACCGAGTCGCCGACGAGCCTGGCGTGTGCCGCTCTGAGCAGGTCGAGGGACTGGTCGAGGCCGTAGTGGGCGTGGAGCGTGAGCGCGACGCGGGCGGCCGGCTCGGGGTCGTCGAGGTCGCGGGCGAGCGCGGCGGCCTCGTCGAAGAGCCGCCGGGCCTCCTCCCGCTCGCCGACGTGGGCGAGCTCTCTGCCCAGGTCGAGGGCGATCATGGTGCGCCTGCGCGGATGGGCGGTGGCGCTCAGGTCATAGGCCCGGCGAAGGTGAGCGAGTTGCTCCTCGCCCGCCAGCCGGCTCCCCGCGTCGCGGGCGGCGGCGAGCGTGAGGTCGATCGCCCGCTCCGCGTCGACGCGGTCGCCGGCGAGCCGGGCGTGCCTCGCCCGGTCGCTCGGGAGCAGCCTGCCCGCCAGGCCGGACGAGCCGTCGAGGGCGGCGACGACCGCGCCGTGCAGGTCGCGCGGGTCGTCGAGCGAGTCGTAGAGCGTCTCGCGCACCAGGTCGTGGGCGAAGGCGAACACGCCGCCGCCCTTGGCCACCACGAGCCTGGCCACCACGGCCAGCTCCAGCAGGCGGTCGATGTGGGCCACGGGGGCGGCCACGACGGCGGCGAGCACCTGGCGGTGGAACTCGTTGCCGAGCACGGCCGCGGCGGGCAGCAGCTCGGACACGGGCCGGGGCAGCAGCGACAGCCGGCGCAGCAGCGCGTCGCGCACGCCGGGCGCGACGGCGCCGGCCGAGCCGCCGCTGCGCCACAGCCGGGCGGTCTGCTCGACGAAGAACGGGTTGCCGCCGGTGCGCAGGTGGACCTCCGCGGCCAGGTCGGCCGGCGGCTCGTGGCCGGCTGTGCGGGCCATGAGCGACTGGACGCCCGCCAGGTCGAGCCCGGTCAGCGTGATGGTGGTGGCCCTGGCGACGAGCGGCGACAGCAGGTCGCGCAGCGGATGGTCGACCGGCTCGACCTCGGCGTCGCGGTAGGTGCCGATCAGCAGCAGCCGCTCGAACCAGGTCTGCTGCGCCGCGAACTCCAGCAACCGCAGCGAGGCCGGGTCGGCCACGTGGAGGTCGTCGATGACGATCACCACAGGGCGCCGCTGGGACAGCGCGACCAGGGCGGAGGTGACCGCGTCGTAGAGCCGGAAGCCGTCAGGGGTTTCGCTGCCCGGCGCCTCGCCGAGCAGCGCGGCCAGGCTGCCGCCCGCGGCCTCCTCGGCCGCCGCCCACTCCTGCGGCTCGGCGACCCGCCGCAGCGCCCTGATGACCTGGACCCACGGCCAGTAGCCGGGCGCGCTGGCGGAATCCCAGCAGACGCCGCCGACGACCAGCGCGCCCTGCCGTCTGGCCTCGCCGGCCGCGCTGGTGACGAGCGTGGTCTTGCCGATGCCGGCCTCGCCGGTGACCAGCACCAGGCCGCCGTGGCTGCCGACCGCCCTCGAGATTTCGGCACGCAGCAGCGCGGCGGGGTGCTCCCTGCCGATCAGCTCGTGCGACGTGACGTCCTGGGCCATGACGCTTGCACGGTATCCGGCCGGGCCGACACTTTCCCAACGCCGGTGAAGGGGCGCTTACCAGGCGACCTCCAGCGCGGTCATGCCGTACACGACGCTGAAGGAGCGGAAGTTCGTGCCCGAGTCGGCGACGCGCAGCTCGGGGAAGCGCTGGAGCAGGGCGGGGAACGCGATGCGCATCTCCATGCGGGCCAGCGGGGCGCCGAGGCAGTGGTGTACGCCGTGGCCGAAGGCGAGGTGGCCGGGCGCCCCCCGTGTGATGTCGAACGTGTCGGCGCCGGACATGAGCTCGGGGTCGCGGTTGGCGGAGGGCAGCGAGCAGATCACCAGCTGGTCCGGCCCGATGGTCTGGCCGCCGATCTCGACCTCGGTCGTCGTGATCTTGGTGGTGCCGGAGTGCACGATGCTGAGCCAGCGCAGCAGCTCCTCGACGGCGGCGTCGATGCGCTCGGGCTCCTTGCGCAGCAGTTCGAGCTGGTCGGGGTGGCGCAGCAGGGCGAGCGTGCCGAGGGAGAGCATGTTGGAGGTGGTCTCGTGCCCGGCGAACAGCAGCAGGCCGCCGATGCCGACGAGCTCGTCGGTCGTCAGGTCGTCGGGGTGCTCGCGGACCAGCATGCCGAGCAGTTCCTCGCCGGGGTCGGCCTGGATGCGGGTGACCAGCTGCTCCATGTAGGCGCGCTGCTCGAACTGCATGCGCAGCCGCTCCTCGCCCGGCACCGTCATGTCCAGCATCCTGCTGGTGCGGTGCTGGAAGGTCTCGCGGTCCTCGTACGGGACGCCGAGCAGCTCGCAGATCACCAGCGACGGGATCGGCAGCGCGAACGATGACACCAGGTCGGCGGGCGAGCCTGCGGCCTCCATGGCGTCGAGGTGGTCGTCCACGATGCGCTTGATCCGCGGTTCGAGCCGGCGCATGCGGCGGATGGTGAACTCGGCGGTGAGCATCCTGCGCAGGCGGGTGTGCTCGGGCGGGTCGACGCCGAGCAGGTTGCCAGCGCGCACCTTGGCCCGCTGCTCCTCGGTCATCTTCGGTGATCCGGGCAGCCGCGCGATGCCCTGCGGCGCGATCTTGAACCGCTCGGAGTCGCCCAGCACCTCGCGTACGTCCGCGTAGCGGGTCACGAGCCAGGCTTCGTCGCCGAACGATGTGGTGATGCGCTTGACCCGCTCGTCGTCGCGCGCGGCCGTCAGCTCCGGCGCGGGATCGAACCCCACCCGCCGCATGTGCAGCGGAACGGTCGAGGAATCGCCCATGAAACCCCCTGGATAGTCGCGGTATCGCGAGAACCGTAACAACCGGGGCGGGCACCCTCTAGAGCGATCATACGCATATACGTAAATGTTCTCCCTGGGTCGCGCGGTGAAATATACGTTTCACGCCTAAGATCCCTTTTGCCCTCAGATGGCGATGATGCGATGGCCGGGGGCAGCGATGACTTTGTCCGCGTCCGGGAGTCCTCTCTCCGTACGAGCCGGTTCCCGGCGGACCCCACAGCAGGAGAGCACCCACGATGACGAAGCACGGTAAAGACGCCTGGCCGCTGATCCACGCCGAGCGGGCGGCGCTCGCGGCGGATCTGGCGGATCTGACCGAAGAGCAGTGGGCGACGCCGTCGTTGTGCGCCGGGCTGACCGTGCGCGAGGTGCTCGCCCACCTCACGTCCGGGGCGAGCCTCACTCCCCTGCGGTGGCTGGCGGGCGTGATCCGCTGCAGGTTCGACTTCGACAAGCAGGTGGCCATGCGGCTGGCCGAGCACCTGGGCGCGACCCCGAAGGACACGCTGGACGGCTTCCGGCGCGCCGTCACGAGCACGACCTCGCCGCCGCTCCCCGCCATCGCGATGCTCGGCGAGACGGTCGTGCACGGGGAGGACATCAGGCGGCCGCTGGGCATCCGCCGCGACCACCCGATCGGTACGCTCACCCGCGTGGCGCGCTACTACCAGGGCTCCGATCTCGTCGTGCTCGCCAAGGGACGGATCGGCGGCCTGCGGCTGGAGGCGACCGACGGTCCTTTCGCGACCGGCTCCGGGCCGCTCGTCTCCGGCACCACGCTGGCTCTGGTGATGGCGATCACCGGGCGCACCGCCCACTGCGACGAGCTCGACGGCGACGGCGTCGCGACCCTGCGCGAGCGCTGCGGCCGGGGGTGAGCCAGAACCGCGCGGGCCGGCCCCCGCGTGGCCGCGCGGTCAGCCCAGGGCCGCGCCGATCGCCGTCATGATCGGGATGGACAACCCCGTGGTCAGCAGCACGGCGCTGCGGGCGAGCCGCCGCCCGGTGTCGTACGTGACCGCGTACACGTAGATGTTCTGCGCCGTGGGCAGCGCGGCGAACAGGGTGGCCGCCAGCAGGTCGCCGCCCTCCAGCCCGAGGGCGAGGCGGGCGGTCAGGTAGGCGATGCCCGGCTGGACGAACGCTTTGAGCGCGATCACCAGGAAGACCTCCTTCCCGACGCCGCCGTCCTCCGAGGTCGCGGGCGCGCGCCGGGAGCCGTACAGGCTGAGGCCGTAGGCGAGCAGCGCGACGGGCACGGCCGCGCCGCCGAGCAGCTCGATCGGGCGCATGAAGGTGACCGGCAGCGAGGTCCCGGTCAGCGCGAACGCCAGCCCGAGCAGCGAGGCGACGGTGAGGGGGTTGCGCAGCGGGAGCAGCAGCACCGCCCGGACCGACCTGGCCCCCTTGTCGAGGACGAGGAAGGAGACCGGGGTGAGCACGAGGATCTGGAAGAGCAGGATGGGCGCGACGAGCGCGCCGTCGCCGAGCACGTAGATCGAGATGGGGATGCCCAGGTTTCCCGCGTTGACGTAGGACGCGGCGAGCGCGCCGATCGTCGACTCGCGCCCGTCCCTGCGCCAGATCATCCGCGCCACCAGCACGTACGCGAGCTGCACGCACGCCACGGCGACGATCTGGGTCAGCAGCACCGGCGAGAACAGCGAGCCCAGGTCCGCCCGCGACACGGTGGCGAACATCAGCGCGGGCGTCGCCACGAAGAACGCCAGCCGCGACAGGACCAGTTCGTCGCTGGCCCGCAGGAGCCCGCCCCAGCCGACGAGGTAACCGAGCACGGCAACGGACACCAGAGCGACGAACGCCGCGACAACCCCCGACAAGCCCTTAACCTCCGAAACTGGACATCAGGAGCGTATCTGGGCCGCCCAAGGCGACGATGACCGGCTCGCCGTGGAGGTCTACGCTGTGCGCATGCGCGTAGTGGTGATCGGCGGCAGCGGGCACATCGGCACTTATCTCATTCCCCGGCTCGTCGACGCGGGCCACGACGTGGTCGCCGTGAGCCGGGGCGAGCGGCAGCCCTACACGCCGCACGCCGCCTGGCGGCAGGTCGAGCAGGTCACCGCCGACCGGACGGCGGAGGAGGCCGACGGCTCGTTCGGGCGGCGCGTCGCGGAGCTCGACGGCGACGTCGTCATCGACCTGATCTGCTTCACGGAGGCGAGCGCCAGGCACCTCGCGCAGGCGCTGGACGGGCGGGTGCGGCAGTTCCTGCACTGCGGGACGATCTGGGTGCACGGCCCCAGCACGCGGGTGCCGACGACCGAGGACCGGCCGCGCCGGCCGATCGCCGAGTACGGCCGGCAGAAGGCCGCCTACCTGCCGTGGGAGCAGTGGCGCGGCACGGTGACGGAGGACGACGCCCGGGTGACGTACGACCACATCGCGCACAGCCCGCACTGCAGCATGGAGAAGGCCGCGCGGCTGCTGGGCCACCGGCCCCGCCACACCGCGCTCGAGGCCATCTCCGAGGCGGTCGACCGGCTGGTCGCGACGGGCACGATCGCCGCCGCGACCTGACAGGTCAGTTGGTCAGGGGCCCGAATTCCTTGCGCGTGTCGATCACCTCGCCGAACAGCTCCCACCGCTCGCCCTTGAACTCCATGAGCTGCATCGACTCGATCGGGAACCCGTCGCCCTGCGCGGTGTCCATCGTCACGCCGGGCAGCAGCATGTCGACCGCGATCCCCTTCATGTCGCGCACGGAGTCACGCAGCCCCTCGCGGGTCGGGCAGGCGGCCGCCTCCATGGCCTTGTGGAAACTGCTGGCCACGGCCCAGCCGAAGGTGTGGTATGGCACGTTGGGATCGGCGCCCGGCGCGTACTGCTCCATCTTCTGCTTGTAGAGCTTCATCTCCGCGTCGTCCTGCCACGTCGGGTCGTTCGGGTCCTTGTAGTACGTGCTGGACACGATGCCCTGGACGTTCTCGAAGCCGACGGGCTTCAGCACGGTGATCGAGGCGGCGACGTTGTTGACGATGTGCAGCGGGTTCCATGTGGTGTTCTTGGCGTCGGCGGCCAGCGCCTGCGAGCCGAACTTGGGCGTCGTGACGTTCAGGAACACATCGGCTTTCGACTGGGCGAGGTTGCGCATCTGCGGGTCGACGCTCGGGTCGCTCACCTCGTAGCTCTGCTCGGCCACGACCTTGACCTGGGTGCCCTCGATGGCCCGCTTGAAGCCGCCGAGCAGGTCCTCGCCGAAGTCGTCGTTCTGGTAGAGGACGGCGACCTTGGCGTCCGGTTTCTCCTGCTTGAGGTATTGGGCGTAGACGCGGGCCTCGGAGATGTAGTTGGGCTGCCAGCCGATGGTCCACGGGTGCTGGGTGTCGGCGCCCCACTTCGACGCGCCCGTGGCGACGAAGATCTGCGGCACCTTGCGCTGGTTGGTGTAGTCCCAGGTCGCCGTGGTCGACGGCGTGCCGAGCGTCTGGAACAGGGCGAACACCTGCTCCTGCTCGACCAGCCTGCGGGCCTCCTCGACGGCCTTCGGCGGCTGGTAGCCGTCGTCTCGGACGACGAACTCGACCTTGCGCCCGCCGATGCCGTTCTTCTCGGCGTTGACGTAGTCGAAGTACGCCTTGATGCCCTTGGGGATGTCCCCGTAGGCGGAGGCGGGGCCGGACAGCGGGTAGATGCCGCCCAGCTTGATGCTCGTGTCGGTGATGCCGGTCGTCTGCTGCCCCTGGCACTGGCCGCCCGACGTGGCCGTGCCGGTGGCACCGCCCTGGTCCCGTCCCCCGCATGCGGCGACGGCGAGCACGAGCAGCGCCGTACAGCCGATCGCAGATACTCGCATCCCTCTTACTCCTTCCGGGGAATCTTCCTGATCAAGCGCCCGGCCAGCCCGGCCAGCCCCGTCGGGGCCACGTACATCACCGCGATGATCAGCAGGCCGAAGATGACGCCGGGCGCGGCGTCGTTGATGTCCTGCGCGAGGCTGGGCACGAACATCACGAACAAGCCCCCGAGCACGGGCCCCGACAGCGAGCCGAGCCCGCCGACGACCAGGCCGGCCAGCAGCGTGATCGACAGGTTGACGGTGAACGAGTCGGGCGAGACGAACCCGATCACCCACGTGTAGACGCAGCCGGCCGTCCCGGCGAACATGGCGCTCCAGGCGAAGGCGAGCGTCTTGTGGACCGACAGCCGCACGCCCATGACCTCGGCCGCGCCCTCGTTGTCCCTGATGGCGTGCAGCGCCCGGCCGACGCGCGAGCGCAGCAGTCCGGCGCAGAGCAGGAACGCGGCGACGGCGACGGCCAGGGTGAGGAAGTACAGCCACTGGTCCTCGGCCAGGCCGCTCCACGCGGGCGGCGCGGGCTTGGCGAGCGTCAGCCCCATCGAGCCGCCGGTCAGCTCCTCGAACCGCTTGAGCAGCGGGACGAGGAAGATCGCGATGGCGAGCGTCACGAGCGCGAGGTAGAGGCCGCGCAGCCGCATGGCCGGCACCCCGAACGCCAGGCCGAGCAGGAACGCCGCCCCGGCCGCGGCGGGCAGGGTCAGCGGGTACGGCAGGGCCTGGTGTTCGAGCAGGATGGCGGCCGTGTAGGCGCCGACGGCGAAGAACGCGCCGTGGCCCAGCGAGATCTGCCCGGCGTGTCCGACCAGCAGGTTGAGCCCGAGCAGCGCGACCGCGTAGATCAGCACCATCGTGAGCTGGAAGACGTGGAACGGCACCAGCTGGAACGGCGCGTAGCAGGCGGCCGCGGCGAGCAGCGCGGCCGCGCCCCACCGCCGGCGCGCCGACCGCCACCACTCCGCGGGCCGCGGCGCGGGGGGCGGGGGCGGCGTGACGGTCCGCGCCCGGGCGGCGTTCGTGGCTTCGCTCATGCCCGCTCCACCACCGCTCGCCCGAACAGGCCCTGGGGCCGCAGCAGCAGGACACCGAGAATGATCACGAGCGGCACGCCCACCTTGAGGTCGGATCCGATGAACCCGACGTACGCCCCGGCGAGCGTCTCTGCGACGCCGACGATCAGGCCGCCGGCGACCGCGCCCAGCGGGCTGTCGAACCCGCCGAGCGTCGCCGCCGCGAACGCGTAGATGAGGACGCCGCCCATCATGTTGGGCTCGAGGAACAGCAGCGGCGCCACGAGCACCCCCGACACCGCGCCCACGGTCGAGGCGAGCCCCCACCCGAGCGCGAGCGTCCGGCCCACCCGGATGCCGACCAGCCGCGCGGACTCGGGGTGGGCGGCCACGGCTCGCATCCCGAGCCCGATCTTGGTGTGCCGGAAGAGCAGGTACAGCAGCCCCATGACGACGCCCACGACGGCCAGCACGCCGAGCGTGGAGAAGCTCACGGTGATCCCGCCCGCCTCCAGCGCGCCTGCGGGGAACGGGTTCGGGAAGTCCTTGATGAGGAACGTCCAGATCCACCCGGCGGCGGCGTTGACGAAGATGAACAGCCCCACGGTGACGATCACCAGGGTCAGCTCGGGCGCGCCCTCGACGGGCCGGATGATCAACCGTTCGATGAGCATCCCGCCGGCGAACGACACCGCCAGCGTGATCACCAGCGCCAGCCAGAACGGCAGCCCGGCGGCCGTGAGCTGCCAGGCGACGTAGGTGGAGAACATGGCCAGCTCGCCCTGGGCGAAGTTCACGATGCCGGTGAACTGGTAGATCAGCACGAGGGCCAGCGCCAGGCTGGCGTAGATGGCGCCCGCGCCGAGCCCCTGGACGAGCTGTTGCAGAAATCCGGCCATCGGCTACACCCGGTACCCGAGGTAGGACTGGGCGACCTGCTCGTCGGCCCTGATCTCCTCGGCCGTGCCCGACAGGACGATCCGCCCGGTCTCCAGGACGTGCGCCTGCTGGGCGATGCCGAGGGCGAGATGGGCGTTCTGCTCGACGACGACCACGGTGGTTCGCTCCTCTGCGTTGATGGCCTGGACGATGCGGAACAACTCCCGGGTGACCAGCGGAGCCAGGCCGAGCGACGGCTCGTCGAGCAGCAGCAGCCGGGGGCGCGACATCAGGGCCCGGCCGATGGCCAGCATCTGCTGCTCGCCCCCGCTGAGGCTGCCCGCGGCCTGCCTGAGCCGGGTCTTCAGCACCGGGAAATAGCCGTGGATGCGGTCGAGGTCGGCCTCCACGCCGGCCCCGCGCCTGCGGACGTAGGCCCCGAGCCGCAGGTTCTCCTCGACGGTGAGCGGCATGAACGTGCCTCGCCCCTCGGGGACGTGGGCGATGCCCTGCCGGGCGAGCGTGTCGGGCGAGCGCCCGGTCAGGTCGGCGCCGCCCAGGGTGACCGTGCCGCGCGCCCTGATCATGCCGGACAGCGCCCGGAGCAGCGTGGTCTTGCCCGCGCCGTTGGGCCCGAGTATCGCGCAGATCTCCCCTTGGCCGACGGTCAGGCTCACGCCGTGCAGCACGCGGGCGTCGCCGTATCCGGCGGTCAGCTCCTCCACCACCAGATCCGTCATGGCGCCGTCCCCAGGTAGGCCTCGATGACGCCGGGATCGCGCTGCACCTCGGCGGGCGGGCCCTCGGCGATCTTGCGGCCGAAGTCCAGGCAGACGATGCGCTCGCAGATCCCCATGACGAACCCCATGTGGTGCTCGACGACGATGACGGTCAGGTCGTGTTCGGAGCGCAGCGCGTTCAGCGTGGTCGCGAACTCCTCGACCTCGGCCGCGTTGAGGCCGTTCACCGGCTCGTCGAGCAGCAGCAGCCGGGGCCGGCCGACGAGCGCGCGGGCCAGCTCGACCCGCTTGAGCGTCCCGAACGGCAGCCCGGTCGCCGGATGCCCGGCCACCCCGGTCAGGCCGAGGCGCTCCAGCACCCCGTCCGCGTCGGCGCGCAGCGCGCGCTCCTCGCGGCGCACGCCCGGCAGGCGCAGCCCGGCCGACAGGAAGCCGGCCCGGCCCCGGTGGTGCGCGCCGACGAGCACGTTGTCGCGTACGGACAGGCGCGGGAACAGGCCGAGGTTCTGGAACGTCCTGGCGATGCCGAGCCCGGCGACCGCGTGCGGGGCCACGGCCGTCAGGTCGCCGCCCTCGTACGTGATCGTCCCCGAGCCGGGGGCGTACCGCCGGGTCAGGCAGTTGAACAGGGTGGTCTTGCCGGCGCCGTTCGGCCCGATGAGCCCCACCATCTCGCCGCGCCCCACGTCGAAGCCGACGCCGTCCAGCGCCGTGATGCCCCCGAAGCGAACGGTAAGATCGTGTACCTCCAGCATCCGGCCTCCTGGAGAACAATGTTCTGAAGTTGGGCTCAGCGTAGGATCCGGCCGCGAAGCGCCGCATTGGGCACGGTGACCCAAGATGTCTCAGGCGAGTTGTCCTCTGAGCACAGCGTGGGTCTCATACCGGTTACGACCCGTTGACCGCCCGCCGATGGCCATGGATCATCCCGGCATGTCCAGTGGTTCCAGCACGGAAACGCTCACTGGTGCGGAGGCGGTCCGCGCGCAACGGGCGCGCATCCTCTCCGAACTCCTCGGCGACCTCCCGTCCCTGGCCGCCGCCGCGCTCGCCACCATGCGGGACGAGATCCCCGCCTACGCGGCGCAGGGCCCCGACTTCCACGCGGACGTGCGCGACCAGGTGGTCAAGCACTACCGCGCCAAGCTGGCCGTGCTGCTGGAGGAGCGCACGGTCACGTTCGAGGACATCGCCTTCACCCGGCGGGCGGCGATGCGCCGGGCCAGGGCGGGGGTGGCGCTGGCCGACTACATCAACGCGTTCCGGGTCGGGCAGCAGGTGTTCTGGCAGTCGGTGGTCGACCGGGCCGGGCACACGCCGGCCGGTCGCGAGGCGGCGCTGTCGCTGGCGTCCCCGCTGATGCGCTACTGCGACTTCGCCAGCACGCACGCGGCCAACGCGTACATGGAGTTCCAGCAGTACGCCGCCGCCGAGGCGGTCCGCGAGAGCCGTGACCTGCTGGAGACGCTGCTGGTGGGCGGCGTGCCGACGCGCGGCAGGCAGCTGGCCGCGGCGCAGGCGCACGGCCTGGCGTCGCGCACGCCGCTGCTCGTCGTGACCGCGGTGCTGGTCGGCTCGCCTTCGGCGGTGACGACGGGCCCTGACCGGGGCGCCGACGCCCGCCACGCGGCCTGCGCGGCGATCGCCAGGACCGGCGGCAACGGCACCCGTACGCTGTCGGTCGTGCGCCAGTCGGAGATCGTGGCGATCCCCGTGCTCGGCCCCGGCGCCGACCCGGGTGGGCTCTGCGACCGGCTGCAGGGGGTGCTGGAGAGCCTGGCGGGCGAGGGCATCAGGCTGGCCATGGGCATCAGCACCGTGGCGGCGGGCCCGGCGCAGATCCCGCAGGCCTACCAGGAGGCCAGGGCGGTGCTGGACTTCGTGCCGGAGGAGGGCGGCGTGGCCGCGCTGCCGCGGATCACGCCGTTCCAGTATCTGGCGCTGAAGGCCGACGACACCGCCCGTCACCTGGTCGATCCGCGCATCACGGCGCTGCTGTCGGAGGACCGCGCGCGCGGCGGCGTGCTCACGGCCACGATCAGGGCGTTCGCCGCCGCCGACCTCAACCTGCGGGCCGCGGCCGAACGGTTACAGATCCATCCCAACACCGCCCAATATCGCATGCGCCGGATCCAGGAGCGCACGGGCCGGAGCCTGCGCTCCATCAACGATCTCGTCGATCTGCTCGTCGCGATCGCTCTCCAGGACTCTCTGCCGACCAATTCCGGCCGGGAAAGACTGGCCACCGCGACCAATGAGGGGCGTGGGAGAGCGGACGTACGGTCTTTCCATGAACCTCGCTGACCGGCTCCTCACCACCGCCGAGCGGCTCGGCGGCAGGGCGGTTCTCACGCTGGACGAGGCGGAGCTCACGTACGGAGCTCTGTCGGAGCTGAGCGCCCGGCTCGCGGGGCTGTTGCGCTGCCGCGGGATCGGCCCCGGCGACCGGGTCGCGATCATGTTGCCGAACGTGCCCGAGTTCGGCGTGGTCTACTACGGGGTGCTGCGGATCGGGGCCGTGGTGGTGCCGCTCGACCCGCTGCTGAAGCGGCGGGAGATCGCGGCCTACCTGGGCGACTGCGGGGCGCGGCTGCTGATCGCCTGGCACGCGTTCGCGGAGACGGCGGAGGCGGGGTCGGCGGGTACGAAGGCCGACTGCTTCTTCGTCGTCCCCGAGGAGTTCCGCAGGCTGCTGCGCCAGGTGGCGCCCGACCGCGACGTCGCCGCCACGCTCGGCGACGACACCGCCGTCATCCACTACACCTCCGGCACCACCGGGCGGCCGAAGGGCATCGAGTTGTCCCACGCGAACCTGGCGGGCAACGCCGCGACCGTGGCCCGCATGCACGCGCTCGGCGTGGACGACGTGGTGCTGGGGGCGCTGCCGCTCTACCACACGTTCGGCCAGACCTGCTCGCTCAACGCGACCGTGCAGGCGGGCGCGCGGCTGACGCTGCTGCGGCGCTTCGAGGCGGGCCGCGCGCTCGAGGTCATCAGGCGGGACGGCGTGACGGTCTTCCAGGGCGTGCCGACCATGTTCATCGCGCTGCTCGACCACCCCGGCGCCTCCGACCTGTCGATGTTGCGGGTCTGCGCGTCCGGCGGTGCGGCGCTGCCGCTGGACGTGCTGCGGGCCTACGAGACCCGGTTCGGCTGCGAGATCATCGAGGGGTACGGCCTCAGCGAGACCTCCCCGGTGGCCGCGACGAACCGCGGCGGCCACCACCGCAGGCCCGGCTCGATCGGCTGGCCCATCAGGGACGTCGAGATGAAGATCGTCGACGAGGACGGCGAGGAGACCCCGCCGGGCGAGATCGGCGAGGTCGTCGTCCGCGGCCCCAACGTGATGAAGGGCTACTGGAACGACCCCGCCGGCACGGCCGAGGCCATCCGCGACGGCTGGTTCCACACCGGCGACCTCGGCCGGGTCGACGAGGACGGCTACTTCTTCCTGGTCGACCGCCGCCGCGACGTGATCATCCGCGGCGGCTACACGGTCTACCCGCGCGAGGTCGAAGAGGTCCTGTACGAGCACCCGGCCGTGCGCCAGGCGGCCGTGTACGGCGTGCCGCACCCGGAGCTCGGCGAGGAGATCGAGGCGGCGGTCACCCTGCGCTCCCCGGTGACCCGCGAGGACCTGCGCGACTTCGTCAAGGAACGCGTGGCCGCCTACAAGTACCCCCGGCGGTTGTCGTTCGTGGACGAGCTGCCGATGAGCCCCACGGGCAAGATCCTCAAGCGCGCGCTCTCCCGCACCCCGCTAGGCGGATGACGGCCGCGGCTCGTTGACGCAGCGCAGCACCGGATAGGAGGTCAGCGCCGCCGGGTCCAGGTCGCGCCCGGTGGTGACGTGGAAGGTGACGCTCTCCCCCGGCAGGAGCGTAACGAGCTGGTCGTCCACGGCCGCCGCCGGGTCGAGCCGGTCGGGGAAGAGCGCCAGCTCGCGCAGGATGGTCGCGGCGGTGACGGTGACCGCCACGCCGCCCGGCTCCGGCTCGACCGTGGCGGTGAACTCGGCCGGCGGATAGCCGGCGGCCGGATCCTCGGCGAACACGAACAGGGCGCGCTCGCCGCCGAGCTCCGCGGTCAGCAGCCCGGCCGCCGGATCCTCTGGTGGGGTGACGCGCAGCGTGGCGCGGGCGGGCACGGCGACGGGATGTCCCTGCGCCGCGAGCGCCCTCCCTCCCAGGTCGCGCGGGGCCAGCTCCAGCGTGCCCGCCCACTCCTCGTCGGTGTCGTTGACCAGCACGATCTCGCCGTCCTGCCGGGTGATGAGCCGGTCGGCGTAGGCGCGGCGCAGGGCGTACCAGAGGGGTTTCCTGCGGCCCGCGCCGTCCACGGCGGCCCAGGACGTCACCGGCCAGCAGTCGTTGAGCTGCCACACCACGGTGCCCATGCAGTGGGGCATGAGCGAGCGGAACCGCTCGATCCCGAACGCCATCGCGCGGGCCTGGTTGAGCTGCGTGTAGTAGTGCCAGTCGTCGAACGTGGCGGGCCGCGGCAGGTGGTCGCCGAGCCCGGACAGCAGCTTGGCGTTGCCGTCGACCGCCTTCTGGTGGTGCGTGACGCCGGCCGAGCCGGGATCGAGCGGCTCGTCGGAGACGGCGGCCCGCAGCGTGGCGTAGGTCGGCGGGCCCTGGTAGCCGAACTCGGCCACGAACCGCGGCTCGTAGGAGGCGTAGTGCGTGTAGTCGCGGCCCTGGCCCCACACGGTCCAGATGTGCACGGTGCCGGTCGAGGGGTCGCGCACGTCGCGATCGGGCGCACCCGAGTAGGGGCTGCCCGGCCAGTACGGCCGGGTCGGGTCGAGCTCGGCCACGATGCCGGGCAGCAGGTCGTAGTAGAACCCGGCGCCCCAGCTCCGGCCGGCCAGCGGCTCGCGCCAGTTCCAGTGCTGGTGGCCCTCGATGTTCTCGTTGTTGCCGCACCACAACACCAGGCTGGGATGGGCGGCCAGCCTGGCGACGTTCTCCCGCGCCTCGGCCTCGACCTCCGAGCGGAACGGCTCCTCCTCGGGGTAGGCCGAGCAGGCGAACGTGAAGTCCTGCCAGACGAGCAGGCCCATACGGTCGGCCAGGGTGTAGAAGTCCTCCGACTCGTAGACGCCACCGCCCCACACCCGCAGCGCGTTGGCGCCGGTGGCGGCGGCCTGGCCGAAGCGCTCCTCCAGGTCCTGCCTGGTCGTCCTGGCGGGGAAGCAGTCGTCGGGGATCCAGTTGAAGCCGCGTACGAACACCGGCCGGCCGTTGACGATCAGGCGGAAGGCGTCCGTGTCGAGCTCGACCGTGCGAAACCCGATCTCGCGCCGCCACTGGTCGGAGCCGGCGCGCACGGTGAGCGGGTAGAGGGGCTGGGCGCCGTGGCCGCGCGGCCACCACCGCTCGGCCCCGGGCACGTCGAGGCGGAGCACGGTCTCGCTCTCGCCCTGGGCCAGTTCGACCTCGGCGCGCACGCCCGCCACGTCGGCGGTGACGGTGACCGGCGCGTCGCCGGTGCGGTCGACGCGTACGTGCACGTCCACGCCGTCGTCGCGGACGAGCGGGCGGACCTCGGCCAGGCGCGCGCCGGACCATGAGTGCAGGCCGATGGGCCGCCAGATGCCGCTGGTCACCAGCGTGGGCCCCCAGTCCCAGCCGAAGTTGCAGGCCATCTTCCTGATGAACGCGTACGGCTCGTCGTAGGCCCCGGGGCGCTCGCCGTGCCGCGCGCGCTGCTCCTCGGCGTAGGCGTAGGGGGCGCGGAAGGACACCTGGAGCGTGTTGGCGCCGTCGCGCAGCAGGTCGCGCACGGCGAACCGGTAGGACCGGTGCATGTTGGCGGTGGCGCCGACCTCGTGGCCGTTGAGGCGTACGGTGGCGATCGTGTCGAGCCCCTCGCACACCAGGTCGGCCCGCTCGTGACCGTCGTCGCTCCACGCGAAGGACGTCTCGTAGACCCAGTCCGTACGCCCGATCCAGCCCAGCCGCGTCTCGTTGTCGTCGAGGTAGGGGTCGTCGATCAGGCCGGCGGCGAGCAGGTCGGTGTGCACGCTGCCCGGAACGGCGGCCGGTATGGCGGCCGGTATGGCGGCCGGTATGACGGCCGGTGTGACGGCAGGGCCCACCGGGGTGTCGCCGTCCGGGCGGAGGGTCCAGCCGTCGTGCAGCGGACGGTACACGTGGTCTCCTGACGCTGGAACTAAACCGAGTAAGCGAGCCAGACTCTACGTGGGCCCCCGATGACCGTCAACGCCATCAGCCGCAGCTGGCTCGTCACCCGCGACAGCAGCCCGCCCGGCCCGTACGATCGGTGAACCGTGAAAGTCACCCCCGGGAGGCCAGCCGTGAAGCGACCGACCATCGCGGACATCGCCAAGGAGGCGGGCGTGTCCAAGGGGGCCGTCTCCTACGCGCTGAACGGGCAGCCGGGCGTCTCGCCGCAGACCCGGCAGCGCATCCTGGCCATCGCGGACCGGCTCGGGTTCCGCGCCAACAGCGCCGCCCGCGCCCTCGCCGGCGTCCCCGCGAAGGTCGTGGGCCTGGCCCTGCCGCGCCCGCCGGCCACGCTCGGGGTCGAGCCGTTCTTCATGGAGCTGATCAGCGGCCTGGAGGCGGAGCTGTCCACCCGCTCCTACGCGCTGCTGCTCCAGATGGTGGCGCACCAGGACGAGGAGATCGGCTTCTACCGCCGCTGGTGGAGCGAGAGCCGGGTCGGCGGCGTGCTCGTCTGCGACCTGCGGGTGCACGACGAGCGGGTGGGCGCGCTGCGCGAGCTGGGCCTGCCCGCCGTGGTCATCGGCCCGCCTTCGGCCGCGGGCGGGCTGGCCAGCATCTGGTCCGACGACGGGGTGTCCATGGTGGAGGCCGTGGAATATCTGGCGGCGCTCGGCCACCGCAGGATCGCGCGGATCAGCGGCATGTCCGAGCTGGCGCACACCGCGATCCGCACCGAGGCGTTCACCGGCGTCTGCGCGCGGCTCGGAGTGAGCGCGGTGACCGTGCCGACCGACTACAGCGCCGAGCACGGCGCCGACGCCACCAGGCGGCTCCTCGGCGCGGACGACCGGCCCACCGCGCTGATCTACGACAACGACATCATGGCCATCGCGGGCCTGACCGTCGCCCAGGAGCTGGGCCTGTCGGTGCCCGCCGACCTGTCCATCGTGGCCTGGGACGACTCGCCCATCTGCCGCCTGCTGCACCCGCCGCTGACCGCCCTCACCCGCGACATCGGCGCCTACGGCGTGCACGCGGCCCGGCTGCTGCTGGCCGCCATGGGCAACGGCGCCGGCAACGGGGCCGGCAACGGGGCCGGCGACAGCGCCGACGGCAGCGCCGGCGACAGGCCCGGTGACGTGCACGACGAGCCGGCCCACCTCACGCCCCGGGGCAGCACCGCGCCGCCGTCCCGCTGACGGCGGGCCGCCCCTAGCATGTCCGTAGACCGGCGGGTGGAGGTGCGATGGGGCGGCAGGCGACCATGAGCGACATCGCCCGCCGCGCCGGAGTCTCCCGCGTGGCCGTCTCCTACGCCATCAACGGCCGTCCCGGGGTGTCCGACGCCGTGCGTGAGCGGATCCTGCGCATCGCCGCCGAGCTCGGCTTTCTCCCCAGCGTCCCCGCGCAGGCCCTGCACGGCGCGGCGGCGCACGCCATCGGGCTGGCGGTGTCGCGCCCGTCACCCGGCCTGTCGGTCGAGACGTTCCACCGCCGGCTCATCAGCGGCATCCAGGCCGAGCTGGCGGGCCGCGGGTTCGGGCTCGTGCTGCAGTTCGTCACCGGCCACGACGACGAGCTGGACGTCTACCGCCGCTGGCACGGTGAGCGCCGCGTCGACGGCGTCATCGTCTCCGACCTCACCCTCGACGACCCGCGCCCGCGCGCCCTGGCGTCCATGGGCCTGCCCGCGGTGATCCTCGGCGAGCCGAGCGGGCCCGGCGGGCTGACGCACCTCTGGTCCGATCCGGCCGCCGGCGCCGACCTGGTCGCCGGCCACCTCGCCGCGCTCGGCCACCGGCGGGTGGCGCGGGTGTGCGGGCCCGCCGGCCTGCTGCCCGCCGCGCGCCGGGCCGGGCTCTTCGCCGCCGCCTGCGAGCGGGCGGGCATGGCCTGCACGCTCATCCCCACCGACCGCACCGGCGAGGCGGGCGCGCAGGTGACCAGGCGCGTGCTCAGCTCGACGCCGCGGCCGACGGCCATCGTCTACGACAACGACGTGATGGCGGTCGCCGGGCTGAGCGTGGCCGGCGAGATGGGCCTGGCCGTGCCGGGCGAGCTGTCCCTCGTGGCGGGCGACGACTTCCCGCTCTGCCAGGCCGTACGCCCGGCGCTGACCGTGCTGAGCCGCGACGTGGACGCGCTCGGCGGGCAGGCCGTACGCCTGCTGTTCGAGCTGCTCGACGGCGGCGAGCCGCGCCACGTGCCGGCGCCGGCGGCCCAGCTCGTGACGCGCGGCAGCACCGGCTCGGCCCCGCGCTGACCCTGACGGGCGCTCAGCCGTACATCCCGAGAACGTACGCGCCCGGCACCAGCGCGACGGTGAGGGCGACGGCCTGCCATCGGGGAGCCGGCCCGTCCTTCAGCACGCCGGCGCCGAGGGGGACCAGGGCGACGGCGAGCCCGGCCAGGGCGACCAGCGAGATCGGATCGGAGGCGCCCTTCAGCACGCCCAGCGGCAGCGCGTGCCCGAGCGCCAGCGCGACGCACCTGACCACGCCGTACGCGCCGGAGCCGAACGCCCTGGCCCGGTAGGCGCCGATGGCGAGCACGATCCAGCCGGCCACGATGCAGACGCTGACCGCCTTGAAGACGTGGAACGCGCCATACGTGTCCGCGACCGCCCGCTGCGCCGCCTCCAGCCCGAGCTCGTCCACCATCTGGAAGGCCAGGTGGCTCACCCCGGCGTGGAAGACCCGCCCGAACAGCCCGAGAACCACCAGCGTGGCCCCCCACCGGGCCCAGCCCGGGTGCGTGGCGGCGATCCGCCGGGCCAGCGCGGTGACCGCCGGCCACAGCAGCACCACGCCGGCGGTGAACAGGGCGTAGGACACGGCCATCCGCCCGGGATCGGCGGCGTAGGCGGCGAGCTGGCCGGGGAAGAAGTCGTCCTCGCCGATCCGGGCGAGCACCCCGGCGATGAGCAGCAGTGGCCCGAGCACCGCCCCTGTGCCCTCCACCCAGCGGCCGGGAACCATCCGTGTGATCGTCATGCCGACCAGTGAATCGGCGACGCGGCCCGTGCACACGGGCGCCCGGGCGAGAACCGGTGGTGGAGCCCGCGCTAGTCCTTCGGTCGGCGACCCGAGACGGTGCTCTCCCCGGCGTTCAGGTGAAGGGCCGGGCGACCTGGTCGAGGGTCTCGTTCATCACGTCGATGAGCATGCGGGACTCCTGCTCCTCGCTCCACAGGTTCGCGGCGACGCGCAACCCCACCAGGAAGGCCGCCGCCATCACGCGGGGCGGCATGTCGCTCTCCCGCTCGGCGAGCGCCTCCGACAGGTCGCGTTCGAGGGCGGCGTGGTTGGCGAGCTGGCGGGCCAGCAGCGACGGATGTTGCCGGGCCAGCCGGGTGCGCTGCGCCCACTCCCGCTCGGGCTCGCCCATCTCCTGGTAGAGCTCCTCGGTCGCGTCGCGCAGCGCCGGCCAGGCCCGGAGTGCGGGCGGCTGGGCGCGGACCTTCCGTACGAGGATGCGGAAACGCTGCTCCTCCCCGTAGAGCACCGCGTCTTCCTTGCCCGCGAAGTAGTTGGAGAAGGTGCGGCGCGAGATGTTGGCCGCGTCGGCGATCGACTCGACGGTGACGTGGTCGAGCCCGTGCTCGACCACGAGCCGCAGCGCGGCCTCGTGCACGGCCTGCCGCGTCGCGGCCTTCTTGCGCTCGCGCAGCCCCACCGTGGTCTTCATGATGCGCTCACTCTACCGCCGGGGAATATATGCTCAATGAGAAAAGTTGCTCAATCGGCATCTATTTACCCGAGACCTTAGGGGAGGTCGCGCGTGAGCGCACCCACGGCTCCGGCATCGGAACCGATGACGCACCGGCAGATCATGGAGGCCCTCAGCGGGCTGCTGCTCGTGCTGTTCGTCGCCATGATCAGCGCAACGATCGTGTCAGTGGCGCTGCCGCAGATCGTCGGCGCGCTCAAGGGCACCCAGTCGCAGTACACGTGGGTCGTGACCGCGTCGCTGCTCGCCTCCACGGCGTCCACGCCGATCTGGGGCAAGCTCGCCGACCTGTTCAGCAAGAAGTTGCTGCTCCAGGCCTCCATCGTGATCTTCATGGTCAGCTCGCTGGCCTGCGGATTCGCCCAGGACACCGCGCAGCTGATCGCCTTCCGCGCGCTCCAGGGCCTCGGCATGGGCGCCCTCCAGGTGCTGGTGCAGGTTGTGATAGCGGCGATGATCAGCCCGAAGGACCGCGGCAAGTACAACGGCTACCTCGGCGGCGTCATGGCCGTCGCCACCGTGGCCGGGCCGCTGCTCGGCGGCCTGATCGCCGACACCTCCTGGCTGGGCTGGCGGTGGTGCTTCTTCATCGCGGTGCCGTTCACCGTGATCGCCTTCTTCATGCTGCACAAGACGCTGCACGTCGTCTCCGTACGCCGTCCCGACGTCAAGATCGACTACGTGGGCGCCACCCTGATCGCCGCCGGCGTCAGCGTCCTGCTCATCTGGGTCACCTTCGTGGGCAACTCGTTCGCGTGGCTCTCCTGGCAGACCGCCGCGATGGCCGGCGGCGGCGCGCTCCTGCTGGTCGCCGCCACCTGGGTCGAGTCGGTCGTCAAGGAGCCGGTCGTGCCCCTGCACGTCGTACGCCGACGCACCCCCGCGCTGGCCATCATCGCCAGCCTCGCGGTCGGCATGGCCATGTTCGGCGGGTCGGTCTTCCTCGGCCAGTATTTCCAGACCGGCCGCGGATACAGCCCGACCGAGGCGGGCCTGCTCACCATCCCGATGATGCTCGGCGTGCTGGTCTCCTCGACCATCAGCGGGCGCATGGTCTCGAAGAGCGGCAACGTCAAGCCGTACATCGTGGTCGGCTCGATCGTGCTCACCGGCGGATTCCTCGTGTTGTCCACGATCGACCACCAGACCCCTCTGCTCCTCATCGCCGCCGCGATGGTGCTGGTGGGCGCCGGGGTCGGCATGTCGATGCAGAACCTCGTGCTGGCGATCCAGAACACCGTCCCCCTCAGCGAGCTGGGGGCGGCCAGCGGCGCGATCACGTTCTTCCGCTCGCTCGGCGGCACCATCGGCGTGTCCGTGCTCGGCGCCGTCCTGGCCAACCGGGTCATGGTCGGCATCAACGAAGGGCTGGTCAAGGCGGGCATCGACCCGGCCAAGGCGGCCGGCGGGACCGGCACGCTCGACATCCAGGCGCTGCCCGAGCCGTTCAGGACCATCGTGAGCACCGCCTACGGCGACGCCACCGGCCACATCTTCCTGTTCTCGGCGGCCATCGCCGTGGTCGGCGTGATCGCCGTCCTCTTCCTCAAGCCGGTCAAGCTCCGCGACAGCCTCGACCTGCCCGCCCCCGAGCAGCCGAAGGAACCCGTCGCCGGGTAGCGGCGGCCCGGCCGGCCGGCCTCGACGTCACGGGCCATGCGGGGGCGAGCCCGCGCCGAGCCGACCGGCCCCGCCGTCGATGCGGAGTTGCGGCGTGCGGTCGAGCAGCGGGATCGCGGCGTCGTCGGCGTCGATGTGCCAGTCCTGCACCGGCACGAGGCCGGGCCCGATCAGGTCGAACCCGTCGAACAACGTGAGCACCTCGTCGCGGCCGCGGAACCTGGCCTGCGCGGGCGAGCCGGCCGTCGCCATCGTGAGCTGGGCGATCGCCTCGGGGTCGCTCTCCGCCATGGCGTGGGAGAGCACGAGATGGCTGCCCGGCGCCATACGTTTCCTGAAGGCGGCCACGATGCCGGCCGGGTCTTCCTCGTCCATGACGAAGTGCAGCACGCCGACCATCAGCACGCACACCGGCTGGTCGAAGTCGATCAGGCCGATGATGTAGGGGTCGGCCAGGATCTCTTCGGGGCGGCGCAGGTCGGCCTGGATGCCCTCGACGCCGGGCGAGTCGGCGAGCAGCACCTGGGCGTGCATCCGCACCACGGGATCGTAGTCGACGTAGATCACCCGGCAGGCGGGGTGCACCTCGCGGACGGCCTCGTGGATGCTGGGCGAGGTGGGGATGCCGGTGCCGAGGTCGATGAACTGCCGGATGCCCTGCCTTGCCAGGTGGCGCACCGCCGCCACCTGGAAGCGGCGGTTGGCCCTGGCCACGAGACGGGAGTCGGGCGCGACCGCGAGGAGTTTCTCCGCAACGGCCCGGTCGATGGCGAGGTGGTCCTTGCCACCGAGCAGATAGTCGTACACCCGCGCAGAACTCGGGACATTCGGGTCCACACCGGGCGGAACACGTTCTAGCTCGGTCACTCGGGGCCTTCCTCCCTGCCTCATAGGACTTGGTCGTCATACTACGCGGGCACACCGTCCTAGCAGAGGGCGTCGTACCAGACCGGCAGGAAAAGCGCGGGCAGAACATGTTCTCGCCCGCGCCCCCGCCAGGTCCCGCGCCGCGGGCTCCCGGCCTGTTCCGGCCGGGTCCGCGAGGCTCCTTCGCGAACCGCTGAGGCACCGTCCTTCCCTGGTGGATCCGGAAATACAACCGCATGACCGATGCGCTTACGGCACAAGCCTGTGCATGCTGGTGGTGACGGATCCGGCGTGAGGCCTGTTCCGCACCTGAGAGGAGTCACAAGGGTATGGAGAACGCGGCAGGCCGCCCGACCGTGATCTTGGACAATGGCGTCGTCGGCAGGGCCATGCTGGCTCACAGGTCACGGCGCGACCTGGTGGTCGTGCTGGGCATGGACGGCACCCTGCTCAGCTGCCAGCTCGACGACATCGCCTGCGTCGTCGGCGGCAGGCCGCTCTGCCGGGACGGCTGACCTGGTCAGCCCTTGGCGACGATGTCGCCGATCAGCCCGGCCGCCGCGAAGTCGCCGGTGAGACGGTTCTTCGTCAGCGCGAAGGCGGTGCCGGTCGCCGTGTCGGCGTACGCCGCGCTGCCGCCCGCCCCAGGCACCCCGAAAACCGTCGGCTGCTCCTCCGCCGTCGAGGTGGGCCCGCCGATGCCGTAACCCAGACCCCAGGCCGACGGCATGCCGAACACCTCGTCGACGCCGCTCGACACGACGGCCGTCGCCTCCCGCAGCCGCTCCTCCGTGATCAGCCGGACCCCGTCCACCTCTCCGAGCAACGCCGCGTACATCCGGGCGATGGCCCTGGCCGAGGTCTTGCCGCCCGCCGGGATGTCGGCCGACAGATAGTCGGGCCGGTTGCCCAGCTCGGCCCCCGGCATCAGCTCCATCGGCCCGGCCTTGAACATCGGCAGGTCCGCCGGCATCTCCCCGAACGCCGACATGTCCATCGGCGCGTCCTCCAGCCGGGCCAGCCGGGCGTGCTCCTTCTCCGGCATCCCGAAATAGAGCTCGCCGGCCACGCCCAGCGGCTCGGCCACGTCCTCCAGCAACACCTGCGAGATGGGCTTGCCGGTGGTCCGCTGGACGATCTCCCCCACCAGGTAGCCGAACGTGTAGGCGTGGTAGCCGACCTTGGTGCCCGGCTCCCACCACAACTCGGCGTCCTCCAGCGCGGCCACCATCGTGCCCCAGTCGCAGGCGTCCTCGGGCGTGGTGTCGAGCGGCACGCCGGGCACTCCGGCGGTGTGCGAGAGCACGTGGCGCACGGTCACGCCGTGCTTGCCGTGCCGTGCGAACTCCGGCCACAGCTCGGCCACAGGCGTGTCGTAGCCGAACAGGCCCCGCTCGGCCAGCAGGTGCGCGATGGTGGCGGTGGCGCCCTTGCCGATCGAGAAGTTGTAGAAGGGCGTGTCCGGGGTGACGGGCCGCCCGGTCTCCGGGTCGGCCACGCCCGCGACCACGTCCACGATCTGCACGCCGTCCCGGTAGACGGCCACCTGGAGCCCGCGCTCCTCGCCTGACTCGACGAGCCTGTCGGCCGCCTCCTGCACCTGCTTCTGAAGGTCGCTCATCGTCAACTCCTCTGATTGGAACTAGACGGTACAGTACTGACATCAGTACGGAACTGTCTAGTACTCTCTTTCTCGTCGATCAGAGAGGGCGGTCATGGCAGCGGAAGAGGACGGCCGTACGGCACGCAAGCGCAGGCAGATCCTGGAGGCGGCGCGGCCGGTGTTCCTGCGCAACGGCTACGTGGGCACGAGCATGGACGAGGTGGCCGCACTGGCCGCGGTGTCGAAACAGACGGTCTACAAACACTTCACCGACAAGGAGCAACTGTTCGCGAGCATCGTGCTCGACACCACCGGCCAGGTCGAAGAGCTGGCCAAGATGGTCACGACGGCCTTCGACGACACCGCCGACCTGCGCGCGGGCCTGGGCGACCTGGCCAGGCGGTTCCTGGGCGCCATCCTGCGTCCCGAGGTGCTGCGGCTGCGGCGGCTCGTGATCGCCGAGGCCGAACGTTTCCCCGACCTCGGCCGCACCTGGTACGAGCAGGGCTTCCAGCGCTCGCTCAACACCCTGGCCGGCTCGTTCGACCGGCTGGCGCAGCGCGGCCTGCTCCGCCTCGACGACCCCCAGCTGGCCGCCGAGCACTTCGTCGGCCTGCTGTTGTGGATCCCGCTGAACAAGGTGATGTTCTGGGGCGGCCACGACCACTACACGGAGGCCGATCTCCAGCAGCTGTCAGAGGCGGCCGTCACGGCGTTCCTGCGCGGCTACGGCCCCGCTAGCGCAGATACTGCCTGAGCCCGGCCGCCAGCGAGGTGGCGATGCGTTCGCGGAAGGCGGGCTTGGACATCCTGGCGGCGTCGCGGCTGTTGCGCATGTTGCCGCACTCGATGAACACCGCCGGCCGCTTCGACAGGTTGAGCCCGCCCAGGTCGGTGCGGGTCTGCAGGCCGTCGCGTCCGGCATAGGTGGCGTACGGCATGCGCGTGCCCACCCGGTACGCCTTGCGGATCGCCAGCCCCAGCCGCCGGGACGGTCTGATGATCGCGTCGTTGTGCCCGGCGATCAGCCCCGGCATGATCACATGGAAGCCGTGCCCGCTCTCGGCGGCGCCGTCACCGTGGATGGACACGACCGCGTCCGCCCCGGCCTCGTTGCCGATGGCGGCCCGTTCGGTGATGCAGGGGCCGACGCCCTTGTCGTCGGGCCTGGTGAGCACGACCTTGGCCCCCATCTCCTCCAGCAGGGGCTTGAGCCGGTCGGCGACGTCCCAGTTGAAGGCGTGCTCGGGGTAGCCGGCGCGGGTCCGGGTGCCGATCGTGTTGCAGGGTTTGCGACCGGTGATGACGTCGACCAGGCGGTCGATCTCCTCGCGGTGCGCTGCGTTGAGGCCGTTGTGGCCGGGGTCGATCACCACGGTCTTCCCCGCCAGCGGGCCTCCACGCCCGGTGGGCGACGATTCCGCCGACGCGGCGACCGGCGCCTTCGCCTCGCGTACGGCGGGCACGGCCCCGGCGCACGCGACCGACAGTGCGGCCAGCGTGGCCAGCACCGCGGATCCCGTGAGGAAGGTGCCCATGGGACCGACCGTACCCGGCGTCGGACATCAAGCCCAATATCGGCTATGACCTGGGATTTCGTGTCGTCTTCCCACGCGGGCGAACGGCGGTCTACCCTCTGGAGGGGCGCGGGGCCGCCCAGGACACCGCACGCGACGAGAGGAAGGCGGCGGTCGGGGCCAGGTCGGCCGCCGAGCGCCTGGCGGTGCCCTACGACCGCCGCCGCGCCGGGGAACTGGCAGACCGGGTCGGGGCGGCCGTGCCCTCGCGCGAACGGCGCGGGACGGATGAAAGTTTCATGACCTTCCGTGGCTGATGGTGCCAGGGCGTGCCGGGGCGTTGACGTGGCGGCTTCGGGCAAGCACTATCGGGGCGCGCGCCAGTTTTGGGAGCGCTCCCACTTTCATCGGAGGACCTCCATGACCCGATTCCGGGCCGCCTTACTGGCCCTCCTCACCATGGTCGCCCTGTCCCCGGCCGCGTACCCGGGCACGGCGGCGCACGCCGACGAGGGACCCGAGCAGATCGTGAACGGCGCCTTCGACGCCGGCACCGCTCCCTGGTGGGGCACCGCCAACCTCACCCTCGCCGTGGACGAGGGCCGGCTGTGCGCCGACATCCCCGGCGGCACCGCCAACCCGTGGGACGTGATCATCGGCCAGGACGGCATCCCGCTGGTGGAGGGCGAGACGTACGCGTACCGCTTCGCCGCCTCGGCGACCCCCGCCAAGGTCGGCCGCGCGCTGATCCAGCTCCCGGTGGACCCGTGGACGCAGTATCTGTCGGCCGCTCCCGAGCTCGGCGTCTCGGGTGACGACTACTCCTACACGTTCACCGCACCCGTGTCGCTGCCTGACGCCCAGGTCGTCTTCCAACTGGGCGGCAGCGCCGAGCCATGGAGGTTCTGCATGGACGACGTCTCGCTGAAGGGCGGGGCCGAGCCGGAGGAGTACGAGCCGGACACCGGACCGCGCGTGCGCGTGAACATGGTCGGCTACCTCCCGGCGGGCCCCAAGAAGGCCACCGTGGTCACCACCGGGACCACGGCACTGGAGTGGGAGCTCAGGAACGCCGAGAAGGAGACCGTCGCCAGGGGCAGGACCACCCCGAGAGGCGTGGACGCCAGCTCCGGCGAGAACGTGCACACCCTCGACTTCAGCTCCTACCGCAAGCCGGGCAAGGGCTACACGGTGACGGCGGACGGCGAGACGAGCCGGCCGTTCGACATCGATGCCGGCCTCTACGACGAGCTGCCGGTCGACGCGCTGAAGTTCTACTACACGCAGCGCAGCGGCATCGAGATCCTCGACGCCCTCCGGCCCGGCTACGGCAGACCGGCCGGCCACGCCGGAGTCGCGCCGAACCAGGGCGACGTCGAGGTGCCGTGCCAGCCGGGCGTCTGCGACTACACGCTGAACGTCAAGGGCGGCTGGTACGACGCCGGCGACCACGGCAAGTACGTCGTCAACGGCGGCATCTCGGTCCACCAGCTCATGTCGGCGTACGAACGGAACAAGGCGGCGTTCGAGGACGGGCAGCTCGACCTCCCGGAGAGCGGCAACGGCGTCCCTGACGTGCTGGACGAGGCCCGCTGGGAGCAGGAGTTCCTGCTGAGCATGCAGGTGCCGGACGGCGAGCCGTACTCGGGGATGGCCCACCACAAGATCCACGACCAGAACTGGACGGGGCTGCCGCTGCTGCCGCACCTGGACCCGCAGCCGCGCGAGCTGCACCCGCCGTCCACCGCCGCCACTCTCAACCTGGCCGCGACGGCGGCGCAGGCGGCGCGCCTGTTCGCGCCGTACGACGCCGCGTTCGCCGCCACGAACCTGGAGGCGGCCCGCAAGGCGTGGGCGGCGGCGAAGGCGAACCCGGAGCGGTACGCCGACCCGGCCGACGGCGTCGGCGGCGGCGCCTACAACGACGCCGACGTGAGCGACGAGTTCTACTGGGCGGCGGCGGAGCTGTTCATCACGACGGGCGAGGAGGAGTTCGAGGAGTTCGTGCTGGGGTCGCCGCACCACACCGGCGACGTCTGGCGCGATCGCGGGTTCGACTGGGGCAACACCGCGCAGCTGGGCCGGCTGGAGCTGGCGACCGTGCCGAACGCCATCTCCGACCGCGGCCGGGTGCGCAGGTCGGTGATCGAGGGGGCGGACAAGTATCTCGCCGTCCAGAAGGCGCACCCGTACGGGCTGCCGTACAACCCGCCGGACTTCGACTGGGGCTCCAACAACCTGGTGCTGAACAACCTGGTCGTCGTGGCCACGGCCTACGACCTGACGGGGCGGGAGAAGTACCGGGCGGCCGTACGCGAGGGCATGGACTACCTCCTGGGCCGTAACGCGCTCAACCAGTCGTACGTGACCGGCTACGGCGAGGTGGCCTCGAAGAACCAGCACAGCCGCTGGTACGCCCGCCAGCTCGACCCCGCCCTGCCCAACCCGCCGCGCGGGACGCTGGCCGGCGGCCCCAACTCCGCCATCCAGGACCCGATCGCGCAACGCCTGCTGCAGGACTGCAAGCCGCAGTTCTGCTACATCGACGACATCGAGTCGTGGGCGACGAACGAGCTGACCATCAACTGGAACGCCCCGCTGGCCTGGGTGTCGGCGTTCCTGGCGGACGGCGGCGGGCGTGCCGACTGCCGCGTGCGCTACTCGGGGCACGGCTCGTGGCCCGGCGGGTTCATCGCCCAGGTGGTGATCGAGAACACCGGCAGGCAGAGCGTGGACGGCTGGAGCCTGCGCTGGTCGTGGCTCGGCGGCCAGCGTGTCAAGGAGGGCTGGGGCGCGAAGCTGGCGCAGTCGGGTTCGGTGGTGACGGCCACGGGACTGGGCTGGAACGACCAGATCAAGCCGGGCAGGTCGGTGACCTTCGGCTTCGCCGGCACCGGCGCCGCGGGCCCGAACCCGGCTCCCGAGGTCTTCCACCTGAACGGCGAACGCTGCTCGTGACATGGGCGGGGGCGTTGCACACGCTCCGTTGAACGGAATAATGTCACCCCATGCCGAGGGGAACATCTGAAGTCAGCGAGCCGATGTACTTCGTGCTCACCGCCCTGCGCGCGGGCCCGCTGCACGGACACGCGATCAGCAAGTCGATCAAGGAGCTGTCCGCGGGCAGGGTGCAGCCGTCGGTCGGCACCCTCTACGGCATCCTGGAGCGGCTGAACGAGCGCGGAGTGATCACCGTCGACCGCGAGGAGACGGTGAACGGCCGAAACCGCCGCTATTTCAGGATCACCGACGAGGGCCAGGCGCTCGTGGAGGCCGAGGCCAGGCGGATGCAGGAGGCCGCCTCCCTCGTCCTGCGGCCGTCCGGCGCATGACCACCGTCTCGCCGGTCAGCACGCTGGAGCGCCGCTACCGCACGTTGTTGCGGGCCTATCCGCGCGCCTACCGCGCGGCGCACGGTGACGAGTTGCTCGACGTGTTACTGGAGTCGGCCGGCCCCGGCAGGACCGTGCCGGTGCCGAGAGAGGCGTGGGGCCTGCTGGCGGGCGGCGTGCGCAGCCGCGTCGTGCACCTGGCGACGGGCAACCCCTGGAAGGACGGCCTGCACCTGGGCGTGACGGCCCTGGCGGCGGCCCAGTTGGCGGCGCTGCTGCCGTACGCGGGGGCGCTGCCGCTGTGGACGGCGGCGTCGGCGCTCGCCCTGGTCGCCGTCCTGCGCGGGTGGGCGTGGGCGGCGATCCCGCTCACGCTGGTCGTCGGCATGAAGGCGGTCGCGATCGCGGGCGGCCGGCAGATCTTCGGCCTCACGCTGCTGCCCGTCTACCCGTCGCCGCTCGGCGATCAGGCATTGTTCGCCGAGGGCGACCCCTACGTGGTGGCGGGCGGCTACGCGGTCACGCTGGCCGGCCTGGGGGTGCTGGCCGCGCGCGGGCGGCCGCTGCGGGCCAGGTCGTGGTGGTGGTGCGCGGCGGCCGTGGCGGCCGCGTGGTCGGGCCCGCAGTGGATGGCGGAGGAGAGCACGTTCTCCCTCTCCCTGAGCAGGATGGCGGTGGAGGCGGCGGCGTTCGGGCTGGCGGCGGTGGGCGGTTACCTGGCGCGCGACTACCGGTGGGCGCTGGGGGCGGGGACCTATCTGGCGGTGGCGTCGGGTGACCTGGCCGCTCATTCCGCCGAGCTGACCAGGCAGCACCTGGCCTATTGGGGCGTGCTCGCGGTGCTGGCGCTCTGGGCCGCCGGCGCGCCCTTCCGGCAACAGCGGCACTGCCTGGATTGACCATGCTTCGTTGAACGGAGTATGGTCTCCGCCATGTTGAAGAGATCACGCCTGGTTCTCGCCATGTCGTTCTCGGCGGCCTTGCTCTGCGGCTGCGGGGGCACCACAGAGAGCGCCCAGCCCTCGCCGACGGCGAGTGCCGCCGGCGCCAAAGACAGGAAGCACCAGTTCGAAGCCGCCAAGGCCGACTGCATGAAGCAGAAGGGCTTCAAGTACGTGCCTTACGTGAAGCCGGAGGAGGAGCCGTCCGAGGAGGAGCGCAAGCGCAACTCTGGCGATTACCAGGCGATGCGCCAATATCGCGAAAAATACGGGTTCGGCGTCTTCTCCGAGTTCGTCTACCCGAAGGAGGTCGGGCTCTCGGCCGCGGTGGCGGAGGCCGAGGAGCACCCGAATCCCAACAACAAGGTGGTGGCCTCGCTCTCCCAAGCCCAGATGAATGCCTACCGCAAGGCCCAGGACGCCTGCGTCTCCCAGGCGGCCAAGCAGGCCCTCGGCCTGGAGATCGAGTCGAACATCGACTACTTCAACCAGTCCGGCCTCACCAAGAAGCGGCTGCTCGCGCGAGATCTGGACGGCGACCCCAGGCTGACGGAGCTGGCGACGTCCATGGCCACCTGCCTGAAGAGCAAGGGCTACACGATCAGCGACACCAAACCGACGGCGCTGGACAGCCGCGGCAAGCGCACCTTCCAGGAGCAGGCGACAGCGATCGCTCGTAAGCAGAAGGGCAGCAAGAGCTCCCCACGGCCCGACCTGAGTCCCCAGCAGGCCAAGCCGTACCTGACCAAGGAGATCAAGGCCGCGCTCGACGACCTCGAGTGCGGCAAGGACTTCTATCCCGCCTACGTACCGCGCCAGACCACGCTCAAGCAGCAGGTGGACGACCAGTTCGCCCTCTGACGCACGTACGCCATGAAATCCCCACGCAGGTTTCTCGCCGGCGTCGTCGCCGGCGTCGTCATCATCGCGGGGACGGGCTGGGCGATCGGCGCCCGGCTCCGCTCTCCCGCCGACGAGGCGGCCCGCAGGGCCGCGCCCAGGGCCTCGCTCGTCACCGCCGCCGTCGAGCGCCGCAAGCTCGTCAGCACCGTCGCGACCAGCGGCACCCTGGAGTACGGCTCACCCCTGCCCATCAGCCTGGCCGGCTCGGTCGGCGGCTCAGCGGGTGACGCGGCCGGCGGCGCGTCAGGGCTTCAACGGGCCACCCGGGCGCCGAAAAGGGGCCGGATCAAGGAGGGCGCGGTGCTGATGGAGGTCAACGGCCGCCCGGTGTTCGCGCTGCGCGGCTCCGTGCCGATGCACCGCACGATCGCGCCCGGCAGCAAGGGCGACGACGTCAGGCAACTGCAGCGGGCGCTGCGCCGGCTGGGCTTCGGCGGCCCGCTGACGAGCGTGTTCGACCGCGCCACGATCGCCGCCGTCACCAGGATGTACACCAAGAAGGGGTACGAGGCCCAGAAGCCGTCTCTGACCGACCGGCAGACCTACGACACACTGCGCAAGGCCGTCCAGACGGCGCAGGAGACTCTCGCGACCGAGAAGCAGGCGCTCGACCAGGGCCGCGACGTGCTGCCGCTGAAGGTCAGGCTCGACAACGCCGAGGCGGACATGACGTCGGCGAAACGGGCGCTGGAGAAGGCCGGGGAACAGCGGCTGACACCCGAGGACGAGACCGAGCTCGCGGCGGCCGACGCGTCCGTGCGCGCGGCGGAGGAGAAGCTGGCGGCGGCCGAGCAGGCGCTGGAGGCGGCCAGGACCCCGCCGACCCCCGGCCCCACGGCGACCCCCGGCCCCACGGCCACGGCCACGGCCACGCCCACGTCCGGGACGTCGGCCGTCGCGGCGACCCAGCCGGACACGAGCCTGCTGCGGATGAGGGTCGAGAACGCCAGGGCCGACCTCGCCGCCGCCCACGAGGCGCGCGGCCGGGTCCTGGACAAGGCGCGGCAGGCCAGGGAGAAGCGGCTGGAGGAGCTGCGCAGGGCCGTGCGCACCGCCGAGGAGGCGCTGGTCACGGCCCGGCAGGCGCTGCGGCAGGCCAGGCAGCTCTCCCCCACCAGGCTCAAGGTGGCCAATGCCAGGAAGGACGTGGCGGCGGCCAAGGCGATGCTGGCCGAGTACGCCCGCACGTACGGCACCTCCGTCCCGCCCGGCGAGGTGGTGTTCCTGCCGAAGCTGCCCGCCCGGGTGCAGAAGGTGTCGGTGAAGGCCGGGCAGCGGATCGAGGACGAGGTCGCCACCGTGACCAGCTCGTCGTTCATGGTGACCGCGAGCGTCGAGGCGGCGGAGTCCGAGCTGCTGCGCGCGGGCATGGAGGCGAACATCGAGCTCGACACGGGCAGAACGTACCGGGCCACGCTCACCGCGGCCGGCGACAAGGCCAAGGTACCGGGCGGCGAGGAGCCTGTGGACGGCGCCGTGCCGATCCGGCTCACGCCCGCCAAGAGCAAGGGGCTCAAGGCGGGGACGGCGGTGACGGCGCGGGTCACCGTGGGGGCGACCGAGGAGCCCGTGCTGGTGGTCCCGGTGGCCGCGGTGATCACTTCGGCGGACGGAAAGGCCCGCGTACGCGTCGAGTACGCGCCCGACAGGACCAAGGACGTCGAAGTGCGCACGGGCCTGACCGCGGACGGGAACGTCGAGGTCACCGGCGCGCTCAAGGAGGGCGACCGGGTGGTGGTCAGCGGTGGCTGAACCGGTCATCGAGCTGACGGAGGTGTGCAGGGAGTTCCCCGCCCGGCCGCCGGTCCGCGCCCTCGACCGCGTCACGCTCAGGGTGGACAGGGGCGACTACCTGGCCGTCGCGGGCCCGTCGGGCTCCGGCAAGTCCACCCTGCTCAACGTGCTCGGCCTGCTCGACCGGCCGAGTTCGGGCAGCTACCGGCTGGACGGCGCCGAGACCACGGCCCTGCGCGACGGCGCCAGGACCCGGTTGCGCGGCGACCGGATCGGCTTCGTCTTCCAGTCGTTCCACCTGCTGCCCCACCGCAGCGTCGTGGAGAACGTCATGCTCGCCGAGATCTACCTCGGACGGAAGAAGGCGGGGAACGAGCCGGCGGGCTCCCGCACGGTCCGGCAGGGGCGCGGCGGCAGGCGCGAGCGGGCGATGGCCGCGCTGGAGCGGGTCGGCGTCGCCCACCGCGCCGGCTTCCTGCCCGGCCTGCTGTCCGGCGGCGAACGCCAGCGGGCGGCCATCGCCAGAGCTCTCATGGGCGAGCCGTCCCTGCTGCTGTGCGACGAGCCCACCGGCAACCTCGACAGCCGCAACACCGAGGCGGTGCTCGGCCTGTTCGACGAGCTGCGCGGGCAGGGGCTGACGATCGTGGTCATCACGCACGAGCAGGAGGTCGGCGCGCGGGCCGAGCGGCGGGTGCGCATCACCGACGGTGTGCTGGTGGAGGAGGGCTGATGCACGTACGCGACCTGATCGGCGAGGCCGTCGCCGGCATGCTCGCCCGGCCGGTGCGCTCGGCCCTCACCACCCTCGGCACCGTGCTCGGCATCACCACGCTCGTCGTCACGCTCGGCGTGGCCGCGACGGCGGGCAACCAGATCGTCGGCCACTTCGACGAACTGGTGGCCACGGCCATCACCGTGGAGGTGCCCGAGTCGGAGTTCAAGCCGCTGGTGGAGTGGGGCGCGATCGACCGGCTGACCCGGCTGCGCGGCGTCGAGTCGGCCGCCGCGGTGGCCGAGAGCAAGGACAGCACCAACCTGTCCGTACGCTCCAACGACATCGTGGACCCGACCAGGGTCACCACGCAGTCCTTGACCGTGCTGGCCGCGACGACCGGGCTGCCGGAGGCGGCGCGCGGCCGGATGGTGCAGGGCCGCTTCTACGACACGGGACACGTCCGTCGGGGCGACCGGGTGGCGGTGATCGGTGACCAGGCGGCCAGGGCGCTCGGCGTCACCCGGCTCGACCGGTCGCCGGCGATCTTCATTGGCAAGCACGCGTACACGGTCATCGGCATCATGGGCGACCTGCGCCGCGAGCGTGACCTGAGCACGGCCGTGATCGTGCCGCCCACCGCGGGCCGGCAGTTCGGGCTGCGCGACGTCACCCGGGTGCTGGTCAACACCACCCTGGGCGCCGCCGGGCTGATCGCCCGCCAGGCGCCGGCCGCCCTCAGCCCGGGGAACGGCGACATGCTCCAGGTGGTCGCCCCGCCGAGCCCCACCAGGGCCCGCGACCAGGCGCAGGACGACGTCAACGCGCTCTTCCTGATCCTCGGCCTGGTCTCCCTGGTCGTGGGGGCCGTCGGCATCGCGAACGTCACCCTCGTCACCGTCATGGAGCGCGTACCGGAGATCGGCCTGCGCCGCTCGCTCGGCGCCGCCCGGCGGCACATCGCCGCCCAGTTCCTGCTGGAGTCGACGCTGATCGGGCTGACCGGCGGCGTGATCGGCGCCAGTCTGGGCGTGGTCACCGTGGTCGCCGTCTCGGCCGCCAAGCAGTGGACGCCGCTGCTGGACGTGCGCCTGGCGATCGCCGCGCCCGTCGCGGGCGCCGTGGTGGGGCTGCTGGCCGGGCTCTACCCGGCGCTGCGCGCGGCCAGAATGGAGCCGGTGGACGCACTGAGGTGAAGCGCGCCATGGCTCCGACCAGGCATTCTGTCAAAAAGCCAGGATATGCTGGCGTTTGCCAGCAAGCGCAGGGGTGGCGGCCGAGGTAGATTCTCCATCAAGTGATTGACTGAAACGTGGTGGCCGAACTACGTTCGGTAGCATGGCCGAGACCGCACAGGTCGCGCTGATCCTCAAGGTCGCGACGCAGCTGTTCGCCGCGCTGGGCTACGACGGCACCTCCACGCGCCAGATCGCCGACGCGGCCGGGCTCAACATCGCCACCGTCAACTACCACGTGGGCGGCAAGCGCGAGCTCTACCTCGCCGTCATGGAACGCGCGCACCTGGCGGAGAAGGCGGCCCTGGAGCAGGCGCTCGACCGCCTGCCCGGCGACGACCCCGCCGCCGGGATCCACCGGCTGGTCGACGACTACCTCGACTTCTGCGTGGACAACCCCGAGGTGCCAGCCCTGTGGATGCACCGATGGCTCTCCGACGCGGGCGACATCACCGAGCTGGAGCGCCGCTACGTGCAGCCGCTCTTCGCCGCGGTCACCGCCACCATGCGGCCCATCGCCGAGTCGGGGCTGATCGACGCGAGAGTGGACCTCGAATACGCGATGTGGACGGTCGTCTGGTCCGTGCACGGCTTCGTCAAGGGCGGGGTGCTCGACGACCAGGGCCGACGCAGAGGAGCCGGCGACCGGGCCGCGCTGCGCCGATTCCGCGCCCACCTGCATCTGAACCTGCACCGCATGCTCGGCCTGCCTGGCGACCCCCGGTGAGCATCGCCCCGAAGGAGCCCGCGTGAACCTCCCCCTGACCGGACGGACGGCCGAGGACCTGCTGAGCGAGATCGCCAGGCTCAAGGTCAACGACTTACCGGTGCGCGGCGGCCAGGTGACCGCGTACGTCTACGACACCGGGCGGGCCGAGGTCGGCGAGGCGGCGGCGCGGGCGTACATCGAGATGCTGGAGGTCAACTGCCTCGACCCGACCGCGTTCCCCAGCGTGGTCGAGATGGAGCGGCAGGTCGTCGGCGCGGTCGCGGACCTGCTCGGCGGCGGCCACGGCATCTTCACCAGCGGCGGCACCGAGTCGATCATGCTGGCCGTCAAGGCCGCCCGCGACGCCGCCCGGAGCTCCCGCCCCAACCTCGTGCTGCCGGTCACCGCCCATCCGGCCTTCCACAAGGCGGCGCACTACCTCGGGATCGAGGTGGTACCGGTGCCCGTGGGCCTGGCGACGTACAAGGTGCGGGCCCGCGACGTCGAGGCCGCGATCGACGCGGACACGATCCTGGTGGCCGCGTCCGCGCCCTCCTACCCCCAAGGAGTGATCGACCCGATCGAGGAGGTCGCCGCCGTGGCCGCCCGCGCGGGCGTCCCGTGCCACGTGGACGCGTGCGTCGGCGGGTGGCTGCTCCCGTGGTTACGGGAGGCGGGCGCGGCGGTCCCGCCGTTCGACCTGTCCGTGCCCGGGGTCACGTCGATCTCCTGTGATCTGCACAAGTTCGGGTACGCCCCCAAGGGCGCCTCCGTGGTGCTGTTCGCCGACCCGGCGATGCGGCGCTGGGCGTACTTCGCCTCGGCCGCCTGGCCCGGCTACACGATCATCAACGCGACCGTGCAGAGCTCCAGGTCGGCGGGCCCGCTCGGCGGCGCGTGGGCCACGCTGCAGGCGCTCGGCAGGCAGGGGTACGTCGAGCTCGGCCGGGCCACGCTGGAGGCGACGGCCAGGCTGCGCGAAGGAATCTCCGCGCTCCCCGGGCTCCGCGTGCTGGGCGAGCCCGAGTCGTCGCTGGTGGCGTTCGCCGGGGACGGGATCGACGTGTTCGTGCTGGCGGACGAGGCGCGGGCGCGGGGCTGGTTCCTGCAACCGCAGCTCTCCTACGCCGGCATCCCGGCCAACCTGCACATCACGGTCACCGGGGTGACGATGGCGGGGGTGGAGGCCATGCTGAAGGTCATCGCCGAGTCGGCCGAGGCCGCCCGGCTGCGCGGCCCGGTCGTGCTGCCCGGCGGGCTGGTGGAGCTGGTCTCGGGGCTGGACCTGGACGCGCTGGACGACGCCGAGTTCGCGGAGCTGGCCGCGTCGGTGGGTGTGGACCTGCGGCCGGGGGCGGGGCAGCCGGAGATGGCGACGGTCAACGCCGTCCTGGACGCGCTCCCCGCTCCGGCCAGGGAGGCGGTGCTGGTGCGCTTCCTGTCGGTCATCTACGGCTCGTAGGCTGCCGGGCTACGGGGACCCGGCGCCGATCCGGCGATCCTTGCCCGACCGCCGACTCGTGCGCATCGCCTGCGGTCGGGTCTCCTCCTCCAGGTGCTCGTACAGCTCGGCCAGCGTCGCACCGCACCGCACGTTGGAAAGCCCGCCGTCCCGGGGCACCAGGACAGCGCGGAAGGCGATATAGCCGCCGCCGGCCCCTTCCATGATCGTCCAACCCTGGAACGCCCTCTCCATCAGGTCTCCGGCACAGCACCGGCAGTCGCCAGGTCGGCCCAGACGACGCGGTGACCACCCCTGATGACGTACGTGCCGCACCGGGCACTGAGCCCGGCCACGATGCCGAGCCCACGACCCGCCTCCTCCATGGACGCCGCCTGGAGGGGCACAAAGCGCGGCGCCGACGCCAGGGTGCCCGGGTCGATCACCTCCAGCCGTACGGAACCGGCGCCGAACCCCAACCGCAGCCTCACCCAGTCGCGCCCCGGCCCTCCTGGCACGTGCTGGATGACGTTGGCCACCAACTCGGCGACGATCTGGAGCGCATCGGCCCGCACGGCGGCGGGAGCGTCGGCCAGCCACAGTCCGACCGCCTGGCGCGCCTGCCACGAGGTACGGTCCCCGCGACGCAACGTCGTCTCCCTCCAGAGGGATATGTCCAGTCTCTCCGGTGTGTAGCTTTTTGATCCCTTCGAGATTTTGAGCATGAGTCTGAATGCCTTTCTTGCGTCCTTGAACTCCTTCCCAGAGTGACCCCCGATCGCTAAGTTGTAATCAGCACATGACTGTCCGTGCTGGGACAGACCTGCGCAGCCATTGTCTGTGCGCATGCTTCTCAAAGGAGCCCGGCATGACCTTGGACGAGCAACTCCAACCCCCGCCCCCTGAAACACCCTCCTACGGCGTTGTGCTGAAGAATGCACGCACCGCCGCCGGCCTCTCCCAAGTGGCCCTGGGAAACATTCTCTCGTGTAGTGAAAGCCTCATCGGGCTGGTCGAGCGCGGCCAACGAAAACCGACCAAAAGCTTCACCATCGTGGTCGAATCCGCCCTCGGGCTGAACGGCGAACTCTTCCGGCTCCTACCCAACACCCGGGTCATGTCCGTGCCGAAGTGGTTCAGCGAGTGGCCGGCCGTGGAAGAGAACGCCCACACGATCCGCACGTGGCAACCGCTCGTGGTTCCCGGCCTTCTCCAGACTCCGCGCTACGCCCGAGCCATCCTCGCCGCCGAACCAGGAGCCACCGAGCGGTGGGTCGAGGAGGCCGTCGAGACACGGCTACGGCGGCAGTCCGTGTTCGAGCGCAACGATCCGCCCATGTATTGGGCGTTGCTCGACGAATGCGTTCTCCTCCGGCCCGTCGGCGGGAAAGAGGTCATGCGGGAGCAGTTGGAGCACCTGCTGGCGATGGCCGAACGCCCCAACATCTCCATCCAGGTCGTGCCACTGGAGGTGGGGGCCACAGCGGGTCTGCTGGGAGGGTTCGCTCTCGCCCAGAGCGACGGCATGCCGGACCATGTCTATCTTGATTCCGCCGGACAAGGCACCGTCTCCGCTCGCGAGGAGACGGTGCGGCACGTTAGTCTCAGATATGACGCGATTCACAAATGGGCGCATCCTGCACATGTAAGCCGACGACAAGTATGTGAGGTGGCGGCAGGGTATGGACTTCAGTGACGAGCTAAAGGCCGCCCAGTGGACCAAATCAACTCTCTCAGGCTCAAACGGCGGCGACTGCCTCTACGCAGCCAAGCTCACCGGCGACCGATACGCCATCCGCGACTCCGAACAACCTGACGTCCCGCCCATGGTCCTGCGCGGTGACGTCTTCCGCGCCTTCGTAGGCGGCGCCAAGCTCGGCGAATTCGACTTTTAGCCTCCGAAGGCAATCCTGGGCTGCGTGGCGCCGACCACCAGCCCAGCGAAGGCCGACGACACGCGAGGCACCATGAACCCAACGATGGTCATCCCTGTCTCGATCAACAAGGGTAGCCAGCACAAGGCGTGCGACGATCAGCACGCCTGCAACAGCTCCTGCGAGGCCGCGCGCCGAGCAAAGCCGCCCGCAGGCTCAAACTTCCGTACCCGCCGCTCATCGCTCAGAATTCAGGCGATGGCAGCGATGTCGCCGTCGTCGAAGTAGATCGACTGATGGAGCCGGCCGCCGAGCGCAGTGGCATACCGGGCAAGTACATCCTGCCCGGAAATCTTTCCTTGCTCGATCTGCGAGACGCGCCCTTTGGTAACCCCCATGCGCTGGGCGATGTCCTGCTGGGTCAACCCGCGTCCGCGGCGGACCTCGGCGAGCCGGTGTCCTTGCACCTGGGCGAGAAGCTCCTGCTTGCCCGCTTCCACAGCCTCCTCACCACCGGCACGTTCGATGTGCTCGGCTCGAATGTCCTTCCAACGCACGTATCCACTCATGATCTGCCCCAGATTTTGAAGCCGTGACGCGATGATCGTATCGACCAACGGCCGCCCCGAACCTGGCCCTCCATCGGCGAGCGCGTCGATGGCTCGCACGACACGTACAACAGTCAGGCAAGCATGCGGGCACGCTCGACAAGTCATCGACGCGGACCGGGATCCTGCATGATGGGCTGGCAACCATGGAGGCTTTCGACCGACGGTTTTGGCTCGGTGTGCCGCTGTCCCTGTCAGGGAGGTACGCCCGGTTCGGGGAGCAGGCCAGGCTCGGGTTGGAGGTCTGGCAGGCGGCCGCAGGCGGCGTGGAACTGGTCGTCGAGGACGATCGCAGCGATCCCGACGTGCTGGAGCGGGTGTTGCGCGGGCTGGCGGGCCGGTGCGATCTGCTGCTGGGGCCGTACTCCACGCATCTCATGCGCAGGGCGGGGCGGGTCGCGGCAGAGCTGGACCTGCTGGTGTGGAATCACGGCGGGGCGGGCGATGATGTGCAGGCCGCGTATCCCGGTCATGTCGTGTCGATCCCGGCGCCGGCCGGCGCGTACGCGGAGCCGTTCGTGCGGCGGCTGGCCGAGGAGGGCGAGCATGATCGGTTGTGGGTCGTGCCGGGCAGGGGGAGTTTCGGGCGACAGGTGGCGGCGGGCGCCGAGCGGGCGGCGAACGAGCGCGGCATCCCGGTGACCGTGGCCGGGCCCGGTGACGTGCTGCCCGTCGGCGGGTGGTGGAACCTGCTGTGCTGCGGGTCCTTCGAGGAGGATGTCGCGGTGATCGGGAGGGCCGTCGGCGCACGGAAGATCTGCGCCGTGGCGGCCGGGGTGCGGGCGTTCGGGGAGGTGGTCGGCGATCCGTACGGGATTTACGGGGTCGGGCAGTGGTTCCCGGGTGGCGGTGGCGAGGCGGCGGTCGGGGTGTCGGAGCGCGACTTCGTGGCCGCCTACCGGGAGCGGGCCGGGACGGTGCCCGACTATCCGGCCGTGCAGGCGGTGGCCGCTGCCGTCGTCGCGACCCACTGCGCCATGCTGGCCGGGAGTAACGGGCGTGCGGCGTTGTGGGGCGTTGCCACCGCTTTGGAGACCACGACGCTGTTGGGGGCCTTTCGCGTCGATCCGGACAGCGGGGCGCAGGTCGGGCATCGGGCCGCGCTCACCCGCTGGTCGTAACGGGCCCAGCGATCGTCCCGACCGTAGCGGGTGACCGGTCGTGGCGGGGTGAAGGGGGTCGTGGGGGCCGGCCCGCCGTTGAAGCGGGCCGGCCCCGCGTGCGGCTCGTGCCCCCGCCAGAGTGGGCACGAGCCGCACGGCTTTCAGCTCCGGCTGATCCGTACCGCGTCGGCGATGACGTAGCCGGTGCCCGAGGTCCACCGGCTCACGCCCACGACGTTGTAGGTGCCGGCGTTGAGCGAGAAGGATCCGATGCTGCGCCAGGATCCGCCGCCGGATCTCTGGTCGACGTAGACGGTCCGGTTGCCGCTCGATGTCGCCACGATGTACGGCGCCGAGCTGTTGTATCCGGCGTCGGACGGATACCAGACCTCCACGTGGTACGTGCCCGCGCTGGGGATGGTGGCCGAGTACCAGGCCGGGTCGCTGGAGGAGACCGGGTCGGCGAAGCGGTAGTCGGCGCCGTGGCGCTGGCTGGAGTAGGTGGAGGTGCCCCAGTTGGCGCTGGCGGTGAACTGGCCGGAGGTGGCGTTGTCGACGGTCGTCGTCCACGACGGCGGGTCGTCACCACCGGTCACGTAGTTCATGTACGTGGTCCAGTTCCAGTGCCTGCCCGGGTCGGTGTGGGTGGCGCCGGGCACCTCGTTGTGCCCGATGATGCCGGTCCGGGTCTTGGGGATGCCGTACTTGTCGCAGAGGTGGCGCGTCAAGGCGGCGGAGGCCCGGTACATGGCGTCGGTGAACCAGGAGGCGTCGTCGACCCAGCCTTCGTGCTCGATGCCGATCGAACGGGTGTTGTAGGTCCAGTTGCCCGCGTGCCAGGCGACGTCCTTGTCGCGCACCATCTGGGTGATGGCGCCGTTGGACGACTTGACCACGTAGTGGGCGGAGACGTTGGCGCTGGGGTTCTGGAACCAGGAGATGGTGCCGGCGTACGAGCCCTGGGTGACGTGGATGACCACCCGGTCGATGTTGTAGCTCGATTCCCGGCTGGAGGCGGTGTAGTTGCCGGAGTTGGCCGCGACCCAGGCGGCCGGCGGGTAGTCGGTGCTGGCCACGGCGCGCGCGTTGAGGTCGCGGGCGTTGGCCAGGTCGCCGCGGTCGGCGGTGACCTCCTGCGGCTTGACCTGCACGCCACGGATGTCGATGCCGAGGCCCAGCCCTTCGTAGACGGCGTCGGCGTACAGGCGGGCGAGCTCGGGTGAGGTCGCATTGCCGTACGCGGCCACGGCCTGGTACCAGCGGCCGATGTCCTTCCTGGCCGCCTCGTCGAGGCCGAGCTTGTCGGCGTGGGCTCGCAGGACGGCGGCGCCGCCGAGAATGTTGGCCTCGTCGTCGGCGCGCAGCTTGTCGACCGGCAGCTTGGTGAGCTCGGCGGCCTGTTCGAGCGAGTGGTTGGTGGGGTTGCTGACCAGGTGCATCACGCCGTAGCCACCGCTGGCGCTGGGCTCGCCGCCGTGCCCGTCGAGGTGGGTCTCGGCGTAGGCGAGGGCGACGAGCAGGTCGCGGGGCACGTCGTGTTCGGCGGCGGCGCGGTCGAACGCGGCGGCGAGCGGGTTCTCCTCGGCCGTGGCGACGGCGGGCTGACCTGCGACGATGAGCAGGACGGCGAGGAGGGAGGTGGCGAGGGCGGCTAATCGCGTGCGGGCGAGAGTCATGGGTGCTCCTCGTTGGTGGTGACGGGGGCACGGTACGACACCTTCCTGACTAATGTCGATAATTGACATTACTTCCCGGTTAAGTGAAACTTTTCGCCCCACCTTTCCGGGAGACGAAGAGCTCGTGAGATTGGGCCCCTGAAAACTATTGCGCTTTCACCGAGTGGCGCTGAAACTTCCTTTCGTGACCGCGCTCCTGCGTACCGTCCTGGCGGCGCTCACCGCCGCACTCGTCAGCATCGTGGCCCCCGCTCCGACCCCCGAGGCCCAGGCAGCCGCCTGCGCGACCGACCCCGCGACCCCGAAGCGCCAGCTCAGGGCCATGTGGATCTCCTCGGTCGCGAACATCGACTGGCCGAGCCGCACCGGGCTGAGCGTGTCGGCGCAGCAGGCGGAGTTCCGGGCCTGGCTCGACCTGGCCGTACGCAAGCGCATGAACGCCGTGATCGTGCAGATCAGGCCGACGGCCGACGCCTTCTGGCCGTCGCCCCACGAGCCGTGGTCGCAGTGGCTGACCGGCACCCAGGGCCGCGACCCGGGTTACGACCCGCTGGCGTTCATGGTGAACGAGGCACACGCCCGCAACCTGGAGTTCCACGCCTGGTTCAACCCGTACCGGATCGCCAACCACGACGACCCGAGCAGGCTGGTCTCCACGCACCCCGCGCGCAGGAACCCCGGCTGGCGCTTCGCCTACGGCGGCAAGCTCTACTACAACCCGGGCATCCCGGAGGTCCGCGCCTTCATCGAGGACGCGATCATGGACGCCGTCTCCCGCTACGACGTGGACGGCGTGCACCTCGACGACTACTTCTACCCCTATCCGGTGAGCGGCCAGGCCATCCCCGACGCCGCCACGTACGACAGGTACGGCGCCGGGTTCGCCACCGTCGGCGACTGGCGGCGCAACAACGTCAACCTCCTCGTACGCGAGCTCGACCAGCGCATCCACGCCGCCAAGCCGCACGTCTCGTTCGGCATCAGCCCGTTCGGCATCTGGCGCAACGCCGGCACCGACCCGCTCGGCTCGCGCACCTCGGGCCTGCAGTCGTACGACGCGATCTACGCCGACAGCCGCGAATGGGTCAAGCAGGGCTGGGTCGACTACATCTCGCCGCAGATCTACTGGCACATCGGCTTCTCCACCGCCGCGTACGAGGTGCTCACGGCCTGGTGGTCGGACGTCGTACGCGACACCGGCGTGCAGCTCGTCGTCGGCCAGGCCGCCTACCGGGCGGGCGCGTCCGGGGAGGCCGCCGCCTGGCAGGACCCGGCCGAGCTGAGCGACCACCTGCACGACAACAGGAAACATCCCGAAGTGGTCGGCGACGTGTTCTTCAGCGCCAAGGACGTCAAAGCCGACAGGATCGGCGCGTTCACCCGGGTCGTCGACGCCCACTACACCAGGCCCGCGCTCCTGCCCGCGCGCGGCTCGGGCAGCGCGCCGGCCGCGCCGTCGATCACCTCCGCCGCGCGCGCCTCGGACGGCGTCCGGCTGGCCTGGACGGGCTCGGGCACCGCGTACGCGGTCTACCGGGTGGACGGGGCGCGGTCCGCGGCCGACCCGTGCTTCTTCGCCGACGCCCGCAACCTGGTCACGACGACCCGGCAGACCACGTTCACGGACACGACCGCAGGCGGGTCGGCCTACACGTACTACGTGAGCGCGCTCAACCGCACCCACCAGGAAAGCACGCCGAGCGCGGGCCGGGTCGTGGAGGCGGGCGGCGGCACGTTCAGCGTCGTCGTCGACAACGCCGGCTCCAGCTTCACCGCCAGCACGAACTGGGGCACCTCCTCCTACTCCGGGCAGCTGCACGGCACCGACTACCGCTTCGCCGACCCGGTGGCGGCCAGCGACCCCGCCTGGTTCCGGGCGGCCATCCCCAGCGCGGGGACCTACCGGGTCGAGGTGTGGTATCCGTCCGATCCCGGCTACAACAGCGCGGCCCCGTACATCGTGGCGGCCTCGGGCGGCAACCGGACGGTCGTCGTCGACCAGCGCTCGGGGGGCGGGCAGTGGCGGGCGCTCGGGACGTACACGCTGGCGGCCGGCACCTATGACGTGGTCGGCGTGAGCCGCTGGACGTCCGCCACGGGATACGTGATCGCCGACGCGGTCCGCATCACCAGGGCGTGACCGGTCGCGCGCTGAGGGGTGGGCAGGCCAGTCCCGCGACCGTACGATGAGCCGGTGGACGGAGTCCGCCCGCGGCCGATCGACGCGATCGCGGTCATCGTCGCGGCAGGCCTGACCGCGGCGACCGGCTACCAGGGTCTGGCGCTGGCGCTCCTGATGGCGCCGGCGCTGTCGCTGCTCTGGATGCGCAGAGCCCCGCTCACGGTCGCGTGGATCAGCGCGGGCACGGCGCTCGCCCTGCCCGTGCTTCTCGTGTTCGCGGGGCCCGCCGTGGTCCCGCCCGTGGGCGTGCCGCTCTGGCCGCCCACGGCCGCGTTCGCCGCGTACGGCGCGATGGCGTTCGCCAGGAACCGGCCCGGTGATCGGCCCGGTGATCGGCCCGGTGATCGGCCCGGTGATCGGCCCGGTGATCGGCCCGGTGATCCGCACCGCGGGGCCGCGCAGTGGTTGCCGGTGATCGTCCTGGCCCTCGCCGTGCCGGCGCTGCCCCATCAGATGTCCCTCGTCCTGCGTACCGAGACGGTGATCGCGCTCGCGGCCATGTACGGGATGTACACCGCCGCCCAGGCCCGGGTCCGGCGCGGGCAGGCGGAACGGGCCGAGCGGATCGAGCGCGAACGGCTGGCGGGCGAGATGCACGACGTGGTCACCTATCGCGTGAGCCGGATGGTGCTGCAGGCCGGGATGCTGGCCATGAGCGCGCCCGACGAGCGGGTGCGGACGGCGGCCGAGGAGCTGCGGGCGACGGGCTGCGAGGCGCTGGACGAGCTGCGCCACATGGTGGCGCTGCTGCGGCGCACGTCGGGAGAGGGCTTCGACCTGGGGTTGCCGCTGCCCGACCTGCGGCCGCTGATCACCGAGTCGGCCTGCGCGGGGGTGCCCGTCGAGCTGGCGGTGACCGGCACGCCCGCGCCGGTGCCGGGCGTGGTGGGGCGGGCGGCGTACCTGCTGGTGCGGGAGGCCCTGACGAACGTGCGCAAGCACGCGCCCGGCGCGGACGCGCGGGTGCAGGTGAGCTACCGGCCGGGAGCGGTACGGCTGAGCGTGCGCAACACCCCCGGCAGGCCGGACGCCTGGGTCACCGTCAGCGGCCCCGGCATGAGCCTGCTCGACCTGTGTCGGCACGTGGAGCTGGCCGGCGGCACCATGGAGATCGGCCAGGACGCCGACGGCGGCTTCCGCGTCGAGGCGTCCTTCCCCACGTCACGACCGTGATCCGTCAGGCCCGGCCGTCCCCCGCACCACCGGCCGCGACCCGTCAGTCCCAGCCGGCCAGTGCCTGCTCGAGCTCGGCCCGGGCGGCCACGGGGTCGTAGCCGGGGATGGCCTCGCGCAGCACCTCGTCGGTCTGCCGCTCGGCGTCGGCGCACGCCGCACCGATCGCCGCGAGCACCTCGTCGGCCAGGTCTCTGCTGCCCAGCCGCATGGCGCGGGGGTCGAACGTGACGTCGAGGATGCGGCCCTCCTGGTCGACCGACGCCGTCACGTGTCTCGACGGCCCCTTGCCGGTGCCGACGATCTTGTCGAGGTCGTTCTGCGCCGCCTCCATCCGGGCCATGAGCTGATCGCCCTGCCGCACGGGCGCGTCGACGTCATCCTCGTCGCCGAAGGGCTGGTCGAAGCCGTACACGTTCCGCCTCCCGTTCACGAAAGAAGGTCGCGGGCCGCCTGCTCGACCCGGTCGCGGACGAACGTCTCGTCGAGCGGCTTGGGCAGCGCGTCGGCGCGTTCCGATGCCTCGTCCGCTATCTCCCGCGCCTGTCGCGAGGCCTCCTCCTGCGCGGCGCGCAGCACCGCGGTCACCTGCCCGCCGAGCGCCCGTTCGCCCTGCCGCAGCGCCCGCGGGTCGATGCGCAGGCGCGTCACCCTTCCGTGGCCGTCGGCGGCCGCCTCGATCAGCCCGTCCCTGCTCTCCGCCCGGCTCTCCACCTGACCGATCGCGGTCTGCGCGGCCCTGATGCCGCGGATGACCTCCCGGCTCTTCTCGACGTACCGGGCCACGAACTCGGCGTCGTCCTCCGGTGCTGGTGGGCGCATGTCTCACTCCGATGGTCTTGACATCCTCCCGGCCCTGAAGGACCGGGATTCCAGCCGTCGCCGGCCGGCCTTCCTGCTTCACCGCCGGTCGCCCGCCCGAGAGGGAACTCTCGTTGAGGTCTTACACCAGCTCCACAGGCGTTTCACCTCTCCGCAAGCCCTGCGGCGAGGGTGCTTCTGATCGTTCGTCCGGTGGCTTGGTTATCGCCACCGTCGAACACACTACCGAACCGTGCGGTGTCGTGCGGCGTTTTGACACCGGTTCGCCTGGCGGCGAATCGGCTACCCCTGTCCTGCTCCGCAGGAGTCCGATTCCTCCCCCGCCTGAAGGCGGGGGGTTCCTCGGAGGTATCTGAGAGCGAACCGGCGGCCCAGTCTAGCGACACGTGGTGCGCTTTTCACCATGTGCCGAATGTCATGAAAAGTGACTCAATTACGCCAAAGAGTCACAGTACAATTATTTGATATGACGGGAATGGAGATGGACCTGGGAGGAACGGGGCAAGATGCCTCCCTGGTCAGGACCCACGCGGAGGAGCACCACGCCGCTCTCAACCCCCTCGCGCAACGCGGGGACGGCGTCTCCTCCTTCGGGGATGACGGCACGTTCGGCATGTTCATCGGCGCGTACGCCGAGAGCCGTCAGGTGTCGATGGCCGTGCACCAGGGGCTTTCCACGGTGATGCAGGACACCGGCGACGGCATGCACCTTGCGGTCAGGAACGCCGCGGACACCGAGGCCGCGAACGCCGAGGCCTTCAGAGACGCCGGTGCCTCATGGGCATAGCCGTCCCCCCAGAGGTCAGCGGCATGATGCCGATGGTCAGCAACTGGTACACCATCGACGAAGACGACATGCGGACGGAGAGCGCCGCCGCCAGCGCCACGTCCACCCAGGGGCTCACCGCGGCCGCGCAGGGAGAAACAGCGGTACGCGGCGCCGGGCAGCACTACGGCGGCGAGTCCGGCACGGCCCTCCAGGCCCACTGGGACAGGACCGGGCTCAGCGGCGGCCACCTCGAGCAGGCCGCCAACGCGGCGAGGCTGGCACCCGTGGGGCTCGAAGGCGCGGCCAACGTGGTGTCCGGGGTGAAGGTCGCGACCATCATGCAGGCGGCGCACGCCTCGGTCGACGTCGCCCGGCTGCTGGCCCTGGGCGCCGCGGCCGGCGGCACCGCGTTCGCCGTCAGGCGGATCCTCCTGGCCAGGGCCCGCAACCGGATGATCAGGAAAGAGGGCGTGCAGGGCACGGGCAACGTGCTCGGCCAGTTGCTGCGCCGCCGGGTCACCGAACCGGGCCGCCGCATCCTGGACGATCTCAACCGCCTCAACGGCCCCCGCGGAACGCCCGCGCTGGCGGGCACGGGCGGCCGCAGCCTCCCGATGCGCCCGGCAGGACTGCGCTCGCCGTCCGGCCCCCGCTCCGTCCAGGACGGCATGGCCCAGATGGGCCGCAGGAGCGGCAGGGGCAGGGGCAACTCGGGTGGCGACAACAACGGAGGTTTCTTCTCCCGCCACGCAAGGCAGCGCCAGGAAGAGCGCAACGTCTCCCAGCAGGACATCAATGAGACCCTGTCGAAGGGAACCAAGAGGCCCAACCCGAAGAACCCCGGCACGTCCGAGTACGAGAGGGATGACGGGCTGGTGGTGATCCGTAGTGATAACAACTTCAAGGTCATCACTACCTTCTGGAGAAGAAAGAAGTAGCAGGCTTGCGGATCGAATACAACGACGAGAACGACGTCGCCTACATCTACCTCGTCGACCGCATTAACGCCGGCGAGTCGGCGACCCAGATCCCGGTGGAGGCCGACGAGATCCCGGGATACGTCATCCTCGACCTGGACAAGGAGGGCGCCCTGCTGGGGATCGAGATCGTCGGCGCCTCCCGCATCCTGCGCCCCGCGACCCTCTCGGCGGCGCAGAACGACGGGACGGGCCAGGACCTGACCTGAGGTCGCGGGGCCGAGGCCCGCCCCGCCTTCCTGGGTTCGTCGCTCTCCTGAGCGGAAAGGGCTCCTGTGTGAGCCACGAGATTCTCAGGGCCGAGGGGCTGCGGAAGACGTTCCCGGGCGTGGTCGCGCTCGACGGCGTCGACCTGAGCCTGCGCACCGGTGAGGTGCGCGTCCTGCTGGGCGAGAACGGCGCGGGCAAGAGCACGCTGATCAAGATCCTGTCCGGGGCCTACCATCCGGACGGCGGCCGGGTGCTCATGGACGGCAGGCAGGTGCACATCCGCTCGGCGGGCGACGCGCAGCGGCTCGGCATCGCGACCATCTACCAGGAGTTCAACCTCGTCCCGCAGCTCACGGTGGCGGAGAACCTGGCGCTCGGCCGCCCGCCGCGCAGGTTCGGGTTCGTCGACGTCAGGCGTATGGAGCAGCAGGCCGGCACGCTGCTCGAACGGGTCGGCGTGGACGTGGACCCGCGCACGCCGACCGCCAGGCTGGGCATCGCGCGCATGCAGATGGTGGAGATCGCCAAGGCGCTGGCGCTGGACGCCCGTGTCCTGATCATGGACGAGCCGACCGCGGTGCTCACCACGAGCGAGGTGGCAAGGCTGTTCGCGATCGTCAGGCAACTGCGTGACGAGGGCGTGGCCGTCGTGTTCATCACGCACCACCTGGAGGAGATCGCCGACATCGGCGACCGGGTGACCGTGCTGCGTGACGGCAGGTCCGTGGCCGAGGTTCCGGCGAACACCCGGCGGGACGAGCTGGTCGGTCTGATGGTCGGGCGGCCGATCGACCAGCAGTACCCGCGCTCCGCTCCGGATCGGCCGGCCGAGCGGGGGGAGCCGCTGCTGGAGGTGCGCGGGCTGACCCGGCGGGGCGTGTTCGACGGCGTGTCGTTCGAGGTGCGGGCCGGCGAGGTGGTCGGTATGGCGGGGCTCGTGGGGGCGGGCCGCACGGAGGTGGCGCGGGCGGTGTTCGGCGCCGACCGTTACGACGCGGGCCAGGTGTTCGTACGCGGCCGGCGGCTGCCGCCCGGCGACGTGCACGCCGCCATGGAGGCCGGGCTCGGCCTGGTCCCCGAGGACCGCAAGGCCCAGGGCCTGGTGCTCGGCGCGGACGTCGCCGAGAACCTGGGCCTGGTCACCATGCGCGACGCCACGCGGGCCGGGTTCGTGGACCGGCCGGGCCTGCGCAGGACCGCCGCCAGGGTGGCCGAGCAGCTCGGCATCCGGATGACCGGGCTGAGCCAGGAGGTGCGCACGCTCTCCGGCGGCAACCAGCAGAAGGTGGTCATCGGCAAGTGGCTGGCGGCGAACGCGAAGGTGCTCATCCTCGACGAGCCGACGCGCGGCGTCGACGTCGGGGCCAAGGTCGAGATCTACCAGCTGGTCAACGCGCTCACCGCCGCCGGCGACGCGGTGCTCATGATCTCCAGTGACCTGCCGGAGGTGCTCGGGATGAGCGACCGGATCCTCGTCATGGCGCGGGGGCGGCTCGTGGGCGAGCTGCGCGCCACCGAGGCGACGCAGGACGACGTGATGGCGCTCGCGACCATGGAGGCCTCCCATGTCCGCTGACGTGCTCCCCCGCCGCTCGGCGGCCGCCGCGTGGCTGGCCGAGAACGGCGCCGTGGTCGCGCTCGTGGTGCTGGTCGTGGCGCTGTCGCTGCTGTCGGCCGACTTCCTGAGCCTGACGAACCTGCTCAACGTCGGCGTCCAGGCCGCCGTCACGGCGATCCTGGCGTTCGGGTCGACGTTCGTGATCGTGACGGGCGGCATCGACCTGTCCGTCGGGTCCGTCGCGGCGCTGTCGGCGATCTCCCTCGCCTGGACCGCCACCTCGGCCGGGCTGCCGTGGCCGCTGGCCACGCTGGTGTCGCTCGCGGTCGGCGTCGCGTGCGGGCTGGTCAGCGCGGCTCTCATCGCGTACGGCAAGCTGCCGCCGTTCATCGCCACGCTGGCCATGCTCGGCATCGCCCGCGGCCTGGCCCTGGTCGTCTCGGAGGGCAGCCCGATCGCGATGCCCGACGCCGTGTCGGAGCTGGGCGGCACGATCGGGACCTACCTGCCGATTCCCCTGATCGTGATGGTCGTCATGGGCGTGATCGCGGCGGTGATCCTCAATAGGACCTATACGGGCCGCGCCATGTACGCCATCGGCGGCAACGAGGAGGCCGCGCGGCTGTCGGGGATCAAGGTGGGCCGGCAGCTGCTCATCACGTACGCACTGTCCGGGGCTTTCGCCGCGGTGGCCGGGATCGTGCTGGCCAGCCGCCTGGCCTCGGCGCAGCCGCAGGCGGCGGCGGGCTACGAGCTCGACGCGATCGCGGCCGTGGTGATCGGCGGCGCGAGTCTGTCCGGCGGGAAGGGCAGGGCGCTCGGCACGCTCGTCGGGGCGCTCATCCTGGCCGTGTTGCGCAACGGACTGAACCTGCTGTCGGTTTCGGCGTTCTGGCAGCAGGTCGTGATCGGCGTGGTGATCGCGCTCGCGGTCCTCGTCGACACCCTGCGGCGCAGAGGAACCAACTAGGGGGGATACATCATGCGCAGTCCCGCGATCATCATGGCCGCGGCCGTGCTCGGGCTGGCCGCGTGCGGCTCGGGGGGCGGGGGCGGAAGCGGCGGCGGCACCCAGGAGGGCGAGCTGAAGCTCGGCATGTCGGTGTCGACGCTGAACAACCCGTACTTCGTCCAGCTGCGCGACGGCGCGCAGGCCGAGGCGAAGAGGCTCGGGGCCACGCTCACCGTCACCGACGCCCAGAACGACGCGTCCCAGCAGGTGAACCAGGTCCAGAACTTCACCAGCCAGAACATGAAGGCGATCATCATCAACCCGGTCGACTCCGACGCGGCCGCCCCGGCGGTGAAGGCGGCGGAGCGGGTCAACATTCCGGTCGTCGCGGCCGACCGCGGCGTCAACGGCGCCGAGGTGGCGCAGACGGTGGCCTCCGACAACGTGGCGGGCGGCAAGATGGCCGCGCAGGAGCTGGCCAAGCAGCTCGGCGAGAAGGGCGAGGTGGCCGTGCTCCAGGGCACGCCGGGCACGTCCGCCTCGCGCGACCGCGGCCAGGGGTTCACGCAGGGCATCGCGGCGTACCCCAACATCAAGGTCGTCGCCAAGCAGCCGGCCGACTTCGACAGGACCAAGGGGCTGGACGTCATGACCAACCTGATCCAGTCGCATCCTGGCATCACCGGCGTGTTCGCGGAGAACGACGAGATGGCGCTGGGCGCGATCAAGGCGCTGGGGGCCAAGGCCGGGCAGCAGGTCAAGGTGGTCGGCTTCGACGGCACGCCGGACGCGCTGAAGGCCGTGCAGGCCGGCACCATGGCCGCCACCGTCGCACAGCAGCCCAAGCTGCTCGGCCGGCAGGCGGTGGAGGCCGCCGTGCAGGTCACCAAGGGCGAGACGGTGCAGAAGACGGTGGCGGTGCCGGTGAAGGTGGTGACGAAGGAGAACGTGGCGGACTTCCAGACCTCCTGAGCAGGTCAGGCCGTGGCGCCACCGTCGATCACGTGGTCGTGGCCCACGACGAACGACGACTCGGGCGACGACAACCACAGCGCCGCGGCGGCGATCTCCTCGGGGGCCGCGACCCGGCCGATCGGCAGCGCGTCCTTCATGCGGATGTCTCGCTCCTCGGGGGTCTCGCCGGGCCGCGCGGACATGGGCGAGTCGATGGGGCCGGGACTGAGGGCGTTGATGCGTACGCCCTCCGCGATGTATTCGAGGGCCGCCGTGCGCGTCAGGTGGCTCACGGCCGCCTTCGACGCGACATAAGCGCCGGCCCCGGGCAACCGCCAGTGGGCGCCGAGGTTGGAGGCGACGTTGACGATGACGCCACCGCCGTGCGCGCGCATGTGAGCGATCTCGTGCTTCATCGACAGGAACACGCCCTTGAGATTGACCGCCAGCACGTCGTCCCAGACGTCCTCGTCATAGCCGGCCACCGGCGCCAGCGTGCCGAAGATCCCGGCCGCGTTGAACGCCACGTCGAGCCGCCCGAACCGCGTGACGGCCGCCTCCACCATGGCGGCGACCTCGGCGGACCTGGTGACATCGAGCGTGAACGCCCCGGCCCGCCCCCCATCCGCCTCGATCTGCCGCACGACCTCGGCCAGCCGCCCGGGGTCGCGGCCCGCGAGCAACACCGCCGCGCCCTCCCTCGCGTACGCCAGCGCGGCCGCACGGCCGACGACCCCGCTCGCGCCCGTGACGAGCGCGACCTTTCCTGCGAAACGTTCTGCCATTATTCCATACCAATCGTTCTTAAATGTGGATGGCGTTCATCGCCTGATCGACCGCGTCACGCAGCCGCCGGTGCGGATCGGGGTCGGCCCTGCCGAGCACCCTGACGCCCTGCAGCAGCACGAGCAGGAACCTGGCCAGCGCGTGCGGGTCCTTCTCCGCGGGGATCTCGCCCTGGGCCCGCGCCCTGACGAGGGCGGCGGCGATCGCGGTCTCCAGCTCCGCCCAGCTCGCCGCCACCTTCGCCGACATGGCCGCGTCGCGCGCGGCGAACTCCACGGCCGTGTTCACCACCATGCAGCCTCTTCGCAGCTCGTCGGCCAGGCATTCGGCGACGTAGGCGTCGAGGAACGCCCGGATCGCGGGCAGCGCGGGCCCCGGCTGGGCCAGCGGCCCGACGACGTCGCGCTGCGCCAGGTAGCGCTCCAGCGCCCGCAGGTAGAGCTCCCGCTTGCCGCCGAACGTGGCATAGATGCTCGCCCGCGCGACGCCCAGGTGCTCGACGAGGTCGGCCATCGACGTCGCCTCGTAGCCGCGTTCCCAGAAGAGGTCGAGCGCCTTCTGCAACGCGACGTCCGGGTCGAACTCCTTGCTCCTCGCCATGCCTCCAAGCTAGCACATTCAAGAACGATTGGTTCAAATAAGTGAGGTGAGGCTGATAGCCGGTCGTGAGACCCCGCCGCCGGGGCAGGTGCCTGGGGCGGTCCCCGGGTTCCGGGGGCGACAGGGGGATGATGGATGAACGGTAGGAGAAGCTCGCCATGGCAATCACTGACGGCCTCCTCCCGCCGGCCGGGCACGGCGAGGCAGGGGCGGACGCCGACGACCTCGCGGTGACGGCGCTGCTCAACTGCCTGCTGCGCGAGGTGGCCAGGGTCGACGGCCCGCAACCCGGGGCGTACCTGCTCCCCGCGACCGGCCGCGTCCTGCGGGTCCGGAACGGACGCCACCCCGGCAGGCCCGCCCTGCGCACGCCCGGCGGCTGGCGCGAGCTGACGCTGGCCGAGCTGGTCGCGCTGGCCTCCGCCGAGCTGCGCGCCGGCACGGGGGTGGGCAACGACGCGCTGCCCGCCGAGATCCTGCACAGCCGGGACGTCACGGCCGCGCTGCTGGCCGCCAGGCGGAGCGCCGTGCCGCCGGCGGACCCGTACCTGCGCTCGGAGCAGGCCCTGGTGGCGGGCCACCGCTACCATCCCGCGCCCAAGGCGCGCGGCGGGTCGGGACCGGAGGCGTGGCTGCGGTACTCGCCGGAGGCGCACGCGAGCTTCGCCCTGCCGCTGCTCGGCGTCCCCGCCGAGGACCTGGTGGAGGAAGGTGACACCACCGGCCTCGACCTCCTCGGGTTCTCGCCCGCCGGCCCCGGCGGGCTGGTGGCGTTGCCCGCTCACCCCTGGCAGGTGGACTTGCTGGGCGGCCTGCGCGGCGGGCGGCTGCGCCACCTAGGGGTCACGGCGGCCGTGGCCGTGCCGACCGCGTCGATCCGCACGGTGTACCTGCCGGAGGCGGACCTGTTCTGCAAGTTCAGCCTGGACGTGCGGATCACGAACGACGTCCGCCGGCTGTGGCTGCGCGATCTGCGCCGCCTGCCCGTGGTGGCCGACGCGCTGGACCTGGCCTTCGACGACCTGCCCTGCCACCTGCCGCGCCCGGCCGTACTGCGCGACCGGGGCTACCGCAGCGCCCGGCTGGGCTCGGACGGCGGCGAGGGGCTGGCCGTGATCGTCCGCGACGGGCTGCGCGAGCACGTTCGTCCCGGGCTGACGCCACTGCTGTCGGCGGCGATCGCCGAAGGCTTCCCCGGCGACCCGCTCGACGGGCTGGGCGCGGAGCAGGCGTTGGCCTGGTGGGGCGCCTATCTCGACCACGTGGTGCCCCCGCTCCTGCACGCCTACCTGCGCCACGGCGTGGTGCTCGAATGCCACCTGCAGAACGTGCTGATCGCGGTGGACGGGCAGGGCATGCCCGCGCAGGCCGTCTTCCGCGACCACGAGGGCGTCAAGCTGGTCGCGGACCGGCATCCCGCGCTCCGGGACGCGCCGCTGGTGAGCCGTTCCTACGCCTGGGAGCGGCTGGTGTACTGCCTGGTGACCAACCACCTGCGGGAGATCGCCGGCTCGGTCGCGGCCCGCCATCCGAGGCTGCGCGCCGAGCTGTGGGAGCGGGCCAGGGCCGTGTTCGCCGCCGCGGGCAAGGACCACGACGATCCCGGGGAGCTGCGCGACCTGCTGTCGGCTTCGTACGTGCCGGCCAAGGCCAATCTCACGCTGCGCTGGCTGGGCGCCGACGGCGGCGACATGAGGTGCGTGCCCGTCCCCAACCCGTTGAGACTCTTTACGCCATAAGCTATTCTCGCCGAGACAACACTTTACGGCGTATCGAATCAGCGAGGAGCCCCCGATGGCCAAGGCGACGTTGCACGACGGAAACACGATCGACGTGGAGGTGCACGGCTCGGGCCCGGCCCTGCTGCTGCCCGTCGACCCGCGCCCCGTCGAGGGCGAGCAGGCCGACGAGATGCGGAAGTGGGGCGCCGACCCGGCGCTCGGGCGCTCGCTCATCGACGGCCTCGGCGACGCCTTCCAGGTCATCGCCTTCGACTACCAGGGCCACGTCATGGCCACGCCCAAACCCGCCACGCTCACGCCCGCCGCCATCGCGGCCGACCTGGTGGCCGTGGCCGACGCGGCGGGAGCCGAGCGCTTCGCGTACTACGGCTACTCGTGGCTGGCGGTGAGCGGGTTGCAGCTGGCGATCAGGACCAACCGGCTCTCGGCGCTCGTCATGGGCGGCTTCCCCGCGTACGGGGCGCCGTACGCCGAGATGTTGCGGGTGACGAACGCGACGTACGAGATGGCCACCGGGCAGGCGCCCCAGCCCGAGAAGCCAGAGAAGCCGGAGAAGGCCGACACGGGCGACGCGTACGACTGGTCGTCGGCCGAGGTGTCCACGTCCGAGGAGCAGACCCGGCAGTTCGTCACCCTCTACGAGGAGTTGCAGGGGTTCGACGACCGGGCCGTCCGGCTCTCCTGCCCGCGGCTCTGCTTCGCCGGCTCGGCCGACGAGATCCACTACGACGAGCGGTGGGGCGGCACGCACGTCAGCATCGGCGGCACGCTGGCCCGCCACCGGGCCGAGCTCGAAGCCCTCGGCTGGGACGTCCAGGTGCTCGACGGGCTCGACCACATGTCCGCCATGCACTCGGCGACCGTGCTGCCGATCCTGCGCCCGTGGCTGGCCGGGGCGCTCTCGGTTCAGCTCTGAGGCGTGTCCTGGTACGGCCACGGTGAGGCGCCCACCACCGTCCCGTACAACAGGTGGTCGGCCATCAGCGCGATCCGCTCCACGGCGGTGCCCTTCCTGCGGGGCAGGCCGAGGGCGGGCGCGATGGCCGTCTCGAACGCGGCCCAGACCAGCATCCCGTAGACGGGGCCCGCCCACTTGCGGCGGCGCACGGCGCGCGGCAGCAGGCCGAAGACCGCCCCGCCGACCGCCCCGTACGTCCAGTGCACCGCCTCCACCAGGGCCGGACGGCGCGCGACCGGGATCTCGTGGAACATCCGGGGAGCGGTCCGCTCGATCACCGACTCCGGCGGCGTCTTCGCGACCAGCCCGAGTGCGGTGGTGAACTGCCTGGTGCCCGACATCGCCATGGACGCGATCGCGCCGCGGGCGGCGGCCCGCCTGACCGGCCTGCGCCGGGGCTCGGGCCTGCGCCGGGGCTCGGCGCCCGTACGCAGGTCGGGGCGGGCCGGAAGGGTCTGTGCCATGAGCTGCCGTCTACCGAACGGCGGGCCCGTCAAACCTCAGGGCATCGCCCGCATGCGGCCGATGATGGCGGTGGACGACCGGTCGCGGACGTACCCGAGCACGCGCACCTCGCCGCCCAGCGAGCGCACCAGCGGGGCCTCCGTGAGCATCTCGGGGGTGTAGTCGCCGCCCTTGACGTAGATCTCGGGCCGGATCATCCTGAGCAGCCGCTCCGGCGTGTCCTCGTCGAACTCTGTCACGTAGTCGACGTCGTTCAGCGCCGCCAGCACCGCCATGCGGTCCTCGCACGGGTTGACCGGGCGTCCAGGGCCCTTCAGCCGGGCCACCCCGGCGTCGCTGTTGACGGCCACCACGAGCACGTCGCCGAGCCGCCCCGCCTCCTCCAGGTAGGTCACGTGCCCCCGGTGCAGCACGTCGAAGCAGCCGTTGGTGAACACCACCCGCTCGCCCCTGCGCCGGTGCTCGTCCAGCAGCTGGGCGAGGCCCTCCGCCGTCTGGATCGTCCCCTCGTGGCGGCGCAGCGCGCGCATCAGCTCGTGACGGGTGCAGACGGCGGTCCCCTGGCGCCGTACGACGACGCCGGCCGCCGCCTGGCCCGCCTCCGCGGCCTCCTCGGGCGAGGCCCCGCCCGCCAGCCAGAGCGCGAACGCCGCGGTGTAGGTGTCGCCCGCGCCCGTCGCCATGTGCTGCGGCGCGGGCCTGGCGTAGGTCCGGTACGGCGGCAGGCCGCGCCTGTGCAGCAGCGTGCCCTCCCCGTCCAGCGTGGTCACCACGACCCCGGCCCTGGTCAGCTCCAGCAGCCGCTCCGACCGGGCCGCCAGGTACGCCGGCCGGTCGCGGGGCTCCACACCGTCGTCGAGCAGGCGTACGACCTCGGCGAAGTTGGGGAGCACCGCGGCCGGAGCGCACTCCCGCCACGCCGCCACCGCGTGCGCGTCCACCACCAGCAGGGGTGTCCCGGCGAGCGCCCGGCGCACGGCGGGGCTGAACACGCCGCCCCCGTAGTCGCACGCGACGACCACGTCGGCCCCCGCCACGGCGCCGGCCAGCCGCCCGAGCAGCCGCCGCTCCGCGTGGCCGGGGATGCCGTCGAGGTCCTCCTCGTCGTAGCGCGCGGTGAGCTGGCCGCTGGTGACCAGCCGCCGCTTGTGCGCGGTACGCCGCCCCGGCACCGTCTGCAGGTCCGTCCCGACGCCGCGCAGCTGGAGCGAGCGCACCAGGGTCTCGCCGCACTCGTCGTCGCCCACGACGCCGACGAGCCGGACGCGGGCGCCCAGCGCCACCAGGTTGGCGGCGGTGTTGGCGGCGCCGCCCGGCGCGACCACGGTGGTCTCCAGGCTCATCACGGGCACCGGCGCCTCCTGTGCCAGGCGCTTGGCCGAGCCGTACAGCCACGAGTCGAGCATGACGTCGCCGACCACCGCGGCGCTGATGACCCGCTCTGTGCCCATGAGAGGCGCATACCAGCAAAAGGCCAGGTCAAACCCGCGATGGAGTATTTGGCCGGGTGTTACGGGCATGACGTCTCGGGGTAGCCAGGCGGCTATGCACCACCCTTCACATCACGCGCCCGGCAGCCTCCGTACCGGAGGCGCCATGACGGCGCTGGTCGGCGGGGTGGAACGAATCGCGGTGCTGCGGGCCAACGCCCTCGGCGACTTCCTGCTGGCCGTGCCGGCGCTGGAGGCGCTCAAGCGGGCCTACCCCGGCGCGCACCTGACGCTGCTGGGCATGCCGTGGCACGCCGCGTTCCTGGCGGGCCGGCCGGGGCCCGTGGACGACGTGGTGGCGCTGCCACCGATCTCGGGCGTGTCCACGGCCGAGCCGGGGCACGCCGCGCCCGACAAGTTGTGCGAGCGGTTGCGCAGGCGCCGGTTCGACCTGGCGGTGCAGATCCACGGCGGCGGCCGCTACTCCAACCCGTTCGTCCGCGGGCTGGACGCCAGGGTGACCGCGGGGATGCGCGCCCCCGGCGCCGAGCGGCTGGACCGCTGGGTGCCGTACACCGACTACCACCACGAGACGCTGCGCTTCCTGCAGGTCGCCGCGCTGGTCGGCGGGGTCGCGGGCGAGCTGGAGCCGCGGCTGGCGCTCACCGCGGCCGACCGCGCCGAGGCGACGGAGCTGCTCGGCGAGCCGCCGCCGGGGCTGGTGGCCGTGCATCCGGGCGCGCGCGACCCGCGGCGGCGCTGGCCCGTGGAGCGCTTCGCCGAGGTCGCCGACCGGCTGGGCAGGCCGGTCGTGGTGACGGGCACCCGCGAGGAGGAGGACCTGGTGCTGGGCGTGCTCGAGGCGATGCGGCGGCCCGCCGTCGCCGTCGTCGGCGCGCTCGGCATCGGCGGGCTGGCCGCGCTGTACGAGCGCTGCGACCTGCTGGTGTCCAACGACACGGGCCCGCGCCACCTGGCCGCCGCCGTCGGCACGCCCACCGTCGGCGTCTACTGGTGCGGCAACCTCATCAACGCCGGGCCGCTGAGCAGGACCCGGCACCGCCCGCTGATCTCCTGGACCACGGCCTGCCCGCAATGCGGCGCGAGCGGCGTGGACCCGGCCGCGGAGCGCTGCCCGCACGACCGGTCGTGGGTGTGCGACGTCTCGGTCGAGATGGTGATGGAACAGGCGGAGGATCTGCTCGCCGGACCTACAGGAGATGACACCGATGACTGACCACGCCGTGCTCGACGAACTGCAGCAGGCCATCGACGAGGCGTTCCGCGGCCGGGACCGGGTGGCGATGCGGGAGGTGTACTCGGCGGTGTCCGAGCACGTGAACCTGCCCGCCGACCTGCTCACCCACCTCAACGAGCTGCCCGAGGGCGACTACAGCAGGCAGGGGCTCGCCCGGGCCATCAACGAGGTCATCACGCGCAGGGGTGAGCAGGACAGCCTCGGGCTCCTCGACGTGCCCACCGGGGCGGAACCTGGCGCGGGTAGCTAGGAGGACATGACGCGAAACGCGTTGAAGGCGGAGGCCGCGTTCGAGTCGGAGCTGGCTCTCGTGCGTCCGGAGCTCTCCGCGGGCTACGCCGCCGCCCTGCCGGGCGCCCGAGCCGCCGTGCTGGGCCGCCTGTGGCGCAGCCTGCTGTACGAACCCCTGCCCGGCCTCGCACGATCAGCCGGACAGACGGACGGGCCTGCGGGCATCGCGGACGAGCGCCAGGACGGGCAGGTGTGCGTGGCGCTGGTGGACGGGCGGCGGTTGCGGGGGCGGGCGCGGCTGCCGTACGACCTCGAAGGCGAGCCGGCCCTCTGGCTGGACGGCCGGCCGTACACGCACCCCGCCGAACTCCTGGCCGCGCTCGCCCTGCCCGGCACCACCCGGCTGGTGCACGACCTGGACAACAGCGTCGCCTCGCTGGCCCTGTCCCGCGCCGCCACCGCCCGGGCCGGCCCTGACGGCCTGAACACCCCGGAGGACTACGAGCAGAGCGTGGTCGACGGGCATCCTTACCATCCGGGTTGCCGCAACCGCCCCGGCGTCTCCGTGGCCGAGCAGCTCGCGTACATGCCGGAGCACCGCACCACCGTCGCCCTCGACCTGGTCGCGCTGCCCGCCGCCGCGTGCCTGGTGACGGGGCCCTGGCCGGCCTCGCTCATGGACGGCGACCGGCTCCTGCTCCCCCTGCACCCCTGGCAGACCCGCCATGTCCTGCCCGGCCTGGGCCTGCGCCCGTACGCCACGGGGGCGATCCCGGCCCGGCCGTTGACGTCCGTACGCACCCTCGCCCCCGTGGACGGCGGCCCGCACGTGAAGACGGCGTTCAGCACCCGGATGACCTCCAGCGTCAGGGACATCTCCCCCGGTTCCGTGCGCGACTGCGTCCCGCTGTCGCGCCTGCTCGCCACTCTGTCAGGACGGCGGGGCGGCCGTCCCGCCGTCGCCGGCTACCTCGCGGGGGCCGCCGCCAGGGTCGACGGCGAGCACAGCGCGGACGTGTCGGCCATGCTGCGGGAGCCCACACCGCGCGCCGGCGCGGAGACCGTGCTGCCCGTGGCGGCGATCACCCGCGAGATGGTCCGCGACCCCGCCTCGTGGCTGGCGGCGTTCGCCCGCCTGGCGCTGGAGGACATGCTCGGCATGCTCGCCCTGGGCGTCGCGCTGGAGGCGCACGGCCAGAACCTGCTCGTCGCGCTCGACCGTGACGGCCTGCCGTACCGGCTGGTCTACCGGGACCTGGCCGACGTCAGGATCTGCCCCGCCCGGCTCGCCCGCAACGGGATCGAGACCCCGCCCGTCAGCCCCAGGCTGCTCACCGACGACCCGGACGTGCTGCACGGCAAGCTGCTCGGCTCGCTCGTCGGCACCACGTTCGGCAGCCTGGTCGCGCTGCTCGGACGACGTGACCGCGCTACGGAGGCGACGTTGTGGAACGTCGTGGCCGCCGCCGCACGCGAGGCGTTCGACGAGCTGCCCGGCACGCCGGACGCGCGCGCCGACCGCGACGCCGTGTTCGGTACGCACATCACGGTGAAGGCCCACCTGCTCGCCCAGCTCGACGACGCGCCGCCCGGCGACCGGTGGACCACGCTGCCCAACCCGCTGGCCTCTCACCCCGGCGACGGGTCGGGAGGTTCCCGGTAATAGGCGCACGGACGTGAAAGAGTTTTCTCACGTCCGTACGAGTGCTTGGGAGGCAAGGTGGCTGACGAGTTCGACGTCGTCGTGATCGGCGCCGGTCCCGCCGGTGAGAACGTCGTGGACCGGGCCGTGCGCGGCGGTCTGACGGCCGCGATCGTCGAGGAGCGGCTGGCCGGCGGGGAGTGCTCCTACTGGGCGTGCGTGCCGAGCAAGGCGCTGCTGCGGCCGGTCGATCTGGCGGGCGAGGTGGCGCGGGTGCCCGGCCTGGAGCTCGGGCCCATCGACGTGGCGGCGGTGCTGGCCCGTCGTGACGAGACCGTCGGCCATCTCGACGACTCCGGCCAGGTGGGATGGATCGAGGGCGTGCCGGCCGAGTTCGTCCGCGGGCGCGGCAGGCTCGACGGTCCGAGGCGGGTGCGCGTCGCCTTGGCGGACGGAGGCGAGCGGCTGCTGACGGCCCACCAGGCCGTCGTGGTGGCGACGGGCAGCACTCCGGCCGTGCCTCCCGTGCCGGGGCTGGCCGAAGCGAATGCGTGGACCAGCCACGAGGTGACCGCGACCAGCGTGATCCCCGAGCGGCTCGTGGTTCTCGGCGGCGGGGTCGTGGCCTGCGAGATGGCGCAGGCCATGCACGGCCTGGGCACCCGGCAGACCACCCTGCTGGTACGCGGCGAGGGGCTGCTGGGCAGGATGGAGCCGTTCGCCGGGGAGCTGCTCGCCCGGTCCTTCGCGGACGCGGGGATCACCGTGCGCACCGGCACCCAGGTCAGCCGGGTCGAGCGGCCGGAGCCGGGCGGGAAGGTGACGGTTCACCTGCCCGAGGGGCCCGTGCTGGAGGCGGACGAGCTGCTGGTGGCCACGGGACGCCGGCCCGCCGTCCGCGATGTGGGGCTCGGCACGGTGGGCCTGCCCGACAACGTCCCGATCGAGGTCGACGACAGCATGCGGGCGACCGGGGTCTCCGATGGCTGGCTGTACGCCGTGGGCGACGTCAACGGGCGCGCGCTGCTCACGCACATGGGCAAATACCAGGCCAGGGTCTGCGGCGACGTGATCGCCGCGCGGGCCCGCGGTGAGGAGTTGCCCGCGATGCGCGACCTGGCGGGCGGTTACGGCGCGCCGCAGGTGGTGTTCACCGATCCGCAGATCTGCGCGGTCGGCCGTACCGAGGCCGTGGCCCGCGCGGACGGTTTCCGGGTGCGCGTCGTCGACTACGACATGGGCTCGGTCACCGGTGCCTACCTCCTGGGCGACGGCTACCGCGGCCGGGCCAGGGCCGTCGTCGACGAGGACAGGAAGGTGCTGCTCGGCGTCACGTTCGTCGGGCCGGGGGCGGCCGAGTTGCTGCATGCCGCCACGATCGCCGTCACCGCCGAGGTGCCGCTCGACCGGCTGTGGCACGCGGTGCCGTCCTTCCCGACGGTCAGCGAGGTGTGGCTGCGGCTCCTGGAGGCGTACGGGCTCTGAACGTGACCTCTGAGGCGGGCTCCGCCGTCCGCGCGGAGCCGCTCAGCAGTGATCATCTTGCTCGCCGCCTCTGCTGATCACGTTCGGCGAAGTCCGCCCTGGCGACCCGTCCTGCGCCCGCACCATCAGCTCCGCCACGACCTGATCGACGCTGTCGGCCAGCTCCACGTGCGACAGCAGGTCCGTCAGCCGCAGCACCGACAGCAGGTGCTGGTCCGGCTGGACGAGGATGATCCGGCCACCGCTGCGCTCCTCCTCCATCCGCTGCATGGCCATCGCCAGCACCCCGATGACCGACGAGTCGTAGAAGTCCAGGTCGTGCAGGTCGAGCACGAGCACAGGCCCCTGCGACCAGTCCCACACGGACGTGATGCAGGCGCTGAACCTGACCCTGCCGTCGTGGTCGAGCTCACCGCCGGCGCGTATGACCGTGCAGTGCACGTGTCGTGTGGCTTCGATTCGCAATCCGTGCTCGGTCATCCATAAAGACTGCCCTCAGCACGGCGTTTTCACGGATGATCGCGGAATTTCCCGTTGATCCGGTCAGTGCGAGGTGCCTGACTCCAGGGTCGCCAGCACGCCGCGGCCGGAGGCGACGAAGACCAGCAGCGGTGAGGTCGTCGGGCTGGCCAGTTCCAGCTCCGTCACGTTGCCGCAGGGCCGCTGCTCGAACTCGACCGGCTCGCCGTCCCTGACGCTGAGCACCCGCTCCACCCTGGGCGCCGCCGAGCCGAGCAGCTTCTTGGTGGCGTGCCGCAGCCAGCGCAACTCGCTGTTCACCCGCCGCCACGACGCGGGGATGAGGCTGGCCGGCTCGGCCTTGGTACCGAGTCTCAGCGTGACGCGGCCGGTCGCGCCGAAGGTGTCCTTCAGCACGGGGTTGACGACGAACATGCCCGACCGCAGCACGCGTACGCCCTGCCGGTTGAGGTTGGCGAGCCCGCCGGCGCTGATCAGGGTCGACAGCTCGCAGCGGGAGCCGTCGAGCGTGTCCGGGTCGAAGTCCACCTCCGGCGGCTCGTCCAGCACGACCTTGTCGAGGCGCACGCCGGCCACCCCGTCGGGGGCGACGCGCCCGGACACGATGCGGCGCACCTCCTCGCCGACGCCGTCGCCCTCCATGATGTCGAGCGCCTCGATGCAGACGAGGCCGTCGTCGGGGATCTCCTCGGCCGCGAGGTCGAAGGCCACCTTGGCGTGCGACCGCCGGCCTTTCAGCAGGACGCACTGGCGCAGCCGCCCCTGGGAGCGGATCTGCACGAGCCGCGTGAGCGGGCCGCCTGGCACGGGTTTTCCGGTGTGCCAGCCGCTCACCGACCGGTCGTCGGCCGACAACGTCAGCAACACCCGCAGCGGGCGTCCCTGCGCGGCCACCTTGAAACCGGCCAGCCCCGAGGTCTCGAATCTGCCGACGATGTGGCTGCCCCTGTGCAGCCGGTCGGTCACCTGAAGCGAGGGGACCTGCCCGCTGAGCAGGTGCACGGGTGGTATCGCGGGCAGGATCACCTGGTCGAGGTCGGTGTCGGTGTCGGATCCTGTGCTGCTGGTCATCGGATGCTCCTCTCGGGGGTGATGGTGGTGGCCAGCGCTGCCGGGTCGTGGAAGTCGAAACGGGTGAGCACGGGCTCGCGCCGGTCCCACATGCGGGCGACGGCACGGTAGAGGGGGTCGCCGTCGCGCTCGACGTAGCGGAGGTTGACGGCGAGGGCTCGGGCGTAGTCCTCCGCGCCGTGCTCCCAGTGCGGCAGGAGCTGGGTGGGGACGTCGGAGCCGCAGCGGCGCAGCCAGAGCCACAGGCGGGCGCGCTCGCGCTGCTCTGGACCGAGGAACGACTCGCCCTTGGCGTGCCTGCCGATGGCCTCCTCCAGCAGGCCGCGGTGGCCCGCGGGCGAGCGGGCGAGGTAGGTGGCGCCGCAGGCGCTGCCCTCCGACCAGCCGGCCTGGATGACGGGGATGCCGAAGGCGGGCAGGTCGCTGTCCCTGAAGGTGACGCCCACGTCCGTCACGCTCCACAGGATGTTGGTGGACAGGGCGCCGGTCACGCACTTCATCCGGGAATGACCGTTCGCGACGGGGTCGAGGAACAGCCAGTTAGCGGACTCGTCGGACGCGGCGAACTCCGCCGTCGCGTCGTACAGCTCGGTGTCCTGTCCCGGGGTGTGGCCGAACACGGCGATCGTCGGCCGGTCGGCGTCGATGCCCAGGCGGGCGCAGCCGTAGTAGCGGAGCTGGCGGCGCTCGGTGTCCGTACGGAGCTGGTATCCGCTCTTCGCCCGCCAGGCGACCCGCTCGGCCCCGGGCCTGATCGTCTTCCTGTGCGGCCACACGTGCCGCTCGAAGAACGCGCCGACCCTGGCGGGCAGCTCGTCGAAGAAGGAGCACGGGCCCTGGTCGGGGAACATCGTGTACGCCTTCAGCGAGCCGGTGCCGTGGACGTGCACGACCGGGATCTCCCTGGTCACCGAGCGGTCCGCGCGGCTGGTGACGAGCGCGAGGGGCGGCAGCTCCGGCTGGACGTCGCCGGCGGCGCCGAACGCCTCCGCGAGGCGCCGCCATTCGGGGCCGGTCAGCACGACCAGCCGCGCCGAGATCAGGTCGCACACGGCCCTGGCGACCAGCAGCGTGCGCGTCACGACCCGGATGTCGTCGTCGTACGCCTCCGCCACGACGCAGCCGTCACCGCCGGGAATGTCCCCCCAATATGACCTGGCGGCCGAGAGCAGACGGTCGAAGTCCGCGCTATGTCCGACACCACGCATAAGACCCTCCACCAAGGCCAGCAGGAAACGCCCTGGCCGACGTTGCCAGACGGGTGGCCGGGGACCCGCCAGACAACACGCTTCTTTGCCCTCGGCTGGGGGAAATCGGCCGATCACGAGGAGAAAGATCGCCACAGCCCGCACAGGGGGCCCATGCAGCACGAACGTCAGATATGCCTACAGACACGGGAAAACAGGCCGCGCCGCACGAACAAACTCCCGTCTCACAGGGTCCAAGTTTTTACATAGAACACGTCATGGCTGGGTTTAGGATGCACCCGAATGCCAAGAGGGGGAGGTATTGCCAGAATGTCCCGTATGTCGGGTATCGCGCGCCTGACCGGTGCGGCGGTGGCTGCAGGTGTGGTGACCGCGGCCATCGCGCTGCCGGCGGTCGGAGGCACGGGAGCGATGTTCGTCTCGGCATCGGAGGAGCTCGGCATCAAACCCGAGGAGCTCAAGGAGCCCCCGCTCGCGGAGAAGACGACGGTGCTCGACGCCAAGGGCAACCAGATCGCGCAGTTCTACGAGGAATATCGCGAGAACGTCAAGCTCGCCGACGTGGCCGAGATCATGAAGACGGCCATCATCTCGATCGAGGACTTCCGCTTCTACGAGCACGGCGCCATCGACATCGAGGGCACCCTGCGTGCCCTGGCCAAGAACCTCAGCTCCGGCGGCATCGCCCAGGGCGGCTCGTCCATCACCCAGCAGTACGTCAAGCAGGTGCTGCTCAACTCGGCGACCACCGAGAAAGAGAAGAACGCGGCGCTCGAGGCCAGCTACGCGCGCAAGCTCAGGGAGCTGCGCTACGCGATGGCGGTCGAGAAGAAGTACACCAAGGACCAGATTCTCGAGAAATATCTCAACATCGCCTACTTCGGGGCCGGCGCCTACGGCGTCGAGGCAGCGGCCAAGCGCTTCTTCGGGGTCGACGCGGCCGGCCTGAACCTGGTGCAGTCCGCGACCCTGGCCGGCGCGGTGCAGGATCCCAACGCGACCGACCCCAACCTCGGCAGGGAGCAGCGCGAGCGGCTGCTGCACCGGCGCAACGTGGTGCTCGACAGGATGGCCGAGCTGGGCAAGATCACGCCCGCGCAGGCCAAGGAGGCCAAGGCCGAGAAGCTCGGCTTCGACAAGGGCCAGCCGCTGCCCGGCGGCTGCGGTGCCAGCGCCTATCCCTACTTCTGCATGTACGTGCGCAACGAGATCCTCAGCAACAAGATCTTCGGTGCGACGAAGAAGGCCAGGACCCAGTTCCTCAACCGGGGCGGCCTGACGATCCAGACGACGCTCGACCCGAAGATGCAGAAGGCCGCCGACCGGGCCATCAGGAAGCACGTGTACGCGTCGGACAAGGCGGTCGCCTCCGAAGCCCTGGTGGAGCCGGGCACGGGCGCGATCAAGGCGATGGCCGCCAGCCGTAAGTACGGCGACAACAAGCGCAAGAACGAGATGTCGTACAACGTGGTCGCCGACGCGGTGCACGGCGGCGGCACCGGCTTCCAGGCGGGCTCGACGTTCAAGGTCTTCACGCTGCTCACCGCGCTCAAGGAGGGCATGAAGATCCACGACGGGGTCTCCACCGGCAGCGGTTACCGCGCGCCCTACTATTCGTCGTTCAAGAACTGCAAGGGCGAGAACATCGGCGACCCCTCCCACACCGTCACCAACGCCGAGGGAGGCGGCGGCGGCTTCAAGTCGCTGGCCACCGGCACCTGGGGCTCGGTGAACACCTTCTTCGTGGCGCTGGAGCAGAAGGTCGGGCTGTGCGACACGGTCAAGACGGCCAAGTCGCTGGGCATCAAGCGCTCCGACGGGTTGCCGCTGACGGAGTTCGAGACGTTCACGCTCGGCACCAACGAGATGGACCCGGTGACCGTGGCCACCGCCTACGCGGCGATCGGCGCCCGGGGCAAATACTGCAAGCCCATGGCCATCAGCAAGATCACCGACCGGTACGGCAAGACGAAGACGTACGAGCCCGAGTGCAAGCAGGCGTTGGATCCCGAGGTCGCGGACGCCGCGTCGTACATCCTGGAGGGGGTCTTCACCAAGGGCACGATGCGCGGCGTCGGCGGCATCGGCCGCCCGGCGGGCGGCAAGACCGGCACCACGGACGACCAGGCCGCCGCCTGGTTCGCCGGGTTCACCCCGGATCTGGCGGGGGCGGTCAGCATCGGTGACACGCGGGGCGCGCAGAAGCACAAGCTCAACGGCGTCACCATCGGCGGCCGCTACTACAGCTCGGTGTTCGGCGCCTCGATTCCGGGGCCGATCTGGAAGGACACCATGCTCCTGGCGCTGAAGGGCGTGCCGGAGACCGAATTCCACCCGATGGACACCTCGCGTTTCGGCGGCTGCGGTTCGAGCTGCCAGCCCTCGCGGTCGGACCGGTCGGAGCCGGACTCCGGCGACGAGGCCACCGATCCGGAGCTGGACGACGCGGATGTCGGCCTCGGGTGACCCCCTAAGAAAGTCCGGAAATGTCTAACCGGGCCGCCCGAAATCCGGCGGCCCGGAAAGTTTCCCCGACTACCGGCATGCCTGGCTGAGCAATCCGGAATGCGTCCGTACAGCAGGACGCACTCCTTGCAAAGGCCCTATTAACAACGGCGAAACATTGGTAACGTGGGAGCGCTCCCAGGATCTTTCCGCGAGGTGCTCCATGACCGAGCAGCCCACACTGGCACAGGTGGCGGCCGCTGCAGGGGTTTCCCCCGCGACCGCATCACGAGTCCTCACCGGCTCGGTGCGGGTCAGCACTTCGACCCGCCGCCAAGTCTACGACGCCGTCTCCCGAATGGGCTACGTACGGCAACGCGCACCACGGGGAACGGCCGCCAAAACCATGGCCGACGGTGTCACAGCGGTGATCTGTGACCACCTTCCCCGGCTCTTCTCCGAGCCCTACTACGCCAGGCTCCTGTCCGCGGCCGGCAGCGTGATCGCCGAGCACGGCACCCATCTCATGGTGACCACCGTCACCCCCACGTCGTCCACGCTGCCCGCCCTGTCCGGTGCGGTGCTCATCGTGGGCGCGAGAGAGCGCCATCCGCTGGCGATCAAGTTGTCCACCGCGGGCATCCCGGTGCGCAACATCGGCCGCCCGCCCCACGACCTCAAACTCCCCTACGTCGACGTCGACAACATCGACGGCGGCCGCCAGGCGGCGGAGCACTTCCTGCTGACCGGCCGCCGCAACGTCGCCGCCATCGGCGGGCCGCCCTCGTTGCCCGCCGCGCGTGACCGATTAGACGGCCTGGTGCGCACCCTGCGGGCGGCGGGCGCACCCGACGTGCCCGTGGCCTACGGTGACTTCACCGCCGCCTCCGGCACCCACGCCATGCAGTGGTTGTTACGCCACGCCCCGGGCCTCGACGCCGTCTTCGTGGCCTCCGACCTGATGGCGGCGGGCGCGATCCAGGCGCTGCGCAGGGCCGGGCGCAAGGTGCCGACCGACGTGGCGGTGATCGGATTCGACGACGCCCCGGTCGCCAGGCACACCGTCCCCACGCTGACCACCGTCCGCCAGCCCGTCGAGGAGCTCGCCACGGTCGCCACCCGGCTGCTCCTGACGGGCGCCGCGGGCATCGACCCCGTTCTCCCCACGGAACTGGTCGTCCGTGAGTCGGCTTGAGCCTGGGGATGTGCTGGCCCGCCGGTATCTGCTGCTGGATCCGCTGGCCCGCGGGGGCATGTCGGTCATCTGGCGCGCCTTCGACCAGTCCCTGCACCGGATGGTCGCGGTCAAGGTGCTCACCTCGTCACTCCACGCCGACCACGGCGAGCGCGTCAGCGTACGCAGCGAGGCACGCGCCGCGGCCAGGTTCATCCACCCCGACTCCATCGAGATCTACGACTACGGCGAGACCGTCACCACGGGCGGGGGCGTCGCGGCGTTCGTGGTGATGCCACTGCTCGACGGCACGCCGCTGGCCGAGCGCGTCGAGCAGGGCCCGCTGCCGTGGACCGAGGCCGCCGCGATCGCGCTGCGGCTGGCCAGGGTGCTGATGGCCGGGCACGCCCGCGGCCTGGTCCACAGGGACGTCACGGCCGAGAACGTGCTGCTCACCGCCGACGGACCGAAGCTGCTCGACTTCGGCATCGCGGCCTGGGCGGGCGACCCCGACGACGACCGCGGCACCCCGCCCTACGTCGCACCCGAGCGGCTGCACGGCGCGCCCACCCATCCCGCGGTCGACGTGTACGCCCTGGGCGTGTTGCTGCACACCATGCTCACCGGGCGTACCCCGTACCCGGAGACGACGTGGGAGGAGATCGAGGCGGCCAGGAGGACGGCGCCGCCTCCCCGGGTGCCCGGCGTGCCCTACGCCGTCGCCACGCTGTGCCAGCGCTGCCTGGCGCACCGGCCGGAGGAGCGGCCGGGCGCGGCGGAGATCGTCGCGGCGCTGACCGGCGCGCTGGGCGCGGCCACCCTGGGCCGGCATGTCAGGCGCGCGCTCACGGTCGCGGGCTCCGCGACGGTCGCGCTGTCGATCCTGCTCTGGTTCCAGCAGTCGGAGCTCCACGTGCCGGAGCAGGCCGCGCAGCCGCGGCCGTCCCCCACGTCTCCGCTGGTCGAGAGCTCGCCGTCCTCGGCGATCACCGTCGAGCAGGCGGTGGCCGGCTTCAGGACCACGCTGGAGGACAGGACTCCGTGCGGCGCTACGGACGCCGACGTCGTGCTCGACCTCAACCAGGTGCTGAACGGCCTCGTCGCGCCGCACGGCCCCGCGGCGTCGAGCGGGACCGAGCGCCTGCGCGGCAAGCTCTCCGACCGCATGCGGGAGGGCCGGCTGGCGCCGGCCTGCCTGAGCGAGCTGGAGGCCAGGCTCGACGACATCGAGACCGCACTCGGCCCGAACTGACGGCGTTGATGAGGGGTACGGCAGCACCAGCCGTACCCCTCCAACGCGCGGCCGCGCCCCTCGCAAAGCACGGCCGCGCGAGCCTGATGGCATGTGCTCCCGTCCTGGTGAGGAAGTGTACTGGGAGCGCTCCCAATATGGCAGCCTCCCGGCAGCCCCGATGTACGCGAAGCACCCCGGCGGCGGCGACCAGCGGAACCATGACCAAGATCGGCTGAAAGTTTCACGGCGCGTTGTCGGATCGGCCGGTCCCATGATTCAATGCGCTGGCCGGGCGGGCTGGTCATGGGCAGGCTTTCCTCTGTCGTCAGCGCAAGGGAATCCCCCATGAGATTGTTCAAGTCGGCGGCGCTCACCGCCGTCATGGTTCTGATCACGAGTGTCCTGATGGTGCCCTCACCGGCACAGGCCCACGGCGTGACGATGTTCCCCGGCAGCCGCACGTTCCTGTGCTGGCAGGACGGCCTCCGGGACAACGGCCAGATCCAGCCCTACAACCCCGCCTGCGCCGACGCGGTCGCGCAGAGCGGCACGACCCCTCTGTACAACTGGTTCGCCGTGCTGCGCTCCGACGGCGCGGGCCGGACCACCGGATTCATCCCCGACGGGCAGATCTGCAGCGGAGGCACCGGCGGGCCCTACGACTTCTCGGCCTACAACGCGGTCCGCAACGACTGGCCGCTGACCCACTTGACCGCGGGCGCCAACATTCAGATGCGGCACAGCAACTGGGCCGAGCACCCGGGCGACTTCGACTACTACATCACCAAGAACGGCTGGAACCCCAACGGCCCGCTCAAGTGGTCCGACCTCGAGCCGTTCGGCACCGTCACCAACCCGCCCAAGAACGGCGGCCCCGGCGGGCTCGGCTACTACTACTGGAACGCCCAGCTCCCGTCCGGCAAGAGCGGGCGGCACATCATCTTCACCCACTGGATCCGCTCGGACAGCAACGAGAACTTCTACAGCTGCTCCGACGTCGTCTTCGACGGCGGCAACGGCGAAGTGACCGGAGTCGGCCCCGGCGGCGGCACGCCGGACCCCGACCCCGACCCCACGGTCACGCCGACCGACCCGCCGCCCGGCGACAGCGGCTGCACCGCGACATGGAAGGCCACCGACACCGGCTGGGCCGGCCACTTCCAGGGTGAGGTGACCGTGCGCAACACGGGCGACAGCGCGCTGAACGGCTGGACGGTCTCCTGGACCTACGGCGGCGGCCAGGCCTTCGACGGCTCGCCGTGGAACGGCGTCCTGTCCGGGCAACCGCCCAACGTGACCGTCAAGAACGCCTCCTACAACGGCCAGCTCGCGCCGAACGCGACCACCTCGTTCGGCTTCAACGCGACCGGCTCCATCCCCAACCCAGCACCCACCCTGAGCTGCACCAGCTCGTGATCAGAACGCGTCGCGGGCTTGTCGCGGCGAGCGTCACCCTGGCCGGCCTGACCCTGGCCGGGGTGATGTTCTTCGCGGGCAGGCAGCCCTCCGCCCAGCTGAACGAGGAGCTCGCCGCCCAGGTCACCATGATCCTGGAACGGGCGTCGACCGGCGAGCACCATGCACACGGCCACACCTTCGAGTCGGACGTCGTGTGCGCCGTGGAGCCGTTCGGGACCGAACCGGCCGGCGCGTCCTCCCTCGTCGAGGTGAAGTGGGTCTACGCCCGTCACCTCTGCGCCATCACCGGCGAGAGCAGCGAATGGCCGGTCTCCGTGCGCGCCTCGGGGCCCATCGCCGTACGCCTCGGCATCCCGCCCCTCGTCAAGGTGCCGGAGGCGGGCGCGGGTTATCCGGAGCGGGTCAGGCGGCTCATCCCCCCGCGCTACCACGAGCAGGCGTTCGCGGACTTCTCGGACGACTCCGCCATCGAGGCGGCCAAGCAGCGCTTCGCGCAGGCCACCACAGCCAGATGAACCGGTGACGGACACGAACGGACGCGGCGCCGACTGGAGGTATCGGGCCGCGTCCGTCCCATCCGGGCGGGATGTGTCACAAGGCAGGAGTGTTGCTTCGCCTCACCTCCTCATACGCAGCAAGGGGCCGACGGGTTCGACCCGGGGTCAGGTGGCGGTGCAGGTGATCGGGTCGGGCGTGGCCGGCGTGCCGTTCGCGATGAAGCCGAACGTGGTGGTGGCGCCGGGGGCGAGCGAGCCGTTCCACGCCTCGTTCGCGACGGTGACGGCGGAGCCGGAGACCGTGTGCCTGCCGCCCCAGAGCTGCGTGATCGAGCTCTGCGACGTCCAGGCGACCGTCCAGCCGCCGATCGCCTCCGTGCCGCCGTTGCGCACCGTCACCTCGGCCTGGTAGGCGCCGCCCCACGCGTTCGTCACCTCGAACTCCGCCACGCACCCGTCGGCGGGCGCGGGCGTGTCGGAGGTGGTGAACGTCGTGGCGTCCGACGGCGGCGAGGTGTTGCCCGCCGCGTCCCTGGCCACCACGTGGGCGGTGTACTCGGTGGAAGGGGTGAGCCCGGTCAGGTCGTAGGACGTGGTCGTGGCCGTGCCTACCTTGGTGGACCCCAGGTAGACGTCATAGCCGGCCACTCCCACGTTGTCCGTGGAGGACGTCCAGCCGAGCCTGGCGCTCGAACCCGTGATCGCGGAGACCGCGGGCGTGCCGGGCTTGCTGGGCGCAGTGTCGTCCTCCACGTCCGGACCCGGGGGCTCACCCCAGATCTTGGAGTCGCCGCTGTAGAGGGCGATGCGTTCGGTTCTCTCCGGCGTCGTGCCGGGCGTGGTGGGGATGCCCTGGTACGACCAGTCGTTGGCCGGGTCCCACGTGCCCGCGCTGGAGATCCTGAACTGCACCTCCCTGCGGTGCTGCGACTGTCCCGCCGGGGCGATGTCCTCGCCCGAGCAGTCGATGCGCACGTAGTACGTGGTGCCGCCCGTGGGGTGAAGCGTGGGCGCCGCGCACTGCGTGTAGGCCGACGACACGCTGATCTGCGAGGCCGTCGTCGAGCCGTCGAGGGTGAAGTAGTAGCGGAACGAGCCGTCGGACAGCACCCTGGCGGGCCAGGCCGACCGGTTGCGGACGATGGCCTTGATCTCCGTGAAGGTCGAGCCCGACGCGTTCACGCCGGCCTCGACGAAGATCTCGGGCCCGTCCGGGGTCTCCTCCTGCGGGAAGTTCGCCGCGGGAGCGCCCCCGTACTCCTGGTAGAGCCGGGCCAGCGCGCTGGTGAAGCCGGCGTTGTAGTCGGTGGCGACCTCGTTCATGACGTAGTCGTCCCGCTCGTCGGTGTAGGCGTCGTTCGGGTCGGGCGGGCCGCCGACGAGCGCCCCGTACAGCGTGTGGCGGGTCTGCTCGGGGTTGGTGATCTGGTCGGTCCACGAGCCGTGCGCCGTGCGGTGGTGCGGGTTCTTCGGCGGGTTGTCGCCGAACCCGATCACGTACGACGAGTCCCGCGGGTTGTCGCCGAGCGCGTAGTCGATCTGGCTGACCGCGAAGTCGTGGTAGCGGGCCTTGCGGGTCGCGTCGGTGATCGAGTCGCTGTGCACGAGCGCCGCGAACGCCGTGTTGGCCGCGTACCTCAGCGAGCCCCACCGGTCGAGCACGGCCTGGCCGCCCGGCGAGTAGGCCACCTTCGACCCGTTGACGCCGACCGTCCACCAGTCCAGCCAGCGGTTGGCGTCGTCGAGGTAGCGCTGCTTGCCGGTGAGCTTGTGCAGCAGCACGTACGCGCCGTAGGACTTGTCGTCCCAGGCGATCGTCCACTTGTACGACTTGGTGCTGGTCTGCGGCTCGTTGCCGAGGTTGTCGTAGCCGGCTTCGGCCTTGGCCAGGTAGGAGGCGTCGTCCGTGGCCCGGTAGAGCCAGATCGCGCCCCACACCAGCTCGTCGTTGTAGCCGCTCCAGGAGTTGTAGTAGCTGGAGGCGTCGGTGATGCACTCGGTGTACTTCTTCCTGACCGTGTCGGCGAAGGAGTACAGCTGTTCGGCGTGCGTCACCAGCGTGTCGGCATATTCCGGATTTGTCGGGCGGAAGACGATCGAGGAGGCCGCCATCGCCGCCGCCGTCTCCCCCGCCAGATCCGACCCGCCGCACGAAGCATCGATCTTGTACGCCGGCCGCTCCATCCCCATCGCCTCGGCCGGACCCCACCACGCGTGGTCCGTGCCGCCGTTGCCGACCTGCCCGTAGAGCACGTTCGGCGACGGGTGGGCCTTGATGAAGTAGTCGTTGACGAACTTGAGGTTGTTCAGCAGGTGGGAGAGCTGGCCGGAGTCCGCGTAGGCGTCGCGGTACTCGACCGCGCCCCAGGCCAGCATGGTGGCGGAGAACGCCATCGGGAAGCCGAACTTGACGTGGTCACCCGCGTCGTACCAGCCGCCCGTGAGATCCGTCCCCACGTCGTCGCCGTCGTCCACGGCCGAGTCACCGCGCCAGGAGACGCGGTTCCAGTCGGGCAGCTCGCCCGACTGCTGGGCCTCGTAGAACCACAGGGACTTCTGCAGCGCCTCGCCGTAGGCGAAGGCGGGCTCGGCGGCACGGGCCGCCGGCCCTGCCCCTGTCACCAGGGGCAGGACCAGCGACACCGCCGCTATCAGAGTCGTCCTCCTCACGGGAAGAGCCGCCCGTACTCGGCGAGCGCGACGGCGACGTCCACCTGCGCCCAGAACCGGTGGTAGTTGAAGACCGGCGCCTCCCCGCCGTTCAGGAAGGCCTCGACCTTCGGCCAGTCGGGGTCGTCCTCGTAGAAGGACCTGATCGACAGGAACGTGGAGTCCTCGTTGATCGGGTCGCCGTTGGGCATCTCGCCGCTCCAGCCCGGCGGCACGTACACCGGGTCGGTGACGCGGCGGTAGTCGGACTTGGTCTCCGGCACCGACACGCCCGCCTCGTCGCGGTTCGCCCAGACGCCGTCGAGCAGTGCCTTGGCCGTGTCACGCGCCTCGGCGTGGTTCGCCCTGGCCGCGTAGTACATCAGCACCTTGGCGTACGATCCGGCGACGCCCACGTCCTGCGTGTGGTCCAGGACGGTCACGTGCAGGTCCGGGTTGGCGGGCGGCATGCCGGACGTGGCGGAGAAGTCACCCGCGGGCGCGCCGCTCCACCGCAGCGTCGACGGGATCTCGTAGCTGCCGTCGGCGTTGACCGTGGTGTTGTCGAGCGCCCACTCCACCCACTTGTCGAGCAGCTCCTTGGCGTCGGCGTTGCCGGTGACGTTGTAGAGCTCGGCCACCCGCTCCATCGTCCACGCCTGGAAGCCGAACCACTGGTTCGACGGCGGGTCATGGTAGACCGGCTGCCAGTCGTAGGTCATGCCGTGGAACTTCGGCAGGTCGCTCGGCGGGGTGTCGTAGTGGCCCTCCCAGCTGTTGGTCGCGCCGCCGGCGATCGCGCCCTCGTCCGACTGCAGCCAGGTGTAGAACTGCAACTGGCGGGTCAGGCTGGTGCTCCAGTCGGAGGAGCCGGTCGCGCTCTTGGGCTTGAGCTCGGCCACGTTGGCCAGCGCCCAGGCCGCGAACGGGTTCTGGTAGCCGGCGTGGTTGTGGCTGGAGCCGATGCGCCAGGCCCATCCCGCGTTGGAGTCGGTCGCGCCGCCCCAGGCGTAGTACCAGTTCAGCAGGTACGCGGCGGAGTTCTTGCCGGAGCCCGCCGGGCACGAGGGGCTGGTGCAGCCGGGCTGCTTGAAGTACTTGTCGTACATCGCGTAGCGCAGGTAGTCGCCCATCTTGGCGGCCTTGGCCACCGTCGCGGAGATCTCCGACTCCTTGTCCTGCTCCTTGGCCCAGGTCAGCGCCCAGTACGCCGCCTGCACGGCCCGCGCGTCGGCGTCGGGGGCGTTGGTGTACTTCCACTGCTTGGCGTAGGCGCTGTCCTCGATGAACAGGTCGAGGTAGCCGTTCGGGCCGCCGTGCTCGAACGTGTCGCAGGACGGCTGCGGGATCGTCTCGAAGACCGACTCCTCCGGGCCGCGCTGGTAGGTGTTGATGTAGGCGGGCCTGGTCGTGCCGTCGCCGCAGCGGCCGAAGCCGTAGGTGTTGTCGACGTCGAGCAGCCAGTGCATGCCGTAGATGTCGCGGGTGCCGTACGCGCTCTGCAGCTCGTTGGCCAGCGGGTCGGTGCCCACGGAGACGCCGGTCTCCATCGCGGTCGGGTAGTTGCTGATCTCCAGGTGCTCGGCCGCGTACGTGGCCGGCTTGGACGGGTCGTAGAAGGAGTTCGTCGGCTGGTCCTCCGTGGACGGGATGATGTACGTCTCCAGCGAGGTCCACGCGTCGTTGAACTTCGACCAGTCGCCGGTGACCTGCCCGTAGACCGCCTCCAGCCACAGGTAGTAGCTGTAGGCCTCGGACGTGGTCTCGTGCCCGTGGTCCGGCGCCTCGACCATGAACGTCTCGATCGAGTGGTACGGCACCCCTTCGGGAGAGAAGTAGCCGTTGTCCGGGTCGTGGAGCTCGTTGTAGAGCTCGACGAAGCGCTGGACGTACTCGTTGCCGCCGCCGACGTCGTCGTCCGCCTCGTTGGCGGTGACGTCGACGGGGTCGTAGCCGGTGGCGCTGACCCGGAAGACGGCCGAGCCGCTCGTCGTGTCGGAGTCGTCGGCCGCGGCCAGCGTGACGTTCTGCTCGGTGTTCCAGTTGGACGGCGTGAACGTCCTGGTGGCGCCGCTGGAGACGGTGAGGTCGGCGTCACCGCTCGCGCGGGCGACGGAGACGCTCACGTTGGACGAGGGCGCCTGCGACAGTTTCACGCCGAAGCTCGCGGTGCCTCCTTCGGGCACGGACAGGCTGGTGGGGCTGACGACGAGCGCGGGGCCGGTGTTCTGCGAGACCGTGATCCCGACGGGCGACGAGGTCGTGGTCGCACCGCCGTTGTCGGTGGCCCTGGCGGTGATCGAATAGCTGCCGGCCGCCACGCCGGTCCAGTTGTAGGCGTACGGCGCCGAGGTGTCGGTGCCGAGCAGGGTGGAGCCCTGGTAGAAGTCGACCTTCGAGATCGTGCCGTCGGAGTCGGCCGCGTTGGCCGCGATGGCCACGCTCGCCGGGGCGGTGTAGGTCTGGCCGGCCGAGGGGGAGGTCAGCGACACGGTGGGCGCCTCGTTGGAGCCCTCGCCGCCGCAGGTGGTGCCGTTGACGGTGAACGACGTCGGGTCGGGGTTGCTGCCCGTCCAGGTGCCGTTGAAGCCGACGGAGACGGAAGCGCCGCCGGCCAGGCTGCCGTTGTAGGACATGTTGGTGCCGGTGACGCGGGTGCCCGACTGGCTCCATTGGGCGCCCCACCCGCTCGGGGTGTACTTCTGGCCCGTGGTCGGATAGTCGAACGCCAGCGTCCACGAGCTGAGCGCGTCGCCGGTGTTCTTCAGCGTGATGTTCGCGGTGAAACCGCCCTGACCTGGGCTGCTCGTCCACGAATTGGCAGAGTAGGTCACGTCGCAGGCGACCGCGGCGCTCGCGGCCGTGCTCTGGCCGACGACGAGTCCTAAGGCCGCGGCGCTCACGGCGGTCATGGTCACGGCCCATTTGCGGAGGCCGCGTTGGAGTCTCACGAGCGATCATCTCCAGTGCTAGGTGGCTGGGAGCGCTCCCATGGTGAGCCGGACTCGCAGCCGTGTACAGAGGGGCGCTTCCGCCGACCTCATTGCCGCCCCGCATGCTCGCCGAATACCATGGAATGAGGATGAAACTTTCATCCCGGGCAGCCTGGTGAGAGGAAACACGGGGGTTACCCGGAAGCCATTCCGTTGACATACGCCGGGGTGCATCCACAATCCATCGTGGGAGCGCTCCCACACCCCCTACTCCCATGGAGACCCCGTGAAGTACAGACCTCCTCTCATCCTGACGCGCTTATCGAGGCGACTGGCCGTGGCCACGACCCTCGTCCTCGTGGCGAGCGCGACCGCGGCCGTGGCCGCCGCACCCGCCCAGGCGGCCGTGGCCTGTGACGTCACCTATACGGCCAACCAATGGACGAGCAGCCCTGGCCAGGGCGGTTTCACCGCGAACATCACGCTGAAGAACACCGGCGACGCGCTCAGCTCGTGGACGCTGGCGTTCGACTATCCGACCACGGGCCAGAAGTACACCCCGAGCGGGTGGGGCGCCCAATGGAGCCAGTCGGGCACCCGCGTCACCGGCACCAACATGTCCTACAACGGCAGCCTGGCCGGCGGCGCTTCCGTCTCCGTCGGCTTCAACGGCACCTGGACGGGCAGCAACCCCGACCCGACGTCGTTCACCGTCAACGGCACCACCTGCGGCGGCACGACCCCGACGAGGCGCAATCCGTCGGTGGTCACCTCGTCCAGCGCGGTCGCCGTGAACGAGGGCGGCACGGCCACGTTCACGGCCCGGCTCTCCGCGGCCCCCAGCTCCAACGTGACCGTCGCCACCACCCGCACCAACGGTGACTCCGACCTGAGCGTGAGCTCGGGCGGCTCGCTGACCTTCACCCCGTCCAACTGGAACACGCCGCAGACCGTGACCCTGGCCGCGGCCCAGGACAGCGACACCGCGGCGGGCACGGCGTCCTTCAGCGTCACCGGCACCGGCGTCACCGGCGCCACGGTCACCGCGACCGAGGTCGACGACGACGCCGCCACGGAGCAGTCGATCATCGTCTCGCCGACGTCGGTGACCGTGCCCGAGGGCTCCACCGGCACGTACACGGTGCGCCTGGCCGAGCAGCCCTCGTCGAGCGTCACCGTCACCTCGACGGCGGGCAGCGGCGACGCCGACCTGACCGTCTCCTCCGGCGCCAGCCGCACCTTCACCACCTCGAACTGGAACACCCCGCAGACCGTGACCCTGGCCGCGGCCCAGGACTCCGACACCGCCAACGGCACCCGTACCTTCACCGTCGCCTCCGCCGGCCTGACCTCCAGGACGGTCACCGCCACCGAGGCCGACGACGACGGCGGCACCGACCCCGGCCCGCACGTCGAGAACCCGTACGCCGGCGCCACCGGCTACGTGAACCCCAACTGGTCGGCCAAGGCCGCGGCCGAGCCCGGCGGATCCGCGGTGGCCGACATCTCGACCGCCGTGTGGATGGACAGGATCGCCGCCATCGGCGGCTCCGCCGACGCCATGAGCCTGCGCGAGCACCTCGACGAGGCCGTCAGCCAGGACGCCGCCAACGGCTCCGCGCCGCTGACCATCCAGGTCGTCATCTACAACCTGCCCAACCGCGACTGCTCGGCGCTGGCCTCCAACGGTGAGCTGCGCATCTCGGAGGACGGGTTCAACCGCTACAAGAACGAGTACATCAACCCGATCGCCGACATCCTCGACGACCCGCAGTACGCCAATCTGCGCATCGTCACGATCATCGAGCCCGACTCGCTGCCGAACCTGATCACCAACACCGACAGCTTCGAGGACTGCCGCGAAGCGGACGGCCCCGGCGGCTATCGCGACGGCGTCCGCTACGCGCTCGACCAGCTGCACGCCATCTCCAACGTCTACACCTACGTCGACGCCGCCCACCACGCCTGGCTGGGCTGGGATTCGAACTTCCAGCCGGCGGTCGACCTGTTCTACGAGACCGTCGCGGGCGCCGAGGCCGGCGTGGACAGCGTGGACGGCTTCATCGTCAACACCGCCAACTACTCGATCACCACGGAACCCCACTTCACCATCAACACGAACGTGAACGGCACCTCCGTGCGCCAGTCGGACTGGGTGGACTGGAACTACTACATCGACGAGCTCACCTTCGCCCAAGCCCTGCGCGACCGCCTGATCGCCAAGGGCTTCAAGAGCGGGCTCGGCATGCTGATCGACACCTCGCGCAACGGCTGGGGCGGCTCCGACCGCCCGGGCGGCCCGAGCTCCTCGACCAACGTCAACCAGTTCGTCGACGAGTCGCGGGCCGACCGGCGCATCCACGCCGGCAACTGGTGCAACCAGAGCGGCGCCGGCATGGGCGAGCGGCCGACCGCCAGCCCGGCGAGCGGCCTGGACGCCTACGTCTGGGTCAAGCCTCCTGGCGAGTCCGACGGCTCCAGCGAGGAGATCGACAACGACGAGGGCAAGAGGTTCGACCGGATGTGCGACCCGACCTACACCGGCAACGACCTCAACGGCAACAACCTGACGGGCGCGCTGGCGAACGCGCCGATCTCGGGTCGGTGGTTCTCGGCGCAGTTCCGCGAGCTGCTGGCCAACGCCTACCCGCCGATCAACTGATGCCTGGCAGGACGGTGGGACCCGCCTGACCCGGATCCCTCCGCCCGCCTGACGGGGCCCGGGCGCACGCGAGTGCGGCCCGGGCCCTTGATCGTCATCCGCTCAGGTCACGCCCCGTGCCCTGCGCCACTCGGACACGATCTCGTCGACGTCGTAGGGCATCAGGTTGAGCGGCGGGCCCGACAGCCCCGTCCTGATCGCCTCGCGGATGCGGCCGTTGACGTCCTCGATGATGCTCCTGGCCTCGGCCTCGGTGCGCGCGCCTCGAGCCTCGGCCAGCGCCTGCTCGGCGTCCTTGCGCAGCGCCAGCGTGGGCGGCAGGGGCATCGACAGGCCCTCGCTCTCCACCTTCTGCTTGATCCACCACATGTCGCCGGGATCACGGTCGAGGCCGGGCAGCGGCTTGCCCTTGCCGGGCAGGTCGTCGAACTCGCCGCGCGCCTCCGCCTCACGGATCTGCCGGTCGATCCAGCTCTCGTAAGGCATCCCCGGTGGCTTGCGCTCGGTCACGTACGAGTCTCCTCACGTCAGGTTGTGGGCGGGCGCGATCGGGCCGCGCCAGCCGAGCACGGCCTCGGTCATGCGTACGGACGCGACCGTCGCGGCCACGTCGTGCACGCGCAGGATGCGGGCGCCTTTGAGGATCGCGACGACGTTGGCCGCGATCGTGCCCTCGGTGCGCTCGCCCTGCGGCCGGTCGAGGGTCTCGCCGATGAAGTCCTTGTTGGACAGCGCCACCAGCGTGGGGTAGCCCATCGAGGTGATCTCGCCGAGCCTGCGCGTGAGCTCCAGCGAGTGGTAGGTGTTCTTGTTCAGGTCGTGACCGGGATCGATGATGATCCGGTCGGCCGGGATGCCCGCCTTCAGCGCGAACTCGACCCGCTCGCGCAGGAAGCCGGCCACCTCCCTGACGACGTCGGCGTAGCTGGGCCGGGCGATCCGCCGGCCGGGCCCGCCGAGGCTGTGGGTGACCACCACGCTGGCGCCGGTCGCCGCCGCGGTCTCCGCGATGCCCGGCTCGCGCAGGCCGTTGGTGTCGTTGATGACGTCGGCGCCGGCCTTGACGGCCGCCCGCGCCACCTGGGCCCTGTGCGTGTCGACGGAGATCACGGCGTCGGTGACGGCCCTGACCTGGGCGATCACGGGAACGACCCGCTCGATCTCCTCCTCGGCCGGAATTTGCTCCTGGTCGGCGCTGAAGGCGAACCCGCCGACGTCGACCCAGTCGGCCCCGTCCGCGACGGCCTTGCGCGCCGCCGCGACGGCGCTGTCGAGCGCGTAGGTGCGGCCCCGGTCGTGAAAGGAGTTGGGTGTCCTGTTGACGATGGCCATGATGGCGACCTGGCGCTCGAAGTCGAACTCCCGCCGCCCGATGCGCCGGACCGGGGAGATGATCCCGAGCTTGGGTGTGTCGGCGCTCACGTGGTGGTCCCTTTCCGTCTCCCCGAGCCTACCCGGCCCCCCGCCAGGTCAGACGGCCCGGGATCACCACGTGGTCAGGCGCGGAAGCGGCCGGACCACGGCTGATCCGGGACCGTGATCTGGAACCGCTCCCTGGCTTCGCGAACCTGCGGCCTTAACCGCATGGTGAGCCGGACGGTGGTGCCGCACGGGCCGGTACGGAAGTCGGCCTCGTCGCACAGCTCGCGGATCAGGAAGATCCCCCTGCCCGTCGCGGCGAAGTCCGCCGGCAGGCGGTGGCCGTCGAAGTAGCGGCCGGGGATGCCCGTGCCCCCGTCGGTGGTCTCCGCGAGGATGAAGCCGTCGACCGTCCACAGCCTGAAGTGCCCGTGCCCGCCCGCGTGCTCGACGGCGTTGACCACGCTCTCATGCACGGCCAGCACGAAGTCCGCCAGCCGGGAGCCGCTCAGCCCCGAGTGCTCCGCGCAGCGGGCCACGGACCGGCGCAGCTCGGGCACGTCGTCGAGCGTGAAGGGCTGGGTCAACAGGATGCGCATGGCAGGCCTCCCACCTCGCCTGGTCGCCGACGCGCAAAGTGATGGGGGGCACGACGTTTCGCTGACGGTCTGTTCTGATGTGGTCCGTACGGGTCATCGTTTTCAGCTGCGTCCTCCTACGCCGGTGGCGAGCTCGCGCATCCGGCGAGCCGGCCCGCGATCGGGGGCGAACGGTCCGGTGTCCATGCCGGCGCCCTCACGCAGCCCGCGGAACAACTCCCGCATGGCCTCCTGCGATGAGTACTCCGGCGTCCAGCCCAGCACTTCCCTGGCACGCCGCACGTTCATGACCGGGATGCGGAGGGCGAGCTCCAGCAGGCCCGGCGCCGCGGGCACGAGCCGCAGCCGCCAGCCTGCCGCGACGACCGCCCTGGCCACCTGCGGCGCCACCCGCACGGTGCGGGTGCCGAGCATCTCGGCGAGGTCGTGCGGGTCGAGCACGGGCTCGGCGGCGAGGTTGAACGGGCCGCGCACCTCCTTGGTGACGGCCAGCCGGTAGGCCTCCGCCGCGTCCCGTGCGTGCAGCACCTGCAGCCGCAGCCCGGGGATGTCCGGCACGAAGGGGATCAGCCCCGGCCTGATCAGCCGCCGGGGCACGAACGGCCCGCCGAACAACCTGCGCTGCTCGGTCGCGGCAGCCCGCTGGAAGATGAAGCCGGGCCGCATCCGCACCACGCGGATGCCGGGATGGTCGTGCTCGAAGACGTCGAGCACCCGCTCGACGTAGGCCTTCTCCCGCCCGTACGCCGCGCCCGGCCAGCCGTGCGTGGGCCAGCTCTCGTCCACCGGCCGGTCCTTGGGCCCCGGTGAGTACGCCCCCACGGAGGAGGCGTGGACCAGCGCGGGCACCCCGGCCTCCGCCACCGCCCTGAACACCCGCATGCTGCCCAGCACGTTGGCCCGCCAGGTCGTCGCCGGATCCCTGGTCGGCTGGAACAACCACGCGAGGTGCACCACCGCGTCGGCGCCGTCGAAGATCCGCACCAGGTCGTCGCTCGCCACGTCGGCCTGCCGCCAGTCGGTGCGGTCGATCCGCCACCCGGGCAGCCGGCGGGCGACCCCGACGATCGAGGTCACGCCGCTGTCCGCGACGAGCGCGCGGACCACGCTGGTGCCGACGTTTCCTGTGGCTCCCACCACCACGACTCTCATGCGACCTCGCTGCCCCACGCCGGGAGCGCGAAACCCGCCTGAACCGCCCGCCGGAGGGCCGGCCCCGCCGGGCGGGCCGGTCACCTGGGGTCCCGGCGGAGTGGGCTGCGCGTCAGCGACCGGTAGAGACATGGTCGATCGCAACGCCAGTACCAAAAGACACTTTACACTCTCTGTATTGGGTGACTAACTATTGGTAGCGACTCGGTCGGAGCGATAAGGAGCCGTTCGCATGCCGGTGAGCTTCACCCAGCACCACCTCGCTGCACGCATTGATCGCAGGTTGGCCGCCTTCCTTGACGTCTGGCGGGCTCCCGTCTCCGACCCGGGGGTGGAGGCGGCCTACGGGCTGCTGGCCGACTTCATCCTGAGCGGCGGCAAGCGCATCAGGCCGCAGCTGTGTTACTGGGGCTGGCGCGGCGCGGGGGGCGACGACTGCGACGAGATCATCAGCGCCGGCGCGGCCCTGGAGTTGTGCCACGCGGGCCTGCTCATCCACGACGACATCATGGACGGCAGCCAGCTGCGCCGGGGCCGGGCGACCGTGCACAGAAACCTGGCGGAGCTGCACAGGGGCCCGGGCGCGGAGGCGTTCGGGCAGGCGGGCGGCATCCTGCTGGGCACGCTCAGCCTGGCGTGGTCCGACGCGCTGCTGTCGTCGTGCGGGGCCGAGCCGCCGCGGTTGCGCGCCGCGCACCACCTGTTCGACGCCATGCGCACCGAGGTGATCAGCGGCCAATATCTCGACATCCTCGGCCAGCTCCGCTCGGGGGCGAGCGTGGACGAGGCGCTCACCATGATCCGCTACAAGACCGCCAAATACACCGTCGAGCGGCCGCTGCAGATCGGCGGCGCCCTGGCCGGCGCCTCGCTGGAGCTGCTCGACTCCTACTCCGCCTTCGGGCTGCCGCTGGGCGAGGCGTTCCAGTTGCGCGACGACATGCTGGGCACGTTCGGCACGTCGTCGGAGACGGGCAAGTCGGCGCTCGACGACCTGCGCGAGGGCAAGCACACGGTGATGTACGCGCACGCCGTGCAGCACGCCTCACCGGCGCAGCTCGCCCATCTCAGGCGCTGGCACGGCGACCCGGAGCTGTCCGAGGAGCGCGCGGCGGAGCTACGCCAGATCCTGGCCGACACGGGGGCGCCGGCCAAGGTCGAGTCGATGATCGAGGAGCGCGTGGACCTGGCCATGGCGGCGCTGACGGCGGCGCAGATCAAGCCGGAGGCGGCGCAGGCGCTGACCGTCCTGGCGGATCAGCTCGCACACCGTACCAAATGACGATTTGAAGGGGCATCCCGATGGGACGGGTACTTCTTGCTGCCCCGCGCGGCTTCTGCGCGGGCGTCGAACGCGCGATCACCACCGTCGAAGAGGCGCTTGATCGCTTCGGACCACCCGTTTACGTGCGCAAGCAGATCGTGCACAACACGTCCGTGATCCACGACCTCACCGGGCGCGGCGCGGTCTTCGTCGACGAACTCGACGAGGTCCCCGACGGCGCGCTCGTCGTCTTCTCCGCCCACGGCGTCGCGCCCGCGGTCAAGCAGGAGGCGCGGCTGCGCGGGCTGGCGACGATCGACGCGACGTGCCCGCTGGTCACGAAGGTGCACAAGGAGGCCATTCGGATGGCCGAGGCGGGCTACGAGATCGTGCTCATCGGCCACGCCGAGCACGAGGAGGTCGAGGGCACGGTCGGCGAGGCGCCCGGCCGCATCCACGTCGTCGACCCGGCACGCACCGACGACGTGACCGCCGACGGCTCGGCGCCGGTGGGCTGGCTTTCGCAGACCACGCTGGCCGTCGACGAGACCATGCGCGCCGTCGCCGAGCTGCGCGAGCGTTTCCCCGGCCTGGCCGACCCGCCCAGCGACGACATCTGCTACGCCAGCCAGAACCGCCAGGAGGCCGTCACCAGCATCGCCGCCAGGTGCGACCTGGTCATCGTCGTCGGCTCGGCCAATTCCTCCAACTCCCGCCGGCTGGTGGAGGTCGCCGTCAACGCGGGCGCCGGCGCGGCCTACCTGGTCGACCGGGCGTGCGACGCCGACGAGCGGTGGCTGGCGGGCGTGCGGACCGTCGGGGTCAGCTCCGGCGCGTCCGTGCCGGAGGGGCTGGTCGAGGAGTTACTCGGCTGGCTCGCCGCCCGCGGATACGCCGACGTCGAGCAGGTGACCTTGACGGAGGAGACCCTCACGTTCTCGCTTCCGCCCGAGCTCAGATCCGCCCGCGAACCCTAACGAGATTGGTGGTGCAAAGATGACAGAAACGACCCAGTCCCACGCCCCGGAGGACGGCGCCGGGCAGCTCAGCCTCAGCACCGACGCCGCACGGCAGCTCTCCACCACGACCAAGACGCCTCCGCAGATGCAGGAGATCACCTCGCGGTGGCTGCTGCGGCTGCTGCCATGGGTGCAGTGCTCCGGGGGCGTGTTCCGGGTCAACCGGCGGCTGACCTACACCCTCGGAGACGGCCGCATCACGTTCAGCACGACCGGATCCAACGTCCGGGTCATCCCGGCCGAGCTCACCGAATTGCCCGTGCTACGCGGTTTCGACGACATGGAGGTGCTCCAAGCGCTGGCCGATCGCTTCGCGCAACAGGAGGTCGAGGCCGGCGAGAAGATCGTGACCGAGGGCGCCCAGATCGACCGGCTCGTGCTGATCGCCCACGGCCGGGTGGGCAAGGTCAGCCGCGGCGCCTACGGCGACGAGCAGAACCTCGGCGTGCTGGCCGACGGCGACCACCTCGGCGAGCAGGCCCTGACGGGGGGCGGCGAGTTCGAGTTCACCGCCAGGGCCAAGACCGCCACCACCGTGCTGACGCTTTCCCGCCAGGACTTCGAGCAGGTCCTCGAAGGCTCGCCCGAGCTGCGCGCCCACGTGGAGAGCCGGCGCACCAGCGTCGACCGCGCCCAGAACGACTACGGCGAGGCCGCGATCGACATGTCGGCCGGCCACACCGGCGAGGCCGTGCTGCCCGGCACCTTCGTCGACTACGAGCAGAGCCCGCGCGAATACGAGCTGAGCGTGGCGCAGACGGTCCTGCGCGTGCACAGCCGGGTCTCCGACCTGTACAACCAGCCGATGAGCCAGCTCGACCAGCAGCTCCGCCTGACGATCGAGGCGCTGCGCGAGCGCCAGGAGCACGAGCTGGTCAACAACCGCGACTTCGGCCTGCTCCACAACGCCGACTTCGGCCAGCGCATCCGCACCCGCTCAGGCCCGCCCACCCCCGACGACCTCGACGACCTGCTGGCCGTCGTGTGGAAGGAGCCCGCGTTCTTCCTGGCCCACCCGCAGGCCATCGCCGCCTTCGGCAGGGAGTGCAGCAAGCGCGGCGTCTACCCGCAGGCGAGCGAGGTCAACGGGCACCGGGTGCCGGCCTGGCGAGGCGTGCCGATCTTCCCGTGCAACAAGATCCCCGTCACCGGCGCCCGCACCACGTCGATCATGCTCATGCGCACCGGTCAGGAGAACCAGGGCGTCGTCGGCCTGCACCAGACCGGCATCCCCGACGAATACCAGCCCAGCCTGTCGGTGCGCTTCATGAACATCAACGAGAAGGCCGTCATCTCCTACCTGGTCAGCGTCTACTACTCGGCCGCCGTGCTGGTGCCGGACGCGCTCGGCCTCCTGGAGGACGTCGAGCTCGGCAGGAACGGCTGACCCGCTCCGGGTCCCAGTGATTGGTGGTGATCGTGTTGACGGAGACCGACCAGCGGCTGAGCCTCGACACGGCGGCGGCCCGCACGCTCGCGACGACGACCAAGACGCCTCCGCAGACGCGGGAGATCTCTCCGCGCTGGCTGCTGCGGGTGCTCCCGTGGGTGGACGTCGCGGCCGGCGTCTATCGGGTGAACCGGCGGCTGACGTACGCGGTCGGGGGCGGCCGGGTCGGCTTCGTCACCGCGGGCACCCGCTTCCGCGTCGTCCCGCCGAGCCTGGCAGAGCTGCCGCTCCTGCGCGGGCTCGCGGACGACCCCGCGCTCGACGAGCTCGCGGGCCGCTTCGAGCAGCGGGAATACGCGCAGGGCGAGACGATCGTACGCGCCGGGCGACCGGCCGACGAGCTGCTGCTGATCGCGTACGGCAAGGCGGCGAAGGTCGGCACGGGCCCGTACGGCGACCCGGTCGCGCTCGGCACGCTGGCGGGCGGCGAGCACGCCGGGAGCGAGGGCGGGCCGTGGGGGTTCACGCTGGAGGCGGCGACGGCGTGCACGGTGCTCGCCCTCCCCTGGACCGAGCTGCGCGCGCTGGCCGACCGGTCACCGGCGGTGAGCGCGCAACTCGCCCGCCACCGGATCAGCCTGGCCAGACCGCAGAACAAGCAGGGCGAGGCCGAGATCGCCGTCGCCGCCGGCCACCGGGGCGAGCCCGCGCTGCCCGGCACGTTCGCCGACTACGACCCGGGCCCGCGCGAATACGAGCTCAGCGTGTCGCAGACCGTGCTGCGCGTGCACACCCGGGTCGCCGACCTGTTCAACCAGCCGATGGACCAGACCGAGGAACAACTGCGGCTGACGGTCGAGGCCGTACGCGAGTCGCAGGAGCACCAGCTGGTCAACAACCGCGACTTCGGCCTGCTGCACAACGCCGACCCGGGCCAGCGCATCCACACCCGCACCGGCCCTCCGGGGCCCGACGACCTGGATGAGCTGCTCTGCCGCAGGAAGAAGTCCCGCTATTTCCTCGCCCACCCGAGGGCCATCGCCGCCTTCCACCGCGAATGCACCGCCGCAGGCCTCTACCCCGGCAGCACCGAGCTGGAGGGTGCCCGGCTGACCGTGTGGCGCGGCGTGCCCATCCTGCCGTGCGACAAGATCCCGATCAGCCCGGCGGGCACCACCTCGATCCTCGTGATGCGCACCGGCGAGGAGGACCAGGGAGTCGTCGGCCTGCGCCCGAGCTGCGTCCCCGACGAGCGCGAGCCGGGGCTCAGCGTGCGGTGCACCGGCATCGACGCGCGGGCCGTCGCCTCCTACCTGGTCAGCGCCTACTACTCGGCGGCGGTCCTGGTGCCCGACGCGCTCGGCGTGCTGGAGAACGTCGAGGTGGCCCGTTGATGAAGGAGTGACCATGAGCCAGCCGTTCGAACTGCCGGACTTCTACATGCCGTATCCCGCCCGGCTCAACCAGCATCTTGAGCAGGCGCGCGACCACTCCACACGGTGGGCGCGCGACATGGGCATGCTCGAAGGCTCGGGCGTCTGGGAGGAGGCCGACCTCGACGCCCACGACTATCCGCTGATGTGCGCCTACACCCACCCTGACTGCGACGGCACCGAGCTCTGCCTGATCACCGACTGGTACGTGTGGGTCTTCTTCTTCGACGACCACTTCCTCGAGGTGTTCAAACGCACCGGCGACCTGGCGGGCGGCCGGGCCTATCTCGACCGGTTGCCGCTTTTCATGCCGATGGGCGCCGACCTGTCCATGCCCGAGCCGGCCAACCCGGTCGAGGCGGGGCTGGCCGACCTGTGGGTCCGTACGGTGCCCGGCATGTCCGCCGACTGGCGGTCCCGGTTCGCCGAGAGCACGCGCAACCTGCTCAACGAGTCGTTGTGGGAGCTGGCCAACATCAACAAGGGCCGGGTGGCCAACCCGGTCGAGTACATCGAGATGCGGCGCAAGGTCGGCGGCGCGCCCTGGTCGGCCGGGCTGGTCGAGCACGCGGTCGGGGCCGAGGTGCCGGCGCGGATCGCCGCGTCGCGGCCGATGCGGGTGCTGCGCGACGCCTTCTCCGACGCCGTCCACCTGCGCAACGACCTGTTCTCGTACGAGCGGGAGGTCAGGGACGAAGGCGAGTTGAGCAACGGGGTGCTGGTGCTGGAGACGTTCCTCGGCTGCACCACGCAGGAGGCCGCCGACGCGGTCAACGACCTGCTGACCTCGCGGCTGCACCAGTTCGAGCACACCACGTGCACCGAGCTCGGGCCGCTGTTCGTGGAGCACGCCATCGACCCGCTGAGCGCGGCGGGCGTGCTGGCGTACGTCAAGGGGCTGCAGGACTGGCAGTCGGGCGGGCACGAGTGGCACATGCGCTCCAGCAGGTACATGAACAAGCGGGCGACGGCGAGCCGGCCGCTGGGCATGTCGTCGCTCGTCGACCTGCTGGGCGCCAAGCGGCTGCGGAACTTCGCGCACGTGCCGCACCAGAAGGTGGGGCCGTCGATCGTGCCCGAGCTCTACGTGCCGTTCGAGCTGCGGTTGTCGCCGCACCTCGACGCCTCCCGCCGCAACACCGTGGCGTGGTGCGCGGAGATGGGCATGCTGGAGGCCCAGCCTGGCGTGGTGGGCTCGGCGGTGTGGGACAAGGAGAAGCTGGTCGACTACGACCTGCCGCTCTGCGCGGCGGGCCTGCATCCCGACGCCTCGCTCGAAGAGCTGGACCTGGCCGCGTGCTGGCTGGCCTGGGGCACGTACGGCGACGACTACTTCCCCGTCGTCTTCGGCAGGTCGGGCAATCTCGCGGCCGCCCGGGTGGCGGTGGCCAGGTTCGGGGAGTTCATGCCGCTCGACGGCGTGCCCGCGACGTTGCCCGCGAGCGCGCTGGAGCGTTCGCTGGCCGACCTGTGGATGCGCACGGCGGGGCCGATGCCGCTCGACGACCGCCGCAAACTGCGTAAGGCGATCGAGGACATGTGCGACGGCTGGTTGTGGGAGCTGGCCAACGAGCTGGCCCACCACATCCCCGACCCGGTCGACTACATCGAGATGCGCAGGCTGACCTTCGGCTCCGACCTGACGATGAGCCTGTGCCGGCTGCGGCACACCAAGGGCATCCCGGAGGAGGTCTATGCCAGCGGGCCGATGGTGGCGCTGGCCAACGCCATGATGGACGCGGGCTGCCTGCTCAACGACGTCTTCTCCTACCAGAAGGAGATCGAGTTCGAGGGCGAGGTGCACAACTGCGTCCTGGTGGTCCAGAACTTCTTCGACTGCGACTACCCGGCGGCGGTGGCCATCGTGAGCGACCTGATGGCGTCGCGGGTGCGGCAGTTCGAGCACATCGTGGAGCACGAGCTGCCGATCGTCTGCGATGACTTCGGCCTCGACGCGGAGGCCAGGCGGGATCTCGACGGGTTCGTGGCCGAGCTGCGCGACTGGCTGGCCGCCATTCTCAACTGGCACCGCGGGTGTTTCCGCTACGACGAGAAGTCGCTGCGCCGGCACAAGGCGCCGCCGCGGTGGCGGCTCGGCGGTCCCACAGGGCTGGGCACCTCGGCGGCCGTCGTCACCGCCGCCCGGGGCTAGGTGGGAGCGTGGATGCGCGGCTGGTAATACCACCCCATCATGCGCATCAGCCGCTGCTGGTACGGCGTGACGTTGTGCAGGCGGATCCACCGTTGCGAGGGCGGCACGGTGGGCATGAGGAGCACGCGCAGGCCTGAGACGTCGATGAAGGTGAGCTCGCCGGTGTCGACGACGACGTAAGGACCCCGGCGGCAGCGGGTCAGGGCGCTGGCCACGGCGGGGCTGTTGGTGGCGTCGATCTCGCCGACCAGCGAGACGTCCGGCGCTCCTGGCGCCGCACGCACCACGATGCTCAGCTGCTCGTCCTGATAAAGCAGCAGCTCTTCGACGCCGCTCACGCTCCCCGCACCCCCCAACACGAACTCGGGGGTTGTATGCCGAAATGCTCCCTGCGAGGTATGACCGCCAGGGCGTCTGGCGGTTAACCAGATCTAAGGTTACACGAGGTTTGTGGGGCTATGTAAATTTCGCTGTAAAAATACCGAATCACGGGGAAATTATGACGGCTAACGCTTTCCGGACAGGACGGGCGTGCCCGCGCCGGCTGCGGGCATGACGGACCGGCCTGTCCGGAGGCGACGAGGTGGGCGGGGCTCCCTCTCGCGCCGTGCCGACCAGGGGCTTTGCCGGTAAGGTGCCGCCACGGCTTCGTGGCTACCGGTCTGCCCTCATGTCAGGCGCGCGCGGGAAGCCGCCGCCGCCTCGGACGGCTCAGTTGTCGTCGCCGACGTTCTTCTGGTTGCTGAGGAGGCTGAGGTCGATGTCCTGCAGGTGACCCGCGGTGAGGACGTCGATGTACTTCACGGAGTCGTTGCCGACGTCGTTGAGCAGGGTGAGGTCGTCGGCGGCGCTCAGCTGGCTCAGGATCTGCTTGCCCTTGTTGTAGGGGTTGGGAACGTCGGCCGAGGCGCTCGTGGCCGAGAAGCCCAGCATGAAGCCCGCGATGGCTGCACCGGCAAGAATGCGACGCATCATTTCTCTACTTCTCCTTCTTCGGAATCGGCGCGGAATGCGCGTCTTGGGATTCGCTCGCACAGGGTCGCGAGATTTTCGTGGATAACAATCTCGTGCCCACCGGCACGCCGCAACCGGGCTTAGCTAAGTCGAAGTCAAATGCGCGCCCCATTTCCTTGGCCGCCCTTCACGGCCGGTTCGGGCGGATCCTGCCTTATCCCGATTTATACGGAGTGAGACGTGCGCCATTTTTCATCTTATCGCCATACGCGCACCCCGCATGCCCCAAACGTGTTTCATCCCGACAGGAATGGCGGAATGCTCCCGACGGAACATCCTGGTGTGCCGCCGACGAGTCACGGGAGCGCTGAATATGCCATGAAAAGAACACAGCCGCCGCTGGCGACCGCGCTGGCCCTGACCATTCTGGGCGCCATGAATTCCACGCCCGCGCTGGCCGCCCACAGATGCGGCGCACATTCGCCGGACCATTGCAGGATGGCGGCGGAAAGGGCCCTCGATGCAGCGCGTTCACCGGCCGGCGCCATCGCCGTTCGGGCGGCGATCGAGATGATCGGCGTCCCGTACTCGTGGGGCGGCGGCGGGGTGAACGGGCCGGGCTACGGAGTCGGAAGAGGGGCCAGGATCAGGGGATTCGACTGCTCGGGCCTCACCGAGTACGCGTGGGCACGGGCCGGCGTGCTGATCGGCACGACGACGCACGAGCAGTGGCGGTCGGGCGTGCGGATCGCCAGAGAAGACGTGCAACCCGGCGACCTGGTCTTCTACGACAGTGACCGGAGCGGTTCCGGGCCCGATCACGTGGCCGTGGCGGTGGACGCGACGCGGATGGTGCACGCGCCGTACACCGGCGCTCTCGTACGGATCGATCCGCTCGACCGGCGCACCTTCCGCGGAATCGTACGGCCGAGCGAGAGCGCGGCCAACGTCGCCGGCGGAGAACGCGCGTAGGCGCTGCCGCGCGGCCCCGGTCGTCCTGCAGTGATCGACCAGGGCCGCGCGGCGCTGAGAGCCTGGTGGCCACCAAGCGCGTGCCGTGGACTCGCGAATATCCACGACCCGTTCTCCGGTTCACCTCAAGGCATCAGGAAGACGACCTTGGCCAGGGCGGGCTCCCCTATGCGGAACGGGAGTCGCCGATCGGCTTCCTGCCCACGCACGTGAGGAGCCGTCAGTTGTCGTCGCCGACGTTCTTCTGGTTGCTCAGGACGCTGGCGTCGATGTCGTTCAGGTGGAGCAGGGTGAGGACGTCGATGTACTTGACCGAGTCGTTGAGCACGTCGTTCAGCGCGGTCAGGTCGTCGAGGGCGCTCAGCTGGCTGAGAATGTTCTGCCCCTCATTATGGGGGTTGGGAACGTCGGCGGATGCTCCGGCGGCGGAGAAGCCGAGTGCGGCGGCCGCGATTGCTGCCCCTGCCAGAATGCGACGGATCATGTTTGGTTTCCTCCATGGATAGGCGCGGAATTTCCGGCGCCATAGTCGTTTTCGCAGGGCTGTGAGGTGCCGCCCATAACAATCGCGGCAGGCAGCGGAAACCGCAACCCGGATTGCTCTCCCGGAGGTCAAGGGGAAACCTCGGTTTCTTGGCGTCGGATTTTCCCGCTCTTCGCCGACGCGCCGCATATATACGCCGCCGGCAGATCGGGCATGGATATTTGTTTTGGCTGCCCGCGCGGCCTATGGCCCTTCCATTCACTTCCTTTTAATCAACGATCACCCGAAACTTGAGAATCGCGGTACGCCGCTCGGCGTACCGCGATCGCCCTCTCCTGACGGACGTGCGGCGCCGGCGAAGCGGCGACGATGGTCATCGAGTTACCGAATCCCCGAGGCAGGTGAGATCGATGCGGCCACCTATCCGCAAGACGGTCCTGGTCATCCACATCATCGTGTCGGTCGCGCTGCTCGGTGAGGTGTGGGGCCTGGTGGTGCTGAATACCGCGGCGTCGCTGACAAATGATCCGGGGTTGGCGCACGCCGCCTACCGGCTGATGCCGAACCTGGTCTTCGCGGGCGGCATACCGCTCAGCCTCACCGCATTGGTCACCGGCATCACGCTGGGCCTGACCAGTCATTGGGGGCTGTTTCGCTATTACTGGGTGACGGTCAAGCTCGGGCTGCTGGTGGCCGTGATCTGCGTGGGCATGTTCCTCTTCGATCCGGAGGGAATGGCGGCCGCCACCGAAGGGGGCGCGGCGGCCGTCGCCTCGGACCAGTGGAGCCAGACGACCGCGCTGGGCGCGCAGATCGTCATGCTCGTCGCGTCGACGGTGTTGTCGGTGTTCAAACCGCGCTGGAAACTGCGGGTGACGCCGGCTCCGGCGGCGTGACGAGGACGCCGGCCGCCCGCCCGGACGACCCGTCGCGGCCGCTCTCCGGGCCGGTGAGGGGAACCGGCCCTCGAGGCCGCATCACGAAGGGGGTGCGTCAGGGGTGTTCGTTGAGGTGGTGGAGGGCGGAGGAGAGCCGGCGCAGGGCCGCCAGGCATTCGTGGGCGGTTTCCACGCCCAGTTCGGCCACGAGGCGGTCGGCGAGCTCTTGGTGCGCGGGGTTGATCCTGGCGACGGACTCGCGGCCCGCCGCCGTCGGCTGGAGCAGCTTGGCCCGGCGATGCGCGGGGTTGGGCCGGTATTCGGCCAGCCCTCGCTCCACCAGCAGGTCGGCGATGCGCTGCACGCCCTGCCTGCTCATCCCCATGACCCGGGCGATCCCGGCGACGGGCAGCGGCTCGCGCAGCACGGCTCCCAGCACCTGCCACCACGCCGCCGTCATCCCCGCCGGCTTGGCGAGCCCCTCGGCCACCTGGAGGAACTGGCCGTTGAGCCGGAACGCCCCCAGCGCCAGGCCCGAGAGCAGGTCAGCCGATTCGGTCATGCCGCCATCAACACCTCGAAGGCCGAAGCGTCACTCCTGGCGAACAACCGGAACCACGCGTCGAGCACCTCGGGCCGGTAGATGTCGAGCCGCCGGAAGATCTCCCTGGCGAACGCCACCGGCTCCGTCGGACCGGCCGTGATGAGGTCGCCGTCGAGCACCGCGTCACGGTCGAGGTAGTGCTCGGCGCCCGCGTAGCCCTGCTGGGCCTGCAGGTAGTGCACTACGGCGCTGGTGTGGTCGCGGTCGTCCAGCAGCCCTTCGCGGGCGAGCCCGGCCGTGGCGCCGCAGATGGCGGCGACCGGCACGCCCGCGTCCAGGAACTCCCTGGCCTTGCGCGCGAACGGCGCCAGCACGTCGCCGGAGTCCCACAGATCCGCGCCGGGCAGGATGAGCAGCGCGCTGTCCTCGGGGGTGAGCCGGTCGAGCGCGAGGTCGGGTGTGACGCGCAGCCCGCCCATGCTGGCCACGGGCTCGGCGGACGGGCCCACCGTGACGATCTCGTAGCCGCCGGGCTCGCGGTGGAACCGCCCGCTGCGCAGGTGGGCGGTGGCGTGCCCGGTCTCCCAGTCGGCGAAGGTGTCGTACACGGCGTGGTGGATGTGCTTCATGACAGCATGCTGCCATGAGGACAACATGCTGTCAAGGAGTTCCCGTGGGAGTATGGTCCGCATGGCAGAGATCGTCGGCGGGGGACGTCCAGTCAACGACGCCGAACGGCGGGTGATCACCTACCTGCGAGATCACGCGCCCGCCGACTGGTTGCTGCTGCACAACGTCGAGCTCCCGCGCGGCCACGACGTCTTCGAGGTCGATCTGATCGTGCTGACCGGCCACTCGCTCGTGGTCGTCGACGTCAAGGGCACCCGGGGGCGCATCGAGGTGTCCGGCACCCGCTGGTTCCCGCCGCGCAGGGAGGCGTTCGGCTCCCCCGTGGCCAAGCTGCGCGGCACCGCGAAGGCGCTGAAAGGGCTGCTGGTGGCGCAGGCCACGCAGCTGGAGCGGGTCTACGTCGACTGCCTGGTCGTGCTCACCTCGCCCGACGCCGAGCTGGTCGATCCCGCGGGGCGCGACGCGGTCAACGTCACCGACCTGCCAGGGCTGCTGGCCACGTTGAGCGACGTCTCGCGGGTCAGGCGCGGGTGCAGCCCCGACGCGAGGCCGTACATGACGGCGATCCTCGACGCGCTCAACCAGACCGTGCGCCGCAGCACCGCGCCGCCCAGGTACGGCAACTGGGAGGTCGAGGAGCAACTCGGCGGCGACGCCAAGGTCACCGAATATCGGGCGTTCAACGTGACACTGCCCGGCAGCGAGACCGTGCTGCTCCGCGTCTACCAGGCCGATCCGCTGGCCGACCACGAGGCGCGGGCGGCCGAGCGGCAGCGCATCGCCAACGCCTACCAGACCCTGGCCCGCATCCCGCCCCACCCGTGCATGGTGCGCCCGCGCGACTTCTTCGCCATCGACGACGAGAGCCGGTTCGTGCTGGTGCTCGACGACGTGCACGGCGAGGCCCTGCACCTGTCGCTGGGCCGGGGCGCCCGGCTCGGCGTGATCAGGGATCTGCTGAGCGGGCTGGCGCACGCGCACGCCAACGGCGTCGTCCACCGGGCGCTGACGCCCGCCTCCGTGCTGGTCACCGACGACGGGCACGCGGTGCTGACCGGGTTCGACTACGCCAAGCCAGGGCCGCGCGACTACACCGTGGCCCACGAGCTGGGCAACGTGCTCGACGCCCACTACACGGCTCCGGAGTGCCAGGAACGCCCCGACCGGATGACGACCGCCTCCGACGTCTACGCCGCCGGAGCCATCGCCTACCAGCTCCTCACCGGCCAGCTCCCGACGAGCGCCGACGCCCACGGGCCCGACGTGCCCGAGGTGGTGCGCAGGATGCTCGACCACTCCCCCGCCAAGCGGCCGTCCGCCGCCGAGGCGCTCGACGCCCTGACGGCGTCGCCGCTCCAGGAGTCGCGGCTCAGACGGCTCGTACGTCGCATAGTGTCCCGTTCATGACCATCGGCCTGCGTCCCGTCGAAGAGCACGGTTGCGGCGGAGCGACCCGGCTCAGGCGGGCAGGTTGCGGCGGAGCGCCTTGGCGTGCCGGAGGTAGTCGAGCGCCAGCCCGGTACGCCCGGCCGAACGGTGCAGCTCTCCGAGCAGCTCGGTGGTCGAGGCCTCCCCGCTGCGGTCGCCGAGCTCCTGGAAGATCTCCAGCGAGCGTTCGAGCCCGGTGGAGGCCCGCGCCAGGTCCCCGCGTTCGGCCTGCAGCCCGGCCAGGCTCTGCAGCGCGTACGCCCCGCAGTGCCGGTCCCCCAGCGATTCGAAGATCTCCAGCGCGTGCCGGTGGAACGACATCGCGTGGTGCAGGTGCCCCATCTGGACGCACACGCAGCCTTCCCGGTGGGCGTCCCCGAGTTCCTGGGCCAGCCGCATGGCCTGGGCCAGCGATTGCGACGCCTGCGCCAGGTCGCCGGACTTGAGGCAGACCCGGCCGATGGCCTGGCGGGCGTACGCTTCGCCCTGTTTGTCGCCGGTGGCCAGGAAGATGGCCAGGGCGTGCCGGAAGTGTCCGAGGGAGCGGGCGTACCGGCCGCGGAACTGGCTCACCGCGCCGAGGCCGCAGATGGAGGTGGCTTCGGCCCGGCTGTCGCCCAAGTCGTGAAATATCTGGAGTGATCGGGTGAAGCCCTCCGCGGATTCCTCGTACCGGTCCTGGTAGAGGCTGACCTGGGCCAGGCCCCTCAGCATGGCGGCCTCACCGTACGTGTCGCCGGCGGCGCGCGCGGCGGCCAGCGCGGAGGCGTGGGTACGCCGCCATGTGCCGAGGTCGCAGCGCAGGTCGAGGCAGGGGACCATGGCCGCGGCCAGCCCCCACGCCGACTCGGCCAGCCCCAGCTCGGCCGCCACGTCCACCGCGCCCGCCAGCGCCTCGTGCTCGGCCTCGAACCAGGCGACCGGGTCGGCGGTCAGCCGTTCGAGCGTGCGTTCCGGCAGCCGCCAGCGCGGCGCCCTGGCGGCGGTGAGGCTGAACACGGTGGTCGGCAGCCGCGCCATGGCGTGCTCGGTGGTCGCCGTCCACGCGGCCAGCACCCTGGCCACGGCGTCGAGCCCGTCCCGTTCTCCCGGCCCGCCGGACAGCGCGGGGCCGCGTTCGAGCGCGTGCCGGCCGATGAGGTCGGGCACCCGGTAGCGCGGCTGACCCACCGGATCGGTGCCGACCAGGTCGAGCAGGTTGACGTCCACCAGCAGGTCGGTGACGTCGTGCGCGCCGTGCCTGCCGAGCGCGGCGTCGATCACCCACCCCGGCTGGGCGGGCGCGCCGAGCCTGCCCAGCGTGCCGAGGATGCGGGCGGCCTCGTCGGTCAGGCGCGCGTAGCCGTGGTCCAGGGTGGCCCGCACGTCTCCCAGCTCGCCGAGGCAGTCGTCCTCCAGGCGCTGCCTGAGCACCGCCAGCGACCAGCCGGGCCGGCCGGCCAGCCGCGCGCCGGCGTTCCTGACCGCCAGCGGCAGCCGCCCGCACGCGGCCACGATCGCCTGCGCGGCCTCCAGCTCGCGGGCCACGCGGTCCTCGCCCACGATGTTGCCGAGCAGCGACAGCGCCTCCCGCGGGCCGAGCCGGCCGAGCTGGATCCGTACCGCGCCCGGCAGCTCGGTGATCCGGCGCCTGCTCGTGACGATGACCGCGCTGCCGTTGCCGGGCAGCAGCGGCCGCACCTGGCCGGCGTCGCGGGCGTCGTCCAGCACCACCAGCATCGGCCGCTCGGCCAGCAGCGACCTGAACAGCGCCGAGCGCTCGCGCACCGTGGGCGGCGCCGCCTCCACGCCGAGCGCTCTGAGCGCCTCGGCCAGCAGGTCGCCCGGCTCCCTGCCGTCCAGCTCCAGGTAGAGCTGCCCGTCGGGGAAGGACGCGCACAGCCCGTGCGCGACGTGCACGGCCAGCGCCGACTTGCCCGCACCGGGCGGCCCCGAGATCACCGCGACGGAGAACGGCTCCGCGAGCTCGGCCAGGGCGCCGGCCCGGCCGGTGAAGTCGGGCAGATCAGGTGGAAGCTGCCGGGGGGCGGCGGGCAGCGCGTCGTCCGCCAGGATCAGTTCGTACGCCCCGCGCAGCTCCGCACCCGGCTCGACGCCGAGCTCGTCCACCAGCCTGCCCCTGACCGTGGCGTAGGCACGCAGGGCCTCGGCCTTCCTGCCGCCCCTGTGCAGGGTCAGCACCAGGCGCCCCCACAGGTCCTCCCGGTAGGGGTGCTCGGCCAGCAGCCCGCGCAGCTCGGAGATCGCGCCGTCGTGGTCGCCCTGCTCGAGACGCCGGTCGATCAGCGCTTCCGCGGCCCGCAGGCGCCCCTGATGGAGGCGTTCGAGACGGCGGTCCCAGACCGGGCTGCCCGGCAGGTCGCACAGCGGCGCGCCGCGCCAGAGCGCGAGCGCCTCCGCGTACTCGCCCCGGTCCACCAGGTCCTCGAAGAGCAGCAGGTCGAGCGCGCCGTCGGCCACGTCGATCGCGTAGCCGGAGCCGTCGGCGCGTAAGTGCCCCTGGCCCAGCTCCGACCTGAGAACGCTCACATACGTGCGCACGTTGGCCTGCGCGGAACGCGGCGGGCGATGCGGCCAGAGCACCTCGACGAGCTGGTCGGCGCCGACCACCCGGCCCGCGTCCAGCAGCAGCGTGGCCAGCAGCAGCCGGGGTTTCCTGCCGGAGATCCGTACGGTACGTCCGGCGGACCGGACTTCGAGCGGCCCGAGCACGTGGAAAGTGATCGACATCCGCATCAGCTCCTCTACAGAGGCCTGACAGCTTTTGTATTGGTTCTGGACGATTTATGTGCGGCTTATGCAGACCCTTGTCTCAGAGATCCCACGGGAAAGGATCACCCCATGAAGCTCAGCGGAGCAATGGTCGCGGGCGTCGCACTCTTATTCAGCCTCGGAACGACGACAACCGCCGCGGCCGACCCGGCGCCGGAGTCGGAGCAGGCGCAGATCCTCGCGACCAACTTCCAGCTGCCGTTCCCCTGCGGCCAGTCCTGGACGGGCAACTCCAGCGCCAGCAGTGCGCACAGGTCGTACGAGATCGACTTCAACCGCGGCAGCACCGCGGACGCCGACCTCGGCGACACCGTGGTGGCCGCCGCGGCCGGCACCGTGGTGATCTCGGCGCACCAGGGCTCGACGAACGGCTACGGCAACCTGGTCAAGATCGACCACGGGTCGGGCTGGTCCACGTACTACGCCCATCTGAACGTCCGCTCGGTCAGCCAGGGACAGTCCGTCTCGCAGGGCCAGAAGATCGGCACGGTCGGCAACACCAGCAAGCCGGGCAACAACATCAGCCCTCACCTCCACTACGAGGTACGTCAGGGAAGCAGCTATCCGTCCAACATCCAGCGGGCCGTTTTCAACGGGACGACCTTCGGCTACCCGCAGCAGACGCTGACCTCCAAGAACTGCGGCGGCTCCAGCAACCCGTACAGCCCGCAGGAGGTCTGCGGCACGGGCTTCAACGTGATCGACTCGGCCGCGCTCGGGAGCAACGGCACCGTCTACCTGCTCTACAACAGCGGCAACCGCAGCAACTGCGTCGTCACGCTGAAGGCGAAGTCGCTCGGCACCGCCACCGCGACCAGCGCCTACCTGGAAGTGCAGGGCAGTGCGAGGAAGACCGACTCGGGCAACTTCTCCTACTACGCGGGACCGGTGACCGCGTCCGCGCCCAGCACCTGCGTCAAGTGGGGCGGCTCGGCCGGGGGCACCGCGTACAACAGCCCCTGGGAGCACTGCGACTAGAGCGGCGACGAGGACCGGGCCGGGTGGTGGCGCGCCGCCCGGCCTACGCCTGCGTGATCGTGTCGAGGACGTCGACGACGTAGAGCATCGGCGCGGGCCCCGGGGAGGGCACGGCCACCCGGCTGCCGACGCGCACGCCGTCCAGGGCGGCCGTCCAGCCCGCGGGCACGGAGCCCTCCTCCAGGGTGAACGCGCTGGGCCCGCCCCTCCGGTACGACGAGTCCACGACCGTGCGTGACGGCCAGGAGGCGGCCACGTACTGGACCACGATCTTCGCGCCGGACACGACCTGCGGCCCGGAGCCGTCGATGAGGACGCGCGGCTGCGCGGCCGGCGTCAGGTCGGCGGGAACGACCGGCAGGGGACGCCCGACGAGCCGGGCGTCGGGCGGGTAGCCGCCCAGGATGTCGAAGACCAGCACCAGCGTGTCCGCCGGGGCCAGGCCGGTCAGCGGCACCTGGGGGCCGAGGGCGTCCGCCGCCGGGCTGATCAGCATGACCCTGCTGCCCGCCGGACGGCCGATGAGCGACTGCCGCCACGTCTCCGACACCTGCCTGCCGTCGAAGACCACCGTCGTGGGCTGGTGCCCGTCGTGGGTGCTGAGGTAGGGCTGGTTGCCGGACCAGCGCCGGATGTCGACGTCGGCGAGCACCACGTCGCCGGGGACCGTACGCCGGCCGCTGCCCACGGACAACACCGCGATGCGCGGCGTGTGGCCCGGGTTTCCCTTGGGGATGGCGACGACCGGTTTGCTGCCGAACGCGCCCGAGACGACGGGCTGCGCGCCCTCCTCAGCCGCGCCACACGAGGTGGCCAGCATGAACAGGGCAGGCCAGATCAGACGCACGATTCTCCTCCAGGGCCAGGTCCGAAGGAGTTACTTGCCGCTATGGCGAAAAGGAATGCCGCTGCTCTCGCCATCTCACGACAAAGGGCGCGGGACACTGGGGGACGTGAGTCGAACCGATGGGGCGAGCAGGCCGAAGCTGGCGCGCAGGGTCGCCGACGCGGCCGAGATCGCGCTGACCGCCAGGAAATACGTGACGTTCATCGACGTGGTGACGGGCCTGCGCTGGTTGCACACCAGGCACGTCGACGTCTGGCGGCAGGGCAGGGCGGCCACGCTGGCCGAGCTGTCCGACGTCGGCGAGGACCGCCTGCTCACCGCGGCCGCCCTGCTGCGGGAGTGGGCCCTGGCCAAGGGGTTGCGACCGGTCGACACGCCCTACGTGGCCGGCACCCGCGACCGCCGCGAGCTGCGCTTCACGTCTGGAGACGGGCAGGAGGCGTTCCGCGTGCACTGGCTCTCGCCCGATCTCAGCGAGGCCCGGGTGCGGCGGCTCACCGAGGCGCAGAGCAGGCCGCCCGACCTGGTGGCGGTGGCCCCGCTCGACGCCTGGACGTGCGCGGCCTGCGGCGACACCGGCCCCTACCTGATCATGGAGGACGACCGGCCGCACTGCCTGACCTGCGCGGACCTCGACCACCTGACCTTCCTGCCGGCGGGCGACGCGGCGCTCAGCAGGCGGGCCAAGAAGGAGAGCGGCCTGTCCGCGGTGGTCGTCCGGTACAACCGGCGGCGCAAGGTCTACCAGCGCATGGGCCTGCTGGTGGAGGAGGCCGCGCTGGCCGCCGCCGAGGAGCGCTGTCTGGCCGACGAGGAGGTGCGCCTGCGCCGCAGGGAGCGTGACCGCGTACGCCGGGCGGAGCAGGACGTCGAGTACCAGACCAGGATGGCGGCCGAGATCGCCCGGTTGTTCCCCGGCTGCCCCGAGCCGCGGGCGCGGGAGATCGCCGAGCACGCGGGCCAGCGCGGCAGCGGCCGGGTGGGCAGGTCGGCGGCGGCCAGGGCGCTCGACGAGAACGCCATCACGCTCGCTGTGATCGCCTCCATCCGGCATCTCGACACCGACTACGACAGGCTGCTGATGTCGGGCGTGCCGCGGATGGAGGCCCGCGACCTGATCCGCGAGCGCATCGAACACAAGCTCGACGAGTTCCGGGGTAACGTGCGGGCATGAGCGACTGGCACGACGTACGCGAGGAGCTGCGCGCGTTCGCCCTCGGGCTGCCCGAGAGCCACGAGGCCCACCCGTGGGGCGAGACGGTGGTCAAGGTGAACAAGAAGGTGTTCCTCTTCCTCGGCCTGGAGGAGCAGACCGAGAAGTGGGATCCGACGTTCGGCGTGAAGCTGCTGTCGGAGGCGCACGGCCACGCGCTGACCGTCGAGGGGGCGCGGCCCAGCGGCTACGGACTCGGCAAGGCGGGCTGGGTGACCGTGCCGTTCCTGTCGGAGCTGCCCGAGACCGAGGTGCTGCTCGACTGGGTCGAGGAGAGCTACCGCGCGATCGCCCCCAAACGCGCGATCAAGCTGCTGGACGCGGCTAGGTGACGGCCAGCCGCCTGGCATACCTCTCGTCCCGCCACAGCTCCTTGTCCAGCACCTCCAGCAGGGTGGCGGCGGCGTCGTAGACGTCGGCGTAGCCGACGTAGAGCGGCGCGAAGCCGAACCTGAGGATGTCGGGCGCGCGGAAGTCGCCGTGCACGCCGCGGTCGATCAGCGCGCGCATCACCGGATAGCCGTCGGGGTGGCGGAAGCTCACCTGGCTGCCGCGCGCGGCGGGGTCCGCCGGCGAGGCGAGCTCCAGCGCGTCGCCCACGAGGTCGACGAAGAGCGAGGTCAGCTCCATGCTCTTGGCCCGCACCTGCGCCATCGGCACCTCCTCCCACACGTCGAGCGCGGCGTCGAGCGCGGCGAACGACAATACGTGCGGGGTGCCCACCGCGAACCGCCTGACGCCCTCGGCCGGCCGGTAGCCGGGCTCGAACGCGAACGGCTCGGCGTGGCCGTTCCAGCCGGACAACACGTTCTCGGCGGCGGCGTGGTGGCGCGGGTTGACGTAGAGGAAGGCCGGCGCGCCGGGCCCGGCGTTCAGATACTTGTACGTGCACCCGAGCGCGAAGTCGGCCGCCGAGACGTCCACCTCCATGGCGCCCACGCTGTGGCACACGTCCCAGACCATGAGCGCCCCCGCCGCCTGCACCTCTGCGGTGATCGCGGGCACGTCGTGGCGGGCGCCGGTGGCGTAGTCGACCTCCGCCATCAGCACCACGGCCGCGTCGTCGAAGCGCCCCTCCGCGACGTCGCGCACCTCGTAGCCGCCGAGCAGGCCGGCCAGCCCCTGCACCATGTAGTGGTCGGTGGGGAAGTTCCGTACGTCGGAGACGATCACCCGGCGGCCGGGGCGCAACCGCAGCGCGGCCGCCACCGCCTGGAAGACCGCGATGGAGGTGGTGTTGCCCACCACGACCTGCCCGGGGCCGGCGCCGATCAGCGGGGCCAGCCGGTCACCGGCCGCCAGCGGCTGCCCGAACCACCCGGCGTGGTTCCAGCCGCCGACGAGTTGCCCGCCCCACTCGTCCTCGACCGCCCGGCGCACCCGCTCGACGGCACGCCGGGGCAGCGCGCCCAGCGAGTTGCCGACGAGGTAGACGACGCCCTCCGGCAACACGAACTCGTCCTTGAAGCGCCGCAGCGGGTCGCCCGCGTCGAGGGCGAGGCACCGCTCGCGGGTGACGCCCCGGTCGCGCGTGCTCACGCCGGGAACACCGCGCGTACGGAGCCGAGCCCGTCGATGCGGGCCTCGAACTCGTCTCCGGCCTCGACGGGCACCACGGGGCCGAGCGCGCCGGTCAGCACGACGTCACCGGCGCGCAGCGCGTATTCGGTGCGGCCGAGCCGCGTGGCCAGCCAGACGGCCGCGTTGAGCGGGTGGCCCAGGCACTCGGCGCCGGAGCCGGTCGAGACCTTTTCACCGCCCCGGGTCATCGTCATCGCGGCCGAGCGCAGGTCGAGCCCTGTCAGCGGCACGGGCGTGCCGCCCAGCACGTACGCCCCCGCGGAGGCGTTGTCGGCGACCGTGTCGGCCAGCGTGATGTCCCAGTCGGCGATGCGCGAGTCGGCGATCTCGATCGCGGGCAGCGCGAACTCCACCGCCCTGATCACGTCGGCCACCGTGAACGGCCCGCCGCTCAGGTCACGGCCGAGCACCAGCGCGACCTCGGCCTCGGCGCGCGGCTGCAGGAACCTGTCCACGGGGATGGGCTGCCCGTCGCCGTAGGACGTGTCCGCGAAGAGCATGCCGAAGTCGGGCTGGTCGATGCCGAGGCGCTGCTGCAGCGCCCTGTTGGTCACGCCGACCTTCCTGCCCGCCGGCCGCCGCCCCTCGCCGATCGCCCGCCGGGTGTTGATCTCCTGTACGGCGTAGCCGTCTGCGGGTGTGCTGACCAGGTCCCTGATGGGTGGGCACGGCTTTCCCGTACGCGCGGCCTCCAGCAGCCGGTCGGCGGCCTGGGTTCGCGCGTCCACGGCCTGGGACCATTCGTCATGCATCGGGTTGCTCCAGTTTGATGGTGACAGTGGTGGGTTCAGAGTAGAAGTCCAGCGACTGTATGCCGCCCTCCCTGCCGATGCCCGACAGCTTCACGCCGCCGAACGGGGTCCGCAGGTCGCGCAGATACCAGGTGTTGACCCAGACGAGCCCGGCCTCCAGGCGCTGCGCCACCCGGTGGGCCCGGTCGAGCCCGGTGGTCCAGAGCGTGGCCGCCAGGCCGTAGTCGCTGTTGTTGGCCAGGTCGATCGCCTCGGTCTCGCTGTCGAAGGGCGCTACGTGGCAGACCGGCCCAAAGATCTCTTCCCTATTGAACCTCGACCATTCCGATAAGCCTGTCACCACCGTTGGTTCCACGAAATATCCGGAATCGCGGTGGTCATTGAAGGCGGGGACGCCGCCCCCGGTGAGCACCTTGGCCCCCTCCGAGCGGGCCAGGGCGTAGTAGGAGAGCACCCTCTCGCGGTGCTCCAGCGAGATCATCGGCTGCGGCTCGACCTCCTGTGCCCGGCTCGCCAGCCGGGCACAGAACTCCTCGAAGATCGAGCGCTGCACATAGAGCCGCTCGGTGCACAGGCAGACCTGGCCGCCGTTGGTGAAAACCGACTGGACGGCGCCGTCGACCGCCCGGTCGAGATCGCAGTCGTCGAAGACCAGCCCGGCGTTCTTGCCGCCCAGCTCGAACGAGATCGGCTTGACCCGGTCGGCCACCGTTCTCATGATCGTGCTGGCCGTCCTGGTCGAGCCGGTGAACGTCACGCCGTCGACGTCGGGGTGCTCGACCAGGAGCTGGCCCGATGCGCCGTACCCGAAGATGATGTTGACCACGCCCGGGGGCAGCCCGGCTTCCGCGCAGATCTCGGCGAACACCGCGGCCGAGCCCGGCGTGCTCTCCGAGGGCTTGACCACCACCGTGTTGCCCGCGACGAGCGCCGGGGCCAGCTTCCAGGTCATCAGCAGGAACGGCAGGTTCCACGGCACGATCACCGCGACGACCCCGAGCGGCCTGCGCACGGTGTAGCTGAGCACGCCGGGCAGGTGGAAGGCGTCGTCGGGGCGCTGGGCGGCGATCTCGGCGAAGGCGCGGAAGTTCGCGACGCCGCGCGGGATGTCGAGCGTGCGGGTCTGGTCGAACGGTTTGCCCGTGTCGGCGATCTCGGCCGCCACCAGGTCGTCGAAGCGGGACTCGATGCCCTCGGCCAGGCGGCGCATCCACCCGGCGCGCTCGCCGACGGGCATCGCCGCCCAGCCGCGCGCCGCCTCCCTGGCCGCCCGGACCGCCCGGTCGACCACCTCGGGGTCGGCCTCGTGCGCCTGCCGCACCACAGCGCCCGTCACCGGATCATGGATGGGGAACGGATGGCCCGCGGCCACCGGCAGGCCACCGATGAAATGGGTCAGCACAACACTCTCCTCTATCTCCCTGTATAGATCGCGGTCTGGTGGCTGACCCTGTCCGGATGGACATCTTCCGGTAACCCCTGATCACTCGCCATCATGGTCGGATGGCGCGGACGTGGGAATTGTGGGGACCAGTCATTATTGCTGGTACGTTTGCGCTCCCCCTGGCCTTGCTAGCAATCTTGCTCCTCTCCCGGCACCGCACCCATGCCGGGCGTCCCGCGGCCCTGCGCACCTCGATCGCCGACGTCGGCATCGTGGTCGGGACCACGCCGTGGATCTGGATGATCCTCACCCCGTCCACCGGTCGGACAGGTGTCGGTCTCGTCCCGTTCACCGACCTCGCCGACCTGGCCGCAGCGCCGTGGGAGGCGGTGTTGGTCCAGGTCGGGGGCAACCTCCTGGTGTTCGCGGCGCTCGGCGCGCTGCTGCCGGTGCGCAGCCGGGCGATGTCCTCGACCGTCCGTGTTGCGGCCGTCGCGGCGGCCTTTTCGGTCCTGGTCGAGGTGCTCCAGTACGCCCTGCGGCTGGGCCGTTTCTCCTCTGTGGACGACGTCATTCTCAACACGGCGGGCGCCGTGATCTTCGCTATGGTTACTCGCCGCTGGTGGGCCGATCGGATACCGGGCGTGACCGTATCGCGGTAACGGTCCGCTAAAACATCGCGGAATTCACCACACGGGCACGATCCGCTCAAAAGAAGCCCGCGACCAACCTGTGTATCTGTGCGATCGTGGACAAGACGGGGCAAGTTCTCTGGAGACGCCACTACCTGGTTGGTGACAGAGGGTGATCATACGTGTCTGAATCCCCGGTACCCCACGAGCCCCCTATCTATCGCCGCATCGCCGACGGCCTCCGCGCCCGGATCCTGTCCGGCGAACTGCGCGACGGGGACCGCCTACCGGGCGAGAACGCGCTGATGGCCGAATACGCAATCGCACGGGCAACCGCCAGGCAAGCGCTTGCCGTACTGATCAATGAAGGGTTGGCAGTGCCCAAACGAGGTTCGGGGGTTTACGTGCGGCTGTTCAAACCGATCCGCAGGCACGGCTCACGCCGCCTGTCACGCGAGCAATGGGGGCACGGACGGGCCATCTGGGACGCCGACGCGCGCGGCCGTCCCTTCGAGGTCGACCGGGTGGAGGTGGTGCTGGAGCGGGCGTCCGACGAGGTGGCGGGCGTCCTCGACAGCCGGGAGGTCTGGGTGCGCAGGCGGCGCTACTCCGTCGACGACAGACCCGTGCAGCTGTCCACCTCATTCTTCCCCGCCCACCTGGTGGAGGGCAGCGCGATCACCTTCCCCGACACCGGTCCCGGCGGGGCCTACGCCAGGCTGGGCGACCTCGGCGTGCCACCGGCCCACTTCACCGAGGAGGTGCGCGCCCGCATGCCGGCACCGCGCGAGAGCGCCCTGCTGGAGCTGCCCGGAGGCACACCCGTGATCGTGATCGCCCGGACCGCGTACACGTCGGGAGGGCTGCCCGTCGAGGTCAACGAGATGGTGCTGGACTCCGCCGCGTACGTACTTCAGTACGACTTCGACGCCTAGGTCAAGGCGATCTGTCAAGCGGGAAGGTTGACCTGACCGTCACGATCATAGAATTCTCTAGAGAGGTGGCGCATCTTCTAAGGAGATGGAACCTCGCCTGGGAGCCCGGGAAGGTGGACGGAGATGTCCTTTGATCGGCATCTTGCGGAAATAGCCCGGGAGTTCCCTCACTGGACCATCTGGCGGAGCGATGCGGGCCGCTGGTGGGCCACGCGACACCATCCGATCAGCGCGGCGCAGCGCGAGGCCGGATGCGCGATGACCATCGACGCCGACGACCCGGACGGCCTGCGCGACCAGCTCCGGGACCAGGAGAGAAGGGCCGGCGAGCGGCACTCGTGGCGGGCCGGCCCCGCACCTCCCTGACGCCGGCCGGCAGCGGCCGGCGACACACGAGCAGCCCGGTGCCGGGTCCAGCGTCTCGGCGGCCCCGGCACCGGGCCACCACGCATGGAGGGGCCACGAGCGCGGAAGCCTCCGACCCTATCGGGGGCGGGGGCTTCCGCTCCGCACCATCGTCCTCCCGACCCGGCGAGGGAAGGACCTACTTGTTCGCCTCGGAGAGGCGGATGACGTTGACCTCGGTGTCGTCGGAGACCTTGACCTTCCGGGTCTTGTCCGAGTCGTCCTCGTCGACGATGACCCGCACGTCCTCCTGCGGCGCGGCAGGCTCGGGCGCGGGTGCGGGCGTCTCGCCCGTCGGCGGCGCGGGCGTCGCGCCCTGCGACGGCGCCGCCGGCGCGGCCGGCGCGGCCGGCATGGCGGCTTCGGGGATCAGCGGCCCGGCGCCCGACTCGTTGCGCATGAGGTCGCCGAGCACGGTGCTGACCTCGGTCAGCCGCCGCACGACCTCGGTGTGCGTGTTGGTCAGGTATTCGACCCGGCGGCCCGCCTGCTCGTCCAGCGCGGCGGTGCGCTGCCTGGCCGACTCCAGCATCGACTCGGCCTCGTCGCGCGCGCTCGTCACCAGCTGCTCGGCCTTCGCGTTGGCGTTCTGCAGCTTCTGCTCCGACTGCGCCTGGGCCGCCGCGAGCACCCGCTCCGACTCGGCCTTCGCCTCCTTGAGCGCCTCTTCCGCCTCGGTGCGGGCAGCGGTGAGCTGCTCCTCCGCGTCGGCGCCCGCCTGGGCCAGCATCCGCTCCGCCGACTGCGTCGCCTCGTTCACCCGGCGCTCGGCCTCCGCCTGGGCGGAGGAGAGGATCTTGTCGGCCGTCTCGCGGGACGTCGTCACCAGGTGCTCGGCCTCCGTCTTGGCCGTGTCCCGCACGCTGGCGGCCTCGGCCTCGGCGTCTTCGCGCTTCGCCGCGGCCTCCTCCTCGCCGAGCCGCAGGATCTGCGCAAGGCGAGGGCTGAGATCCTCATAACTCTGCGGCGTCTCAACCATGCGCCGCCTGGCCTCTGCCAGCTCGATGCGGCCCTGCTCTGCCTGATCGATCGCTCGTGCCAGCCGCTCTTCAAGATCACGTACCTGGTTGCGGACGCGGATCATGTAGTCGTGGACCTGACGGCGGTTGTAACCGCGCATCACGACTTCGAAGGTGTCCTCTTGCATCAGATCGGGGAGGCTCTCGTGCTGATTTGTCATGGGGGTTACCTAAGGGTGGTTTGCGTGAGGCGGGGGAAAACTGCGGGTTGTAAGGGTCTGACGACGAGACGTCAGGAAACGACTTTCCTGCCATCTGCCCACGTCCGCAACCCGAACGCCATACCCGGACCAGGAATTACGATGTGACGGATGTACATAGCAGCGTTGGACAACGGGGCAGCTCCGGACATTCATCCCGAGGCGTACATCGCGCCTGGTGCCGTGGTGGTCGGCAGCGTGCGGGTGGGCCGGGCGTCCAGCATCTGGTACGGCTCCGTTCTCCGAGGGGACGACGAGCGGATCGAGATCGGCGAAAAGTGCAACGTACAGGATCTGTGCTGCCTGCACGCCGACCCGGGTGAGCCGGCGATCCTCGAAGACCGGGTCAGCCTGGGCCACAAGGCCATGGTGCACGGCGCCCACATCGAGTCGGGCGCCCTGATCGGCATCGGCGCGATCGTGCTGGGCGGCGCCCGCGTCGGGGCGGGCACCCTGGTGGCCGCGGGAGCGCTCGTCGGGCCCGGCAAGAAGATCCCGTCGGGTGTGCTGGTCGCCGGCGTTCCCGGGAAGATCGTGCGCGAGCTCACCGACGGCGACCGCGACTCCTTCGCCCGCACGCCGGACAACTACGCGGCCAAGGCACTCAGGCACCGGCGGGCGTCATCGCTTTGATCAGCACCTCGTCCGTCACCGACGCGTTGTTGAGCGGGTCGGCGTAGTCGGGCAGCTCCGGCCGCAGGAAACGCACATAGTCGACGGTCAGCTTGAGGTCGGGCTGGCCCGTGATCTGCTTGGCGTTGCCCTTGTCGGCGTCCTTCTTCAGCGTACTGTAGCTGTCCCAGTCGGTGTAGCCGGTGATGCCCCACTGCAGCACGTCGGGGAGGGTGGACGGCCAGCGCTGCCCCACCTTCCACGTGCCCTTCTCCTCCTTGTAGAGGGCGACGAAGACGCGGCCCACCCGGGCCAGCACGAGCTCCACCCAGCCCTCCTTGACGGCCAGCTCCTGCGGCTTGGAGCTGCCGTCCTTGGTGTACTTCACCTCGACCTGGCCGGGCTTCTCGACGGTGCCGGTGGTGATCGAGACCCAGTTGGGCTTGGCGTACGAGCCGGGCTGGCGGGCCATCAGGCCGCCGAGCGAGAACTTCCGCTTCGGCTGGTCGTCGTCCTTGCCCTCGACCTTGACCCGGGCGTGCATGACGATGTCGCCGGCCAGCTCCTGATAGACGAAGGGGCCGCGGAAGCCGTCGAACCAGGCCGAGGTCTTGGGCTCCATGTAGAGTGCGCCCTTGGCGGTCTTGTCGACGTCGAGCTTGGCGATCCGGTCGATGTCCTTCTCGGTCTCGCTCAGCTTGGTCCACATCGACAGGTCGGCGGCGTCGTCGAACTCCGTCGTGGCCTCGCCCACCTCGCCGCCCTTCGCCGGCGGCGTGGCGTTCTCCAGAGTGAGCACGCCGGGCCCGGTCGGCGACGGTGGCGCCGACGTGCCCGTGCCGCAGCCGGAGAGCACGCTTACGACCGCCAGCACGCCTGCTACCTTCGCCCTCATAGTGGAACATTCTGCCGTGAAAAGCCGATGGATGATCCGGGTACGGCAAGTACGATGACGGCCGTGCGACCTTGGGATGTGTTCACCTCCGCGGAGGCCGAGATCCGGGCCATGGTCGCAGACCGGCGCTGGCAGGCTCTTTCGCCACCCGACCGCGCCCACGTCCTGGCCGCCAGGATCCTCGTGACCCCCGATGGCGACAGGTGGCTCTTCGGCGCCCATGCCCGCTGGCACCTGCACGATCCCGCCGACGGCCGCTGGCTCCTGGCGCCGCCGCCGCGGGGCACGCGGGCGCGCCAGGTGCACCATCCCGCGGCGGTGCTGCCCGACGAGGTGATCCCTCAGGGCTCCGACTTCCACGCCGAGCCGGGCTCGACCCAGGCGTTCATCGGCCCCGACGTGGCCGAGAGCCTCACGGAACGGGTGAGGGTGCTGCTGCGGGCGAGCGGGCTCAAGTCGGAGCTCGACTACCCGCTGACGGCCTTCGACGACATCTTCGCCTCCGACGTGCCGAGCACCGTCGCCGCCGTCTGGGGCACGATCATGTGGTGCGCGTACGCGCCGGCGTTCGACGGCAACGAGCGGCTGATCACCGTGTTCGGCGAATATCTGCGCCGTCCGCTGCCCGGTGACGAGTGGGTGCGCTGGCTGCCCGCGCCGCCGCTGCTCGACCTCGCCACGCTCGTGGCCGAGCGGCTGCGGGCGGGGAAGCCGAGGGCGGCGCTCAGGCTGGCGGCCGTGATGGCCGACACGGCCCAGATCCTGCTCTCCGACACCCGGTTCAGGCCCAGGGCGCTCGCCCTGCTCACGATGGTCGAGCCCATGCTGCGCCATTCCGGGATCGACGACGCCCACGTGGACGAAGAGACCCTGCGCCAGGCGTGGCTGCGGCGCTGCCCTGCGCGGTTGTGCCGGGCGACGTTCGCGGAGAGCGACCCTGCGGCGCACTTCGCGCACGCGGTCTACGACCTCGTGGACGCGCTGCGCTTCACGCCCGAGCCGCCGGCGGCCGCGGCCGTGCTCCTCGCCGATCTGTCCGACTCCAAGAGCGTGCTGCCCGCGCTTCTGGACCACCGGCTCAGGAGGGCGTACGAGGCGCTGCGGCAGGCCGGGCTCACCGGCACCTCGGCCGGGGAGCGGACCGAGCCCGACGGCTTCCCCGTGCGGGGGCTGCCTGGCGGGGTGTCGACCGTTCCCGCGCCGGTGCTGGAGATCGCGCCGCCCGACCGCGGGAGCACGGCGGCGGTGCTCGGGGCCGCGTACGCCATGGGGCTGGCGTGGGGCCGGTTGACGGGGGCCAGGGTGCCGGAGCGGGGGCTGGCGGGGCAGGCGGCACTCGTGCGTAAGATCATTCACGAACGCGACGATCGCCACACAGGTCACACGTAAAGCACTAATACCGATATTTCACCCTAACTCCGCCTATATCGTTCTGACACTTGAGCGAACAGGAAATTCGCTGAATTGTGATCTCTGCTTGGGGAAATGATCCTCCTGGGGGCCCGCGACGCGGAAAGGAATGACCCCGATGGGCCATGTCGCCTGAAGGGTCTTCGCCGTAACCTCGAAGAGGGTGTGGGCTGCGGAAGGAAAGGACGACGCGGTGGGGCACAACGACCTGGACTCTCGGGTCCACGACCGTGTCGCGTTGGACGAGATTGCGCTCTACGCCGAGGTGCTCACCGCCGTGGCAGTCAGTGAACGGCGGCTGACCTTGGACGAACTCGACGACGCGCTCGGATTGCGGACTTCAGCGAGCCACTAGTAAAGATCAGTAAATTTCTGGCCCCGGGAACCGGGCTCCTGACTCCCAAGAGTCGGGGACGAAGGTTTCCGGGGTTTCACATAACTAGTCATCCCGCCACCCCGGCTCCTACGTACGGACGATGTCTCATTACGTACGGACTAGCCTTCGTCCGTCCCCTACGAACGGACCAGGCGGGCGATCGCCGCCGAGGCCTCCTTCACCTTCGCCTCGGCCTCGGGGCCACCGTTGTTGATCGCGTCGGCCACGCAGTGCGAGATGTGCTCCTCCAGCAGCCCCAGCGCCACCGCCTGCAGCGCCCGCGTGGCCGCGGAGACCTGCGTGAGCACGTCGATGCAGTAGGCATCGTCGTCCACCATGCGCTGCAGGCCCCGGATCTGCCCTTCGATCCGCCTGAGTCGCGTCAGATAGGCCTGCTTGTCTCCGCTGTACCCATGCATGCTTCTACGGTACCCGTAACCCGTATCGGTGGGCCCTGCAAGAAGGCTTCACCGGAGGCCGGCGATCAGTTTCTCCCACTGGTCGGCGACCTCGTCGGCCGCATGGCGTACCGCGGTGTCGAGCGCGCCCGCGGCGAGGGAGCGCCGCCTGCGCTCGTCGTCGATCAGCGCCAGCAGCGCCACCGCGAACGGCTGCGGGTCGGCCTCGACGTCGGGCACCAGCACCCCGTTGTAGCCCGTCGCGACGAACTCCTTCGCCCCCCTGGCCCCTTCGAGCGCCACCACGGGCACCCCGCAGCCCATGGCCTCCAGCACCGTCATGCCGAGGTCGTCGCCCCGCGAGGCGCTGGCCACGATCGACGCCTTGGCGAACTCGCCGGCCAGGTCGGACGTCGTGCCCATGAAGTAGACGTGGTTGTGCAGGCCGAGCTCGCTGACGAGCGAGCGCAGCCGCCGCTCCTCGGGGCCGCCGCCGTAGAGCCGCAGCGCCCAGTCGGGCCGCTTGTCCACGATGACGGCGAAGGCCCTGATCAGCCGGTCGTACGCCTTGACCGCCACCAGGCGCCCGCCGGCCGCGACGATCCTGTTGTCCATCCGCGAGCGCGGCCACGGCCCCGCGGGCAGCGCGTCCAGCAGGGCGTGCACAGGAGGCCCGCCGGGCAGGAGCCTGGCCCATTCCTCCTGGGCGGAGTCCGTGGCCGTCACGACGGCGTTCAGGCGCGGGTAGAAGCGTTTGACGGGACCCGGCACGGCCGGCCGGCCCCACTCCCTGGCGATCTTGACGATCTCGCGCGGCGCGTGCCTGGCCGCCTGGATGCTGAGCCCCGGCCTGGTGGCGATCAACACGTCGGTCTTGAGGTTGCGCAGCACCCGCCAGAGCGCCACCTCGGTGCGCACCTGCCCGTGCGGCAGCAGGTGCCTTACCCCCGGCCTGGCGTCGATCACGCTGCGCATGGACACGCCGGGACCGACGGCGAAGAACGGTTTCTCCTTGTGCCGCCTGACGCTGATCACCTCGACGTCGTGGCGCTCGGCGAGGGCGGTGGCGAGGTTGAGCGTGGCGCGCACGTCGCCGCGCATGCCGTAGGCGGACGTGAGGACCAGGCTGACCTTCATCCGCCCACCTCGATGCGCAACTCGTCGTCGGAGGTGTAGCAGGGTCTGATCGGCACGCCGTCGACCGTGGCCGACGGATAGTGCAGCCGGCGTCGTTTGCCGTCGACGTCGTCGAGCCGCGCGCCCAGCTTCATCGGTGTGGCCACGCCCTCCACCTCGAGCGCCGGCTCCCAGGTGCCGTTCGCGGAGCTCGCACCCTCGTCGTGGTCGGCCGCCAGGACGTCGACGAGCGAGACGGCCGCGTGGAAGCGCACGCCCTGCACGGTGGCCGTGGCCGACACCCGGGCGCTCGTATGCCGGCGATCGAGGGTCAGCATGGCCTCGTGGCGGCAGTCGTCGTCCTCCAGCCCGGTGTAGGCCAGCAGGCCCATCACCTCGAAGCGGCCCTCCCTGAACCAGATGGCCCGCACCTCGGCCACGGGCTCCGCTTCGGAGATCTTCAGCGCCAGGTAGCCGTTGCGGGTGCGGTAGGAGCGGTAGGCGAGGGAGCGCCTGCACAGCGCGTACGCGTCGAGATGGTCGAGCGAGAAGCCGGGATCGACGCTGCGGAGCCTGACCCGCTTGCCGTCACAGCGCAGATAGGCGTCCCAGCGTCCGGCGCTGAGCTCCAGCGGCGCGAGCGAGACCGCGAGCGTGGCCTCGCGTGCCCGCGCGCCTGGCGTGCCGAGCAGCACGTCGCGTTCGACCCCCGTGGTGCGGTGCCTCAACACCAGTTCGGTGCCGTCTTTCAGTGGTTCGTCGATGGCGAGCCGGAGGGAGAGGACGTCGGCCAGAGTGACTTCGGCGTCCGTCACCACGACGCCCATCACGAGCCCCCTCCCCGTCGAATAGAGCCATGCGACGTTGAGGTTACCGTGATTTTCCCGTTATGTGGATGCCAGATTTGCTGTCCTCACCCCTATTGACGTGCAGAACTCCTCCACAAGCCTTGTGGAGGAGTCCGACTTGGGGCGGTCAGGAAGTGCCTTTGACCGATTTGATCAACAGCTGTGCCACGTCCACGACTTCGAGCGACTCCTTGGCTTCACCACTGTTCTTCTTCTCGCTGATGGCGTCGCCGAGCATCACCATGCAGAACGGGCAGGCCGTCGAGACGGTGTCGGGATCGGTGGTCAGAGCCTCGTCGACGCGCTCGGTGTTGATGCGCTTGCCGATGCGCTCCTCCATCCACATGCGGGCGCCGCCGGCGCCGCAGCAGAAGCCGCGGTCCTTGTGACGGTGCATCTCCTGGGTCTTGACGCCCGGCACCTTCGCCATGATGTCGCGGGGCTGGGAATAGACCTTGTTGTGGCGGCCGAGGAAGCAGGGGTCGTGATAGGTGATCTTCTCCTCGATCGGCGTGACCGGGGTGAGCAGGCCCTCGTCCACCAGCTTCGCCAGCAACTGCGTGTGGTGCACGACTTCGTACGTGCCGCCCAGTTGCGGATATTCGTTGGCCAGGGTGTTGAAGCAGTGGGGGCAGGTCGCCACGATCTTCTTCACGCCCGCCTCGTTGAGCGTCTCGATGTTCTGCTGAGCGAGCATGTTGAACAGATATTCCATGCCGAGGCGCCGGGCGGGGTCGCCGGTGCACGCCTCCATCGGGCCGAGCACCGCGAACTTCACGCCCGCGATGTGCAGCAGCTCCGCCACGGCCCTGGTGGTCTTCTTGGCCCGGTCTTCGAGCGCGCCCGCGCAGCCCACCCAGAACAGATATTCGGCGTCGGCGGGCATCTTGTCCTCGACCACCTCGACCTCGAAATCGAGCTCCTCGATCCAGTCGGCCCGCTTCATCTCGGACATGCCCCACGGGTTGCCCTTGTTCTCCAGGTTTTTCACCATCACTCCCGCCTCGGACGGGAACGACGACTCCACCATCACCTGGTAGCGGCGCATGTCGAGGATGTGGTCGATGTGCTCGATGTCCACGGGGCACTGCTCGACGCAGGCGCCGCAGTTGGTGCACGACCAGAGCACGTCGGGGTGGATCACGCCCTCCTCGCCCACCAGCGGCTTTTCCAGCAGCGCGAGCACGTCGGTGTCCTTGTGCTGCTCGGCCTCCGCCGCCATCAGGTAGGGGGCCACCGCGAAGGCGTGGTCACGCTGGTCGAGGATCAGCATCTTCGGCGACAGCGGCTTGTCGGTGTTCCAGGCCGGGCACTGCGACTGGCAACGGCCGCACTCCGTACAGGAGTAGAAGTCGAGGAAACCCTTCCACGTGGTGTCGGCGATCTTGCCGCGGCCGAGCCGCTCGGGGTCGAGGTCCTCGTCCTCGAAGTCGACCGGCTTGCCGTCGACGCGCATCTCGACCGCCGCACCCATGCCGTCGGGGCGGCGGGAGAAGAGCACGTTGAGCGGCGCGGTGAAGATGTGCAGGTGCTTGGAGTTCACCACGATGACCAGGAACACCAGCATGAAGCCGATGTGCAGGAGCAGCGCGATCTCCTCCAGCAGGGTGCTCGCCGGCAGCACGTCGCCGAGCGCGAGCGAGACGAACGCCCCCGAGGAGTAGGGGAAGTTGCCGTTGGCGGCGGCCGCGCCGCGGGCCAGGAAGAGCGTCCAGATGATGTTGAAGATCATGAACAGGACGAGCCACGCGCCGCCGAGGTGGGAGCCGGAGAAGCGGGAGTCGCGGCCGAGCGCCTTGGGAGAGTTCCTGACCCTGATGACCGCGAAGGCGACCAGGCCGAGCAGGCAGGCCACCGCGATGAAGTCCTGCACGAAGCCGAGCACGCCCCAGGTGCCGATGAGCGGGATGTGGAAGTCGGGCGTGCCGGTGATCGCCCCCTGGATGATCGCGCCGTACGCCTCGACGTAGACGGTCAGCAGGATGAAGAACGCCCACATGACGAAGAAGTGCGCGACGCCCGACGCGGTCCACTTGAGCAGTTTCTTCTGCCCGAACACCTCGACGAGCTGCGCCTTGACCTCGTCGGCCACGTGTGTCCTGGCGTACTCGACGCGCTCGGGCGCAGGCGGCCCCACTGTCGCGAGCTTGTACAGGAACAGCACCCGGCGGCCGGCGACGGCCAGCGCCAGGACGGTCATGACAAGCCCGATGATGGCTACCCAGAGCACGGGGTCCTCCCACAGACGACGTTGGCTGTCAGCGTACGGTCACCCGCTTCGCAGCCCTCCACTGCGATCCTACCCACGGGTAACATGGCCGTGGTACGCGACATACCCTATGGTCACCGCCACCGACAGAACAATGCTCTATTCTGTGAAGTACCTCTGGATCGTCGGCGCGAGCAGCTCGACGAGCTCGTCATGGCTCGCGCTCGCCAGCGGCTCCAGCCCGATCACATAGCGCCCCATGATCACGCCGAACATCTGGGCGAACGCCGCCTCTATCCGCAGATGCGGCACCCGCAGCCGGTCGGCCACCTGGTAGAGCAGCGCGTTCGAGATGAATTCACGGAACATCACGACCGCACGCTCGTTGGTCATGGCCGAGCGCATGAGCGCCACCATCGGCTCGCGCGTCTCCGGCTTGGCAGTGACCTCGAGGATCATCCGGACGAGCCGCTCACCGAGCTCCTCGCGCGGCCCGGCGACCAGCACGGGGACGACGATCTCCGGCGTGATCGGCAACTGCATGGCCGCCGCGAACATGCCCTCCTTGGTGTCGAAATAGTGGTGCACCAGAGCGGGGTCGACCTTCGCCTCCCTGGCGATGCCGCGCACGGTCGCCTTGTCGAACCCCTTCTCCGCGAACACCTTCCGCGCCGCCGCCAGGATCTCGCCCCGCGTGTCGGCCGAGCCCGGCCTGCGTCCAGGACGGCGCCTGGCCGCCGACTCCTCCGAGGCGTTCCCTCGCGTCACCGGCCCACCGCCAGGTAGACCCGCATCGGCACCGACAGCACACCCTCGGGGAACACCTCGCGCAACTCGGCCCGCTGCCTCTCGACCAGCTCATCGGCCCGCCGCGGCGACAGCGCGGCCATGTAGGAGTGGGAGCGCAGGCCGAGCAGGAAGTCCTCGACGCCGACCAGCCTCGTCCACGGGATCCACCGCTCCTCGATCACCTCGAAGGCCGAGGCGATGGGCGGCGCCGACCACCGCTCGACCGCCGGCCCCCAATAGGCGGGCACCTCCTCCGCCAGCCGCGCTTCGTACGCGGCCAGCCACTCGGCCTGCGCGGCGTGGGCGAAGTTCCAGCAGCCCGCGATCGTACCCCCGGGCCGCAGCACCCGCCTCGCCTCGGCGATCGACGCCACCGGGTCGAGCCAGTGCCACGACTGGGCGAACGTGACCAGGTCGGCCACGCCGTCGGCCAGCGGCAGGCGGTTGCCGTCGGCCAGCAGGGCCGTGACGGGCGCACCCTCCTCGCCGCTCGTCCGCGACACCAGCCTGGCCAGCATCTCCGCGCCCGGGTCGATCGCGATGACCTGCGCGCCGCGCGTCCTGAGCGCCCGCGTCATGATGCCGGTGCCCGCGCCCACGTCGACCGTGGTGGCGCCGTCGAGATCGACGCCGGACACCTCGGTGAGCGCGCGGTAGAGCTCGTCGGGATAGCACGGCCTGCCCGCGTCGTACGCGTCGGCCACCCGGTCGAACACCCTGCCCAGATCCTTGATCGGCCCGGTGTTCACGTGGAGGCCGCCAGGTGCAGCCGGGCGAAGGCCAGCGCCTCCGCGAGATCGTCGATGCGCTCGGTGCGGCTGGCCGCCTTGCGCGTGTTGATCTCGAGCACGACCAGCCCCGAGTAGCCGTTGCCCGCCAGGCGCTCGAGGACCTGCGCGCACGGCTGGTTGCCCCTGCCCGGCACCAGGTGCTCGTCCTTGTTGGTCATCCCGACGCCGTCGGCCAGGTGCAGGTGGGCGAGCCGGTCGCCGAGCTTGACGGCCATCTCCATGGCGTCGGAACCCGACACGGCCGTGTGCGACAGGTCGAGCGTGACCTGAGGGAAGGCGTAGTCGATCGGATTCCAGTCGGGAGAGTAGGGCACCACGTCGTTGCCCCTGGCGCGCAACGGGAACATGTTCTCCACCGCGAAGGTGACGTCGGTCTCCTCGCGCATCCTGGCCAGGCCGTTCTCGAAGTCGCGCGCGTAGTCGCGCTGCCATCGGAACGGCGGATGGACCACGACCGTCGAGGCGCCCAGGCGTTCGGCGGCCTTCTGGGCCTTGACCAGCTTGGCCCAGGGGTCGCGCCCCCACACCCGCTGCGTGACCAGCAGGCAGGGGGCGTGGATGGCCAGGACGGGCAGCTCGTAGTGCTCGGAGAGCCGCTCGATCACGTCGATGTCCTGGCTCACGGGGTCGGCGCCGACCATGACCTCTACGCCGTCGTAACCCAGGCGCGCGGCCAGCTCGAACGCGTCTGGAGTGCGTTCCGGATATACCGAAGCAGTGGACAATGCGATCTTCGCATTGGGCACGCGGATGACATCAGCCACGTTGCCAGCCTAAGCCGGTCACGCCGATCTGGCGCGCGCGCCGACGGGACGAGCCCGTGTCGAGCCGCGTCCAGCGGTCGCGAAACCTCCTGGGGCCAGGCGATCCAGCGGGTCGCGGAACCCCTCATGGCGGGCCGGACCAGCGGGTATCGAAACCCCTCATGGCGGGCCGATCCGGCGGTTCGGAGACGCCTCTGGCGGGGCCGCGCCCGGCGGCACGCACCGCAGGTTGCGCGTGCGCCTAGCGTTGGACCATGCCACGGATAGCGAAAGGCGCGATCCCGAGCCCGAACATCTGGAACGCGCCGCAGGTCTACGAGCTGGAGAACCGCGCCGTCGACCCCGAGAGCGCGGCCGACGCGGCCATGCGCGAGCTGCGCCCCTGGGACGGCGCGACCGTGCTCGACATCGGCTGCGGCACCGGCTACCACCTGCCGGTCCTGGCCTCGTCGGCGTCCGGCGTCATCGGCGTCGAGCCGCACGGAGACCTGGCCGCGCTGGCCCGCCGCCGCTGCGCCGGCCTCCCCAACGTGACCGTGCACGCCGCCGCCGCCCAGGACCTGCCGCTGCCCGACGCGAGCGTGGACGTGGCGATGGCGCGCTGGGCGTACTTCTTCGGCCCCGGCTGCGAGCCGGGGCTGCGCGAGCTGTCCAGGGTGGTACGCCGCGGCGGCGCGGCCTTCGTGCTGGACCTCGACGCGACGCGGGGGTCGTTCGGCCGCTGGTTCTCGCACACCGTACCCACCTACTCGCCCCGCGACGTCGAGGCGTTCTGGGTCCGGCACGGCTGGCAACGGCGGCCGCTCGACCTCAGGATGGCCTTCGAGCGCCGGGCGGACCTGGAGGCGGTGCTGCGCATCGAGTTCGCGCCCGGCGTGGCCGAGCAGGCCATCGCCGAGACCCCTGGCCTGGAGATCCCCTATCCGAACGTGCTGCGCTGGCGTCACTTCTAGAACCGACCGGCGCGTCCCGTACGGCGACGAGTCCCTGACGGCTGCGCTTCCAGGCACTTCACCGCGTCCGAAGCCTCCTCAATGCGAGGGCTCGGCTTCCCCTGTCCCCGGCCTCGCGACCGGGACGACGAGCTGACGAGCCGGTTCGATCCGGCCGGAAACGACCAGGAAACCGGTCAAGGCCTAGTCATGGTCGTCGTAGGCGGGGGAGCTTCGTGAGCCTGATGCGGAGGCCCTCTCCTGGCTCAGCACGTCAACGTAGAGAGGACTCTCCCATGAATCGTGCGAGAAAGGCCGGCCTGGCCGGCCTGGCATGCGTGATGCTGGCACTCGGCACGCCCGCACACGCCACCGAGGCCGACGCGGCCAAGCCTGATCTGGGCGACGTGCAGAAGGCCCTCTCGGAACTGGCCAGAAGCCCCGAGATCCTGGGCACGATCGGAGCGCTCTACGTCGACGGCGAGAAGGTCGACACGGGAACGGCCGGCACCCGCCTGCTCGACGGCGAAGGCGGCAGAATCCCGGCCGATGCCCGCTTCCGGGCCGGATCCCAGACCAAGCCCATGATCCAGATCGTCATCATGCAACTGGTCGGGGAGGGCAGGCTGGCCCTGGACGACAAGCTCGGCGACCTGCTGCCCGTCATGGTCGAAAAAGATCTTGTGGACCGGGCCGATGAGATCACCGTGGAGCAGATGATCCATCACACCTCCGGCATCCCCAACTATTTCGAGCCGGGGGTGCTCGACCCATTCGACTTCACCACGAACTACTCTCCGCTGGAGATGATCGGGTTGACCCGGACGATGCCCCGCACCGGAGAGCCGGGGCAGAGCTACTCCTACTCCAACACCAACTACTTCCTCCTCGGACTGATCGTCGAGGAGCTCACGGAGCGCAGCCTGGCCGCCGAACTCGAGCGGCGCATATTCGACCCCGTCGGCATGGAGCGCACCTACCTGCCGGACAAGTTCCCCGGGCTCATCAAAGGCCCGCACGGGCATGGCTACCACCCCGGCGAGCAGGGCAAGCCGGTCGACGTCGACCGGCTCAACTCGAGCTACCTCTGGGCCGCCGGAGGCGTCATCTCCACCACGGACGACCTGAGCTCCTTCGCCCGGGCACGTGCGGGCGAGAAGCTCCTGTCGAAAGAACTGAAAGAGGCGCTGAACGCCGGCCGGCCGCCCCGCGACCCCGGCCAGCCGGCCCCCGAGCCGCCCGTTTGCGAGCGCGAGGACGGATACGGTGTCATGACGGGCGGCTCGTTCGGCTTCAGATCCATGACCTACAGCTCGCGCGACAGCCGCGTGCAGTTCGTCCTGTCGAACACGTTGAGCGCCGACCACGGCGATCCCGCGATCGACCCGCTGATCAAGAAGGCGGCCGAAGCCGTCCTGTGCCCCGCCAAGTGACCCCCGGTGAGTCGGACCTGCGCCTAAGGGCTTGACCTTGACGTCGGTGTCAATGTTTACCGTGGTCGTATGCGCATCGGAGAGCTGGCGGAACGCACAGGAGTGAGCCCGCGCTCGCTCCGCTACTACGAGCAGCACGGCCTGCTCAGCGCCCGTCGCGCGGCCAACGGCTACCGCGACTACGGCGAGGAGGACGTCAGGCTGGTCGCCGAGATCAGGGCGCTGCTCAGCGTGGGCTTCACGCTGGAGGACACCCGGCCGTTCCTCGACTGCCTGCGTCGGGGGCACAGCACGGGCGGCTCGTGCGCCGAGTCGGTCGAGGTCTACGAGCGCAAGCTCAAGGAGATCGACGAGGAGATCCGCGCCCTCCTCGCCCGCCGCGCCGAGGTGGCCGCCCAGCTCGCGCAGTCCTGTCCGGGTTGCTTCGTGAAGGGTTGAACATGATCACATTGACCACCGAAAACTACGAGGAGCAGGTGCTCAAGAACGACAAGCCGGTCCTGGTGGAGTTCTGGGCCGAATGGTGCGGGCCGTGCCGGATGGTGGGCCCCGTACTGGAGCAGATCGAGGCCGAGCACGGGCTGACGATCGGCAAGCTCGACACCGACGCGCACCCCGAGATCATGGCCCGTTACGGCGTGATGGCGGTGCCGACGATGTTGTTGTTCGAGAACGGCGAGCCGGTCAAGCAGATCGTGGGCGCCAAGCCGAAGCGCATGCTGGTCGCGGAGCTCGGCCTGGCGTGAACCGATCCCTTCGTGGTGGGCGCGCGGCAGGACGCCGCCGGGGCTCGAAGATTGTCGGCCCCTGCCGCTAGCCTGCTCCGCATGGCCAAGACTGCCTCGAAACCCGGATACCGCTGTGCCGAGTGCGGCTGGCGCACCACGAAATGGGTCGGCCGGTGCGGCGAGTGCCAGGCGTGGGGCACGGTCGACGAAGAGGGCGCCCGCGGCGTCAGCGTCGTCCAGGCCGGCGCCACCACCGCGCCCGCCCTGCCGATCGGCCAGGTCAAGGCCGAGGTGGCGGCGGCCCGCACGACCGGCGTCGCCGAGCTCGACCGGGTGCTCGGTGGCGGCCTGGTGCCGGGCGCGGTCGTGCTGCTGGCCGGTGAGCCGGGCATCGGCAAGTCCACGCTCCTGCTGGAGGCCGCGGCCCGCATCGCCGAGCGCGAGACGGTCCTCTATGTGACGGGCGAGGAGTCGGCCGCCCAGGTGCGCCTGCGTGCCGACCGCATCGGCGCCATCCAGGATCGCCTCTACCTCGCGGCCGAGACGGAGTTGTCGGCGCTGGTCGCCCACGTGGAGAAGGTCCAGCCCACCATGTTGGTGGTCGACTCGGTGCAGACCGTCGGCTCCGCGCAGGCCACGGGCGTGCCCGGCGGGGTCACACAGGTCCGCGAGGTGGCGGCCAATCTCGTGCGCCTGGCCAAGGAGCGCAACATGGCCACGGTGCTCGTCGGCCACGTCACCAAGGAGGGCTCGATCGCCGGCCCGCGCACGCTGGAGCACCTGGTCGACGTCGTGCTCAACTTCGAGGGCGACCGCCACTCCAGGCTCCGCATGGTGCGCGCGATCAAAAACCGGTTCGGCCCCACCGACGAGGTCGGCTGCTTCGACCTGCACGAGCGGGGCATCGAGGGCATCACCGACCCGAGCGGCCTGTTCGTCTCCAGGCGCAGCGAGCCGGTGCCCGGCACCTGCGTCACCGTCACGGTCGAGGGCACCCGCCCGCTGCCCGCCGAGGTGCAGGCCCTGGTCGCCCGCACCGACGCCCAGCAGCCCAGGCGCACGTCGTCGGGGCTCGACACCTACCGCGTGCAGATGATCCTCGCCGTGCTCGAGCGCCGGCTCAACGCCCGCCTCGGCGGATGCGACGTGTTCACGGCCACCGTGGGGGGCATCAAGCTGGCCGACCCCGCCGTCGACCTGTCGATCATGCTCGCCGTCGCCAGCGCCGCAGGAGACAAGCCGCTGCCGGCCGGCCTCGTGGCGCTCGGCGAGGTGGGCCTGGCGGGCGAGCTGCGTCCGGTCAAAGACGTCCGCAGGCGGCTGTCCGAGGCGGCCAGGATGGGGTTCAAGCGCGCCCTCGTGCCCGCCGGCTCCCTCGAAGAGGGCGGCCGCCGGCGTAATGGGCAGCGTGCTCTGGTGCCCGTGGGGCCGGTGGCGTTCGCACCCGGTTTCGAGGTCGTCCAGGCGGAGAACGTCTGGGACGCACTCACACACGTCACATAGCGCGGCTAAGCTGGGCGTGACCGATCGACACGGGGGTCAGGTGGATAGGAGTCTTGACGACCGTCGTCGCGAAGCCCTGGCAGCTGTGGCCCCAGGCACTCCGCTGCGCGACGGCCTGGAGCGGATCCTGCGCGGGCAGACCGGCGGGCTGATCGTGCTCGGCTACAACCGGGTCGTCGAAGAGGTCTGCAGCGGCGGGTTCGAGCTCGACGTCGACTTCTCGGCCACCAGGCTGCGCGAGCTGGCCAAGATGGACGGCGCCATCGTCGTGAGCGACCACAAGATCGTGCGTGCCGCCGTCCACCTCGTGCCCGACCCCGCCATCCCCACCGACGAGTCCGGCACCCGCCACCGCACCGCCCAGCGCGTCGCCCGGCAGACCGGCCTGCCCATCATCGCCATCAGCAAGTCGATGCGCATCATCGCCCTTTACCTCGACGGCATCCGCTACGTCCTGGAGGAGTCGGCGGCCATCCTGTCCAAGGCCAACCAGGCCCTGGCCACCCTCGAACGTTACAAACACCGTCTCGACGAGGTCTCCGGCACCCTGTCGGCCCTGGAGATCGAAGACCTGGTCACGGTCCGCGACGTCGCCGCCGTCGCCCAGCGACTCGAGATGGTCCGGCGCATCTCCGACGAGATCAAGGGCTACGTCGTCGAGCTGGGCACCGACGGCCGGCTGCTGTCCCTGCAGCTCGACGAGCTCGTGGCCGGTGTCGACTCCGAGCGCGAGCTGGTCATCCGCGACTATCTCCCGGCTCCCGCCGGCCGCCGCCAGCGCCGCCTGATCGAGGCCCTGCACGACCTCGACAAGCTGTCGGGCAACGAGCTGCTCGACCTCGCGGTGGTCGCCCAGGTGCTCGGCCACAACGGCACCGACATGCTCGAAACCCCGGTGAGCCCCAGAGGTTTCCGCCTGCTCGCCAAGGTGCCCCGCCTGCCGGCCACCGTGGTCGACCGCCTGGTCAACCACTTCGGCGGGTTGCAGAAGCTCCTGGCCGCCAGCATCGACGACCTTCAGGCGGTGGGCGGCGTCGGGGAGTCGAGGGCGCGCAGCGTACGCGAGGGCCTGTCCCGGCTCGCCGAGTCCTCCATTCTCGAACGCTACGTCTGACGGCCGGCGCCGGGGAGGCTCAGCGACGCATGGCCGGCGCTCCCGGCGGCGGGGCTTCTAACGAAGGTGGAAGACCCCCTTGCTGCTGCGGAGCTTGCCCATGCGCACGGTGGCCACATACGTCCCCGGCAGCGCGGCCGCCGGTGTGGCCGGGCAGTCGGCACGGGAGCGGCGGCGGTCCCATTCCAGCGACCGCACGTAAGGCACCCCCCGCTGGAGCTGCTCGATCTCCGTGCCCTGCCCGTTGACGCAGTCGGCGTTCGACCAGATCCGGTCCGCCCCCGAGGTGATGCGGATCTCCATGGCCCGCGGCCCCACGTCGGCCGTGCACATCACGGGTCCGGTGTTGACCAGCGTGACCAGGAAGGTGGGCCGGGCGTCGCCCGCGTAGATCTGCTCCTTGCCGCTCTGGAGGCTCAGCACCAGATCGTCCTCGACGCAGGGCTGGCCGGGCCTCCTCTCCCCGGCGGCGGGAGTCGGTGTGGGGGTGGCCGTCGGAGTCGGCGACGGGCTGGCCGTGCCCAGAGCCAGCGTACGCAGCCCGGCGAGCAGCGGATCCACGCTGGGCGTGGGGCTCGATGACGACTGCGCGCTGGACGTACGGCCCGGTCCGCTGCCACCGCTCGAGCACGCCCACGCCACCACGGCCACCACGACGAGAACCGCCACCAGCACGCTCATCCGACGCCGCCAGTAGACGTCACCGCCGTCGCCGCGCATCGAATCCGGGTCCATCGGGTTCGCGCGGTGCTCCCCACCTGCTTCACCAGGTGGAGGACCCCGCGCTCCCTCCCTTCCGATCTGGTCGGTTCCTGTGTCATTGCTTTGCCGGTCGTGAGAGTCCGGAGGTGGGTGTGCGCAGGTCGGTCGCTCACTTCTCCGTTGCGCCCCACCAGCGAGCGGGCCGCGCGCTCGAGCAGTGTGTGAGGGCTCGCCCTTCGCCAGGCCGCGGAAGCGGCTCAGCAGGAGGCCTCTCCCTTCAGGGAGCGGAGGAGCCACAACGCTCAGCATGGTAATTGTCCAGCCACGAAGAGTGACGACACGCCGAAGGCTGCGAACTCGGCATACGCTTGACCGCGTGGTTGAGCCGAACCTCCTGCACGCCCCCGTTCTCGACTGGTACGCCGACAACGCCCGAGACCTCCCCTGGCGTGCGGTCGACGCGACGCCGTGGGGCGTGCTCGTCAGCGAGATCATGCTCCAGCAGACCCCGGTCGCCCGCGTCCTGCCCGTCTGGCGCGAGTGGATGGCCCGCTGGCCCACTCCCAAGGCACTGGCCGCCGAGCAACCCGGCGAAGCCGTACGCCATTGGGGCCGGCTCGGCTATCCGCGCAGGGCGCTGCGGCTCCATGCGTGTGCCAGGGCCGTCGCCGAGGAACACGGCGGCGAGGTGCCGTCCGACCACGCGACCCTGCTGTCCCTGCCCGGCATCGGCGAATACACCGCCGCCGCGGTCGCCAGCTTCGCCTACGGCGGCCGCCACCCCGTGCTCGACACCAACGTGCGCAGGGTGTTCGCGCGTGCGGTGCGTGCCGAGGAATATCCGCCCACGGCCACCTCCGCGGCCGAGCGGCGGCTTGCGGAGGCGCTCCTGCCCGAGCTGGACGCGCCCCGCTGGGGCGTGGCGGTGATGGAGCTCGGCGCGCTGGTCTGCACGGCCCGCGCCCCGCGCTGCGCCGACTGCCCGATCACCCACCTGTGCGCCTGGCGGCTGGCCGGCAAACCGCCGCACGCCGGCCCCGCTCGTAAGGGCCAGACGTATGCGGGCACCGACCGCCAGTGCCGCGGCCGCCTCCTCGACGTGCTCAGGGCCGCCCACGGGCCGGTTCCCAAGGCGGCCCTCGACGCCGTGTGGGACGACGCGGTGCAGCGCGAACGCGCCCTGGACGGCCTGGTCGCCGACGGCCTCGCCGAACCCCTCGACGACGGCACCTACCGCCTCCCCCACTCCTGACCGCCCGGCCCGGGACCGGCCTTTCGAGCCGCACCCTGCGACCCCCTTGACCGCCGGCTTCCCCGCAACCTTCGCTCTGAGCGACACCGCAAGCCCTGACCGGCACCGCGCCCCCCGGAACGGGAGGCGGCACCACGCACCGTACGGCACCGCCGGCCCCGCGGTGGCTCACCGGCCGTGTGGTGGCACGGCGGACCGGACGGCGGCGGCGCGGCCGCTGGACGTAGCGCCGCCGGGGGTTACCGGGCCCAGGGCGGGACGGTGCGTTCCGTGCCCTTGGGGGCCAGGTCGCAGGCGTCCGAGGCCGACACGCCGTCAGGGTTGTAGACGTGGGCGCCGGAAGGCGCGGCGACGATCGAGACGAACCCGTGCTCGGGGTCGGCGAACATCTGCCTGCTCACGTCGGCGGGCAGCACCATGGTGTCCCCCACGCCGACCTCGAACCGCTCGCCTCCGAGCTCGACGACGGCCGCGCCGGCGAGCCACGTCCACACCAGTTCGGCGTCGAACGCGTGCACCGGCCCCACCATGCCGGGCCGGGCCTCCACCCGCCACACGACCTGCTCGGCCCCTCCCTGGGAGGGGGAGGCGAGTGTGGTCATGACGCCGTTGGGCGTCTCGATCTTGCGGGATTCAGTGGACAGGACCATGGCCATGGGAATCACCCTCCTCAAACGATCCACGGCGGGACGCCGTAGTCGGCTCCGTTCTCGGCAAGAGCCCTGGCGCCCGCCGGGGCCGTCACGACGGCGGTGTAGCCGCTGCCGGGGTCGGCGAGCACGCGCCTCACCGTGTGCGCGGGGATGACGACGGTGTCGCCCGCCGCGACCTCGAACCGGTCACCGCCCAGTTCGACGACGGCCGCTCCGGCCGTCCAGCTCCACACCTGCTCGCTGTCGAAGTCATGCACGGGCCCGCGCGCGCCCGGTTCGGCGTCCACCCGCCACAGGGCCCGCGAAGCCCCTCCCTGCGTCGGCGAGGCGAACGTCGTCATGACCCCGCCAGGGGTTTCCGACCGCCGCGCCTCGGCGTCACGAATGACAGTCACGTCCTGAAGCTCCTAAGATAGGCAACTACGTTGTCCATATAGTCAATCAGGTTGTCTATCATGTCAAGCGACGCCCCCGGCTTCGAACTACCGCTCCGCCTGCTGCTCGCCTTCAGGATGCTGATCGACGAGCTGCACGCCGAACTGGCCCGCCAAGGTCACCCGGACCTGCGGCCCATGCACGGGTTCGTCATGCAGGCGATCGGCCCGCGCGGCACCACCGCCGTCGAGCTGGGCCGCATGCTCGGCGTCTCCAAACAGGCCGCGGGCAAGACCATCGACACCCTCGAACGCCTCGGTTACGTCGAACGCACCACGGATTCCCACGACACCCGGCGCAAGATCGCCCGGCTCACGGCGTACGGGATGGACGCACTCGACCGCTCGGCCCGCATCTTCGACGACCTCCGCGCCCGCTGGGCCCACGAACTCGGCGAGGACCGGCTGCACGCCCTCGAGGCAGACCTGCGGAAGGTCACCCCGGACGGCCTCTGGCGCCTGGACACCCCCGGCTGGTTCGGCTCCCTCTGACCGAACGCCCCCGCCAGGCCGGACGGTCCGGGCACTCGCGGCTCCCTAGGCGGCCAGTTGCAGGCCCAGGCTGGTGAGATTCGTACGGGCCCAGGCCAGCTCATCGGCGAGCAGCGACACCAGCGCCCCAGGCCCCTTGGCCCGCCCGGGCACCATCAGGTTGTGCGTCTCCACCTCAATGTGCGCGCTCCCGCTGACCACCCCCGACAACATCGCCGTCAGCGTGTCGTGCAGCACGGCGCCCGTGCTGCTCGGCGTCTCCCCCGTGTGGCTGTGCACGTGCCCCAGCTTGACCACCGGCGCACCAGCCTCGGCCAGCCCCTTGAGCGCCACACCGGCCTCCTCGGCGCCGCCGGCCAGGTGGCAGGCGTCCAGGCACACGCCCAGGTGCTCGGAGTCGATGCCACACACCCGTGCCAGCGCCTGCTCGGTCGTCTCCAGCACGCACCCGGGCCACGGCTCGAACCCGACCCTGATCGTCTTGCCGGTCACGCTGTAGATGCCGCGCAGCTCGCGCGCCAGCCGTTCGAGCCGGCGGGTGGCGATGGAGTGCAGGTCGGCGGGCCAGTCGCGGCGCCACCCGATCGGTATCGTCGAGATGCTGCCGAAACGTACGTCGTCGGGGAGCAGGAACGCCAGGATCTTGGCCAGCGCCATCGTGTAGCGGTAGCGCTCGGGCTTGGCCCAGTCGGGCCCGGGCACGTCCTGGTTGCGTCCACCGGTGCCGTTGAGGCTCACGACTTCCAGGCCGCGCTCCTCCAGGGAGCGGCGCAGGCGTACGAGCTCGATGCGGTCGGCCGTGAGGTGGTCGGCGACGGCCGGCGACAACCACAACCCGATGCCCATCCGCTCGACCCCCAGCCGCTTGCGCACGGGCACGGCGTAACGGGTCAGGTGGGCGATCAGGTTCTCCAGGTCCTCAGCGGGGTGGACGCCTGCGTTGTAGGCGAGGTGAACGAGCGTTCCGTCATCGTGACGCAGGCGCATCGGTTTCCTCCAGGCTTGCGTTGTGTCTTCCCGTCGCCCGCCTTGGACGTGCGAACCCTGTGAGCATGCCTGCCGACGGGTGGCGAGCGCGTCCGCCCTGAGTTGACTTCGTCCTACTCCCGGGGGAGCAGTCATCACCAAGGCGAAGCTCTACACAGTGTAGTACTACTTCGCGTGGTGAAACACCCGAACTCCTGAACGATCGGGCAACGACCGCATCCGGCCGATCTCACGGGGGTACGTCATGCTAGATCCGTGGTCTGTCACGCCGGGCCGGATTGACGATCTCGAGACCATTCGCAGGGCCGGCCGGGGCCACTCCGGACGGTTCATCATGCCGCTGAGCGGCGACCACCCGGACCACGGCAGCAATGACCGGGAGCACCCCGGCAAGCTCTCAGACAGCGCCTCAGCGCCGAGGGCGGGCGCGCACGCGAAAGCCCCCGCGTGGATGACGCTCCACGCGGGGGCTTTCGAAAGAACCGGACGTCAGCGCTGGATCGGCGCTGCGATCGCGGCGGCCGAGTCGGGCACCTTGGAGGCGGACTCGCCCTTGAAGACGAACGTGGCGTCGTCGCCCTCGCCTTCGATGGTCACCTTGACGACCTGCCCCGGACGGAGCTCGCCGTAAAGGATCTTCTCCGACAGGGAGTCTTCCAGCTCGCGCTGGATCGTACGCCGCAGCGGACGGGCACCCATGACCGGGTCGTAGCCGCGGTCGGCCAGCAGCTGCTTGGCCTCGGGCGAGACGTCGAGCCCCATGTCGCGGTCCTTCAGCCTGGCGTCGACCTGGTTGAGCATCAGATCCACGATCTTGATGATCTCGTTGGGCGTCAGCTGGTGGAAGACCACGATGTCGTCGACGCGGTTGAGGAACTCGGGCCGGAAGTGCTGCTTGAGCTCTTCCTGCACCTTGGCCTTCATCCGGTCGTAGTTGGAGTCGGCGTCGTTGGACTTCGCGAACCCGACCCCGATGCCCTTGGAGATGTCACGGGTGCCGAGGTTGGTGGTCATGATGATGACCGTGTTCTTGAAGTCGACCACGCGGCCCTGGGCGTCGGTCAGGCGACCGTCTTCCAGGATCTGCAGCAGCGAGTTGAAGATGTCGGGGTGGGCCTTTTCGATCTCGTCGAACAGGACCACGGAGAACGGCTTGCGCCGCACCTTCTCGGTGAGCTGGCCGCCTTCTTCGTAGCCGACGTAGCCGGGAGGCGAGCCGAAGAGCCTGGAGACGGTGTGCTTCTCCATGAACTCCGACATGTCCAGGCTGATCAGAGCGTCTTCGTCGCCGAAGAGGAACTCCGCCAGAGCCTTGGACAGCTCGGTCTTACCGACGCCCGAGGGGCCGGCGAAGATGAACGAGCCGCCGGGGCGCCGCGGGTCCTTCAGGCCGGCACGGGTGCGCCGGATGGAGCGCGACAGGCCCTTGATGGCGTCGTCCTGGCCGATGATCCGCTTGTGGAGCTCGTCCTCCATGCGGAGCAGGCGCTGGGACTCCTCCTCGGTCAGCTTGAAGACCGGGATGCCGGTGGCGGTCGCCAGGACCTCGGCGATGAGCTCCTGGGTGACCTCGGCCACGACATCCATGTCGCCGGCCTTCCACTCCTTCTCCCGCCGCTCGCGCTTGAGCTGGAGCTGCTTCTCCTGGTCACGGAGGGCAGCGGCCTTCTCGAAGTCCTGCGCGTCGATCGCGGACTCCTTGTCGCGGCGGACGTTGGCGATCTTCTCGTCGTATTCGCGGAGGTCCGGCGGCGCGGTCATCCTGCGGATGCGCATCCTGGAGCCGGCCTCGTCGATGAGGTCGATCGCCTTGTCGGGAAGGTAGCGGTCGCTGATGTAGCGGTCGGCCAGCTGCGCGGCGGCCACCAGCGCGTCGTCGGTGATGGACACGCGGTGGTGCGCCTCGTAGCGGTCGCGCAGACCCTTGAGGATCTCGATCGTGTGGCTGAGCGAGGGCTCGGCCACCTGGATCGGCTGGAACCGGCGCTCCAGCGCCGCGTCCTTCTCGAGGTATTTGCGGTATTCGTCGAGCGTCGTCGCGCCGATCGTCTGCAGCTCGCCGCGGGCCAGCATGGGCTTGAGAATGCTGGCGGCGTCGATCGCGCCCTCGGCGGCGCCTGCGCCCACGAGCGTGTGCAGCTCGTCGATGAACAGGATGATGTCGCCGCGGGTGCGGATCTCCTTGAGCACCTTCTTCAGGCGCTCTTCGAAGTCGCCGCGGTAGCGGGAGCCGGCGACCAGGGCGCCGAGGTCAAGCGTGTAGAGCTGCTTGTCCTTCAGCGTCTCGGGCACCTCGCCCCTGACGATCTTCTGCGACAGGCCTTCGACGACGGCGGTCTTGCCGACGCCGGGCTCGCCGATGAGAACGGGGTTGTTCTTGGTCCTCCTGGAGAGGACCTGCATGACCCGCTCGATCTCCTTCTCGCGGCCGATGACCGGATCCAGCTTGCCCTCGCGGGCCGCCTGGGTCAGGTTGCGGCCGAACTGGTCGAGCACCAGGGAGGTCGACGGGGCCGACTCCTGCGGGCCACCCGCGGCGGCCGGCTCCTTGCCCTGGTAACCGTGGAGCAACTGGATGACCTGCTGCCTGACACGGTTGAGATCAGCTCCAAGCTTGACCAGCACCTGGGCGGCCACACCTTCACCCTCACGGATGAGCCCGAGCAGGATGTGCTCGGTGCCGATGTAGTTGTGACCCAGTTGCAAAGCCTCACGGAGCGACAGCTCGAGGACCTTCTTGGCCCGCGGGGTGAACGGAATGTGCCCCGACGGAGCCGACTGGCCCTGGCCGATGATCTCCTCGACCTGCTGGCGCACACCCTCAAGGCTGATGCCGAGGCTCTCCAGAGCCTTGGCGGCTACGCCCTCACCTTCGTGGATCAAACCAAGAAGAATGTGCTCAGTGCCGATGTAGTTGTGGTTGAGCATCCTGGCCTCTTCTTGGGCCAGGACGACAACACGCCTCGCTCGGTCGGTGAACCTCTCGAACATCTCGTCGCTCCTCACAGAGCGGTCAGTCAGGCCGGTAAATCCGGTCCCGTCATCCCGCATGCTAGCCCTGGCTCGGCGAACCGTGCCCACTGCCGCTGACACGCTCTATAGCAGACACGTTCCCCGGGAGCAGGGCGTTCACCCTCCATCCAACTACCGTTCGGGGGTGACGTGTTCCCGATACGCCGCAAGCGAACGATGTTTAGGACGCTTCGCGGAAGCGGCTGGAATTCTGCCGCCGCACCGTATCCGGACCACCACGATCGGCCATCGAACGTCAGGGGTGAAGCCGACCGGGGCGCCACTCACCTGCGCATCTCAGATGCCGCGTACGTATCTGTTACGCAATCATCCTATGTCCCGACGCAATGCTTGGCCAACCGCCCGTGCTACGCCCTGAGCACAACGGGGCACACCTCACGCCGCACACAGAGTAATACGTCATCCGGTCAGCTCGGTTACCGATCTCATCTCGCATCATGAGACACTGCACCGGCGCGCATGCCATTCGCGCTCATCCTCGCCGTCGCGGACCGGCGGCATTCCGCGCGCCCACCACACTTCGTGATGGCCCGGCATTGTGCGCACATGCTCGCGGGAGCGGATTGTGCGAGGCGTGCTCATGCTTACGGGTTATGCCGCCGAGCATGAGCACTCCGCGCATCTCCAGGAAGCGGCATATGGCCAGAGGCCACGCAACGTGCACGCCGGCGTTTTGCGCGGATGCCCACACCTCCGTGCCATACGGGGTTTCCGGCGCCGAGCGCGAGTCGAGATCGCGGTTAAGGCTACAGCGCGTGAAGATCGCCGCCGCCCTTTAGGCGCCCGGATTTCCGTCATGGCGCGTTCCATGAGCGCGACGCTTGTCCGTGACGGTAGGCGAATGACGTGGCCCGCGGGCAATCCGGGCGCCTCGCGGCGAGAAGCGTACGTTGAATGGGGTATGGCCACGCGGCGCATTCGGACACGCCGGGCGCGACGCCGTCACATATGCGGGCGTCTCATCGCGGAAACGGGGCCGAGAGCCGGACCGAACACGCGACCAAAACGCCCGCATATGGACGGGTCAGTCGATCATCATCCGGGCCGTCCCGCCATTCGAAACGGCCTGGACACGATCATGCGCTTATGGCGGTCGCCGGGGTCCTAGGCGAACGGCATAAGCGCATGGTCGAACAGCGGGCTCTCCTAGTGAGCCTGCTCGTACTTCTCGACGACGGTGGAGGCGATGCGGCCTCGCTCGCTGACGGGCAGGCCGTGGGCCTTGGCCCACTGCCGGATCTCCGAGCTCTTCTCGCGGCTCATCGCGCGGTTGCCGCCGCGGCCACGCCGACGCGTGGTGACGGCACCGGCCCTGCGCGCATGCTGCACGAAAGGCGTGAGCGCGTCCCTCAGCTTCTTCGCGTTAAGGTCGCTGAGGTCAATCTCATAGGAGGAGCCGTCAATAGCGAAGCTGACCGTCTCATTGGCCTCGCCCCCATCGAGGTCATCGATGAGAATCTCCTGGATCTGCTTGGCCATCTACGCAATCCTTTCGCGGAGCATTGTTTCATTCGCCAGCCCAAACATATACCCGGAAAGGCGTGGAGACAATTCAGCGCTACGGGGATTCGGCTGACTAGCCGATCAGTTCTGGCCCTCGGCCTGATCCTCACGGTTTCGCCGGTCGCCAAGGGCCTCCGACCGGACCAACTTCACGACGCCAAAGATGAAGGCGCCGCCCACCACCACCGGGGGGATGAGCGCTGACAATACGTCTGTAAGGGCTTCCATTCGTCCTCGCCTCCACGGCTGACGGGGTTTCGGGGCGCTTTAAGCGCGCGGAGCGCCTCCCGGAGGGAGCGCTGCGGGCCCCTCATGGTGCGCAAGGCGACAACCGCCCGCACCCGACCATAGCGGCACACAGATGCCCTACGTGTCGCAGGGACACCAACATCCGGCAACCCGGACGCCCCATAGCCTAATGCCAGTCTCTCCAGGCTCCTTACCGGATCATGGGAAAATTTTGCGAAAAGACATCCGTGCAGGTGCGGATGGCTCAGCGAAGATCTTTAACCACGCGTGTTCCAGCCAGCCTGTCATGCGGCCCGCGCTCCAGCGGCTTGTCGATCAGGATGAGCATACCGACACCGAACAGCAGCATTCCGGCCACCAGATTGGCCACCGGAATGCCCATGAGCATGACAGGTCCCGGATAGACCAGGGAGCGTTTGAGCAGAGCACGGGCCGGGACATCCCGCGGCACCAGGCGGATCCGCATGATCGCCTGGCCGAACGTACGCCCGTGCCGCCAATGCGCCCACCAGTCGTAGCCCGTATAACCCAGCCCGGCGGCCGCCCACGCGAACACTCCGGGCAGCCGGCCGTCGAACACCTCCATCATGCCGACAGTCCGGAAGACCGCCCACAGCGCAATGAACAGAATGTAATAAACGATGCCGAAGACGAGCGCTTCAATGAGCCGGGCAGCCAGCCGTTCCCACCATTCCGCGGGCACCGCGTCCGTCCACGGCGACGTCCCGGCCATAACCCTCACCTCGCGACATCGACGGCAGAGAGCCCTACATTCCGCACCTACCCTCACATACAAAACAGAGGCCGGCGGGAAGCCGGCCCCTGTTTCGTGGTTGTGCCGATTACTTGATCTTGACCACCACGGTGTTCGCGAACTTGTCCGCGAACGTCTGCTGCAGCGGCTTGTCCCAGAGCATCGAAGCACCGTTCAGGGCGCAGATGAGGCCCGCCAGCATGGTGCCGAACGGCAGGAAGTAGAGGATGTAGGCGCCCCAGGTCACGCCGGCCCGCTTGATGGCGGCGTCGCCGGGCAGGCCGCCGGGGGGCATCATCTGACCCACCGGCACGACCTTGATCCCCATGATCATCTTGCCGACCGTCTGGCCCTTCATCTTGTGCATGAGGAAGTCGTAACCGACGTAGACGGCGGTGAGGACGATGGCCAGCACGATGTTGAGCGCGAACGAGCTGAACATCCCCGAGGTGGCGCCGCTGGTCGAGTCGTAGCTGGCCAGGAGCAGCGCCGTGAACACGATGGTCAACACGACCATCACGACGCCGAAAAGGACGCCGTCGATGAGTCGCGCCACCAGACGCTGCCACCACTCCGCCAGCGGGGCGGGAGCCCCAGGCGGCTGCACGCCGACCGGGCCGTAGCCCGGCTGGCCGTAGGGAGCCTGACCGTAGCCGGCCTGCTGCGGCTGCTGCCCGTAGCCCTGCTGGCCGTACTGCTGGTCGCCGTACTGCTGGCCGTAGCCGGGCTGGGCGTAACCGGGCTGGGACTGCTGTGGCTGCCCGTAGCCCTGCTGGCCGTACTGCTGCTGACCGTAGCCGGGCTGGGACTGCGGCTGCTGACCATACTGCTGGTCGTACTGCTGACCCGACTGGGGTTGCTGACCATAGCCCTGTTGCTGGTCGTACTGCTGACCCGACTGGGGTTGCTGACCATAGCCCTGTTGCTGGTCGTACTGCTGGCCCGACTGGGGTTGCTGACCATAGCCCTGTTGCTGGTCGTACTGCTGGCCCGACTGGGGCTGCTGGCCGTAGCCCTGCTGCTGACCGTACTGCTGGTCGTAGCCGGACTGCTGCTGCCCGTAACCCTGCTGCTGGCCGTAGTCGGGCTGGGACTGGGGCTGCTGGCCGTAGCCCTGCTGCTGACCATACTGCTGGTCGTAGCCGGACTGCTGCTGCCCGTAACCCTGCTGCTGGCCGTAGTCGGGCTGGGACTGGGGCTGCTGGCCGTAGCCCTGCTGCTGACCATACTGCTGGTCGTACTGCTGGCCCTGCTGGGGTTGCTGGCCGTAGCCCTGCTGCTGGCCATACTGCTGCTGGCCGTAGTCGGGCTGAGACTGGGGCTGCTGGCCGTATTGGGGTTGCTGGCCGTAGCCCTGCTGCTGGCCGTACTGCTGCTGGCCGTAGCCCTGCTGCTGACCGTATGGGGGTTGCTGGCCGTAGCCCTGCTGCTGACCATAGGGGGGCTGTTGCCCGTAGGCGTCGTCCGCCCGGTAGCCGACCACAGTGACGTCGGGGTCGGGCTCGCCGGGGTGGCGGCCCGGAGCCTGCTGGCCGTAGTGGGGAGGCGCAGCGTTCTCGCCGGATTCGTCCTGTGGGTACGGCGGCTGTCCGGTGCTCACCGTGTCACCTCGCTTCGAGTGCGCGCGTGGCACGTGTCAGGACACATGCCTGTGCTGCCCAACGTATCGACATAGGTATCAACAATCACCTTTCCATGTGGTCAAGGTCCGCGTCACCCGACGTCAGATGGAGCAGCATGCGGGTGTTGCCCAGGGTGTTCGGCTTGACGTGTTCCAGGTCGAGGAACTCCGCTACACCCTCGTCATACGAGGCCAGCAGCTCGGCGTAGACCTCGGGGGAGACCGGCGTGCCCTGGATGCGGCGAAAACCGTGCCTCGCGAAGAAGTCGACCTCAAAAGTAAGACAGAATACACGTTGCAGACCAAGATCTTTGGCTTGCTGGATCAGCGCTGAGACGATCCGGTGGCCGACTCCCGTGCCGCGGCATTCGGGATCGACGGCCACCGTGCGGACCTCTGCGAGGTCCTCCCAGAGCACGTGGAGCGCGCCACAGCCGACGATCTGCCCGCCACGCTCGGCCACCCAGAACTCCTGTACGTCTTCGTACAGCGTCACCGTGGCCTTTTTCAGGAGCCGCGAGCCCGCGCCCGCATAGGCGTCGACCAGGCGCCTGACCCCCCGCACGTCAGGCGTGCGCGCACGCCGGACCACCACCGCGGTCTCGGGCACAGTCAGTTCGGCCACCTGCTCCATGGCTCTCCAGAGTACAGATGTCATTACGGCTCGGACCTAACTCACATGTCTCCGCCCATCCTGTTACATCTCGTGGCCGGGCGTGCACGGCGTCGCGCCGGGCGGTCGTTCGGGAGGAAGCGCCACATACAGTCACTCCTGCCCGAGTGGCACCGAGATCACCTTGTGACCCTTCGGTTGTGAAACCTCTACAGAGTTGGCAGTTCTGGTTGAGCAGGAACCCGGAGTGCATTAGTGTCCAGCGACGATGATCCCCGCGTGTCGCGCGCGGGGAAGCACGCTCAATTCCTCAGGGAAGCCGGGGACCCGCCGGTGGCGACCGCCATCACGGGGTGAATCCGAGTTTTTCGGTAGGGCTGCTCCGGCCCGAACCCGTCAGCTAACCCGGTAGGCGTCTATGAGAGGAGCCTGGTTGGTGAAGCGCACACTCAACCGTGGGAGGACGTCGGCGGGCAAGCACGCCCGCCCTCCGGAACGCGCCCCGTTGCGCCGCCGTCTCGGTGTGGCGAGTTTCACAGCCGCCGCGCTGCTGCTCTCGGTTCCCACCGTTCCGGCGTCCGCCGACCCCAAGCCCTCGCTCAAAGACCTCGCCGCGCGGGTCGAGAAGATGCACGTCGAGATCGAGACGCTGACCGAGCAGTACAACGGGCAGCGGGAGAAGCTGAAGACGGCCAAGAAGGCCGCCGAGGCCGCGCAGAAGACGCTGACGGCCAGCGAGACGGATCTGGCGGCCAAGCGCGCCAAGGCCGTCCTGCTCGCCCAGAACGCCTACATCACGGGCGGGCTGAGCCGGGCGCTGGCGTTCACCTCCTCCCAGGACCCCGGCAACTTCCTCGACCGCGCCGCGACCACGTTCGCGATCGAGCAGCGGCAGGGCGAGGAGCTCAACCAGCTCACCAAGGCCAGGAAGGCCGCCGAGCGCGCCAGGGCGAGCGCCAGGTCGCGCATCAGCGAGGTCGAGAAGATCGTCAAGGACCTCGACACCAAGCGTGACAAGATCAGCAAGCTGGTCGCCAAGGTCGAGAGCAACCTGTTCAGGCGGGCGCTGGGCGAGGCCGGCCGTCCCGGCACCCGCGCCACCCGCGTCAATCTGCCGATCGCGGGCAGCGGAAAGGCCGCGCAGGCGGCACGGTGGGCGCTCACGCAGCAGCTCAAGCCGTACGTCTGGGGAGCCGAGGGCCCCGGCTCCTACGACTGCTCCGGCCTGGTGATGGCGGCCTACCAGCGGGTGGGCATCTCGCTGCCGCACTACACGGGCAACCAGTGGACGGCCGGGCGGCACATCTCACGCGACGAGATGCGTCCAGGCGACCTGGTGTTCTTCTACAGCGACCTGCACCACGTGGGCATCTATCTCGGCGGCGGCATGATGGTGCACGCCCCTCGGACGGGTGATGTGGTGCGGATCGCGTCGATCGAACGGCGGCCGTTCGCGGGCGCGGTGCGCATCGCCGATTGAAGCTCTGAGCCGAGAGGCGAGCGACGTGAAGGCGCAGTGAGCGGGCGCCGCTAGATCAGCTGGCGGCGTGCCGCCCACGCCACGGCCTCGATCGCGGTGGCGACGCCGATTCGGTCGCAGATGCCGCGCAGCCTCCGGCGTACGGTGCGGCCGCTGATGTCCAGTCGCCTGCCCACCCGATCGACCGTGACTCCTCTGGCGAGTTCCGCCAGTAACGCCAGATCCGCATGGCTCAGCTCAACGCCTTCAGTGAGCACTTCCATCGGGAGCCCTCCCCCCCAACAGCAGGCCTGGACCCCTCTTAGCCAGGCCACAGCCGCTCCTCGCAGACGGTAAACGCATCATGGAAAGGTCGTCAAGCATGACAATCGCCGCTCTTGACCAGCACTATTGACATGATCCGCCGTATGTTGCCGAGTCTCGTCCGCCGGCGGCCTTCGCCGCTCGACATACGGTCCGCGCGCCCTCTCGGTCAGGCCCGACCCGGCGCCGATCGGTCCGGCCGACGTCCCGGTTTTTGATCCATCCGAGCGCTATTTACTGCGTGATCCATACGTACGGGCGGGAACGCGCAGCCGCTCTTCACCACGGGCGGCGGCACGCGGCAAGCCAGGAGTCACCTTATTTCCGGACCTGGGCGGGCGGCACCGTCATGGCGGACCCAGCGCTGCCAGCCGTCCCCCACGAATCTCCGCACACCCGCGCGCCACTCGCCCGCGGTCTTGACCCGATGCTGACAAGCCCGGCCCTGATCCCGGGGCAGGACGGCCGATCGTCCGTCACCGCTTTCCCGGCACGACCGAGCGCCTGCCCGGCTCGCCCGCTCGCGGGGCATCCCGCCGCAACCGGTGCGGCGGGATGCAACGTGGCCTCAGTGAGTGGGCTTGACCAGGGGGAACAGGATGGTCTCGCGGATGTTCTTACCGGTGAAAGCCATGATCATCCGGTCGATGCCGGCGCCCATGCCGCCCGTCGGTGGCATCGCGTATTCGAGCGACTGCAGGAAGTCCTCGTCGAGCTGCATGGCCTCCGGGTCGCCGCCCGCGGCCAGCAAGGACTGCTCGACCAGGCGGCGGCGCTGCTCGATGGGGTCGTTGAGCTCGGAGTAGCCGGTGCCCAGCTCGGTGCCGAACCCGATGAGGTCCCACTTCTCCGTCACCAGCGGGTCGTCGCGGTGCTGCCGGGCCAGCGGCGAGGTCTCCAGCGGGTAGTCCATGACGAACGTGGGCTGGATGATCGTGTGCTCGACGAGCGCCTCGAAGAGCTCCTGCACGAGCTTGCCCGCGCCCCACTTCGGGTCCCAGGGGATCTCTCGCCGGTCGGCGATCTTGCGCAGCTCTTCGAGCGAGGTCGAGGTCGTGATCTGCTCGCCGACGGCCTCGGACACCGCGCCGTAGAGGGTGACGCGCGGCCACTCGGGGATGCCCAGGTCGACCTCGACGCCGTCGTGCACCACCACCGAGGTGTCCAGGGCGGCCACGACGGCCTTCTGGTACATCCGCTGCGTCAGGTCGGCGATGCCGTTGTAGTCGAGGTAGGTGCCGTAGGCCTCGACCATGGTGAACTCGGGGTTGTGCGTCGAGTCGGCGCCCTCGTTACGGAAGTTGCGGTTGATCTCGAAGACCTTCTCGATGCCGCCGACCACGAGCCGCTTGAGATAGAGCTCGATCGCGATGCGGAGATAGAGCTCCATGTCGTAAGCGTTGATGTGGGTCTTGAACGGCCGGGCCGTGGCGCCGCCGTGGATCGGCTGCAACATCGGCGTCTCGACCTCGAGGTAGCCCTCCTCGTGCCAGAAGTCGCGCACCGCGCGCACGGTGGCGCTGCGGACCCTGGCCATCTTCCTCGACTCGTCGTTGACGATCAGGTCGACGTAGCGCTGGCGGACCCGCGCCTCCGGGTCGGTGAGGCCGACGTGCTTCTCCGGCAGCGGGCGCAGGCACTTGCTGGTGATCTGCCAGCTGTCGGCCAGGACGGACAGCTCGCCCCTGCGCGAGGTGATGACCTCGCCGGTCACGCCCACGTGGTCGCCCAGGTCGACGTCGTGCTTCCAGCGGGCCAGCGACTCCTCGCCCACCTTGTCGAGCGAGATCATGACCTGCAGGTCGGCGCCGCCGTCGCGGAGCGTGGCGAAGCAGAGCTTGCCGCCCACGCGGTTGAGCATGACGCGGCCCGCGACCGAGACCGTGTCACCGGTGGCGGTGTCGGGCTCCAGGCCCTGGTATTTCTCCCTGACCTCGGCGTTGGTGGCCGTTCGTGGGAAAAGCACCGGGTAAGGGTCGACGCCCTCGCTGCGAAGGCGGTCGAGCTTCTCCCTCCGGATGCGCATCTGCTCGGGAAGTTCGTCGCTCACAACAACAAAGGGTAGGGGATCCGGCGAACCGCAGTGACTCGTCCAGGTCTCACGCCACGTTGCGGTGATAGATCAGCCGCAGCCCGATGAGGGTCAGCCACGGCTCGTGCACGTCGATCGAGCGCGACTCGCCCACCACCAGCCCCGCGTGCCCGCCGGTGGCCACGACCGTCACCTCGTCGGGGTCGTCGGCCAGCTCCGCGGCGATGCGCTCCACGATGCCGTCGACCTGGCCGGCGAAGCCGTAGATGATGCCCGCCTGCAGGGCCTCGACGGTGTTCTTCGCGATCACCGAGCGGGGGCGTACGAGCTCGACCTTGTGCAGTTGTGCCCCCGCGGCGGCCAGCGCGTCGACCGAGATCTCGATGCCGGGCGCGGTGACCGCGCCGACGTATTCGCCCTTGGCCGACACCGCGTCGAACGAGGTCGCGGTGCCGAAGTCGACGATGACGCACGGGCCGCCGTACTGGTCGATGGCCGCCAGCGCGTTGACGATGCGGTCGCTGCCGACCTCCTTGGGGTTGTCCATGCGTACGGGGACGCCGGTGCGGATGCCCGGCTCCACGATCACCGCGGTCACGTCGCCGTAGTAGCGGCGGCACATCTCGCGCATCTCGTTGAGCACGCTCGGCACGGTGGAGCAGATGGCGATGCCGTCGATGTCGGCCCCTTTGAGCAGCGGCGACTGCGTCAGCAGACCCTGCAGCACGACCGCGATCTCGTCGGCGGTGCGGCGGGCGTCGGTGGCCAGCCGCCAGTGCTCGATGACGTCCTCGCCCTCGAACAGCCCCAGCACCGTGTGCGTGTTGCCGACGTCGATCGTGAGCAGCATCAATTACCCCCGCAGATCCAGTGCGATGTCCAGGGCCGGCGCCGAGTGCGTAAGCGCTCCCACCGCAAGGTAGTCCACGCCAGTGTCGGCCACATCACGAGCCGATTCCAAGGTCAATCCCCCGCTAGCCTCAAGGGCAACCCTGTTTCCCACCCGCTTTTTCACGATTTGTACGGCACTCGCGGTGTCCTCGATCGTGAAGTTGTCCAGCAGGATCTCCTCGGCGCCCTCGTCCAGCACGGCCTCCAACTGGTCCAGCCGGTCGACCTCCACCTCGATCGGCAGGTCGGGAAAGCGCTCCCGCACCGCCCTGAACGCCTCGGCCACGCCCCCCGCCGCCACCACGTGGTTGTCCTTGATCAGGGCGGCGTCCGACAACGACATCCGGTGGTTCACGCCGCCGCCGCAGCGCACGGCGTACTTCTCCAGCGCCCGCAGCCCCGGCAGCGTCTTGCGGCTGTCGCGCACGCGCGCCGCCGTACCGCTGATCACCTCGACCCACCTGCCGGTCAGCGTGGCCACCCCGGACAGGTGCGTGAGCAGGTTGAGCGCGGTGCGCTCGGCCGTCAGCAGCGCCCTGACCGGCCCTTCGACGGTCATCAGCACGTCGCCCGCCCGCACCCGATCGCCGTCCTTGGCCCCGCGCTCCGAGCGGTTCGCCCCCAGCCGGACGAACACCGCCTCGGCCACGGCCAGCCCGGCGACGATGCCGTCCTTGCGGGCCACCACGTCGGCGACCGCGTGCCGGTCGGCCGGGATGGTGGCCAGGCTCGTCACGTCGCCCTCCTCCCGCAGGTCCTCCTCCAGCGCCCGGTCGATCAGCGCGTCCACGGCGGCCGGATCGAGCCCGGCCGCGGCCAGCTCCCGCGCCGCGTCCTCCCGGTCATCGATCCGCCGTGAACTCGCGTCCCCATGAGGCGTGTACGTCATGCGCGGGCCCTCCTCCGTCAGGGTCACGTCCAGGTGACCCAGCCATCCGTCGTCGTCGCGGGCGCCGTGGTCCTCGCGCCAGTGCGAGCCACGGGTCTCGAGCCTGGCCGTCGCCGCGCCGGTGAGCACGGTGGCGACGGTGAGCAGGTTGGTGGCCTCCCAGGACTCGGTGCACGCGGGCACCGCGACGGGTGTCCAGCGGGCGTCCCGCAGCGCCTTAGCCGTGACGAGCAGTGACTCGCGGCTGCGCAGGACGCTCGCCCCCATGCTCATGTGGCCCTGGATCCTGGGGCGCGTCCGCGGGTCCACCAGCCCGGAGGCCGCCTCTCCGTCCACCGGCTCCCCCGGCTCGGGGCGTACGCGGTGGATGTCCTCGGCGATGCGCTCGGCGAAGACGAGGCCTTCGAGCAGGGAGTTGGAGGCGAGCCGGTTCGCGCCGTGCACGCCCGTGCAGGCCACCTCACCGCACGCGTACAAACCTTCGATGGAGGTGCGCCCGCGCAGGTCCGTACGGACGCCGCCGCTGGCGTAGTGGGCGGCGGGAGCGACGGGGACCAGCTCGGCGGCCGGGTCGATGCCGTGCTCGCGGCAGACGGCGTAGATCGTGGGGAAGCGGGCCTGCCACGTGTCGCGGCCGAAGTGACGGCCGTCGAGGTAGACGTGCTCACGCCCGGTCTCGCGTATCCTCCGCATGATCGCCTTGGCCACGACGTCGCGCGGCGCCAGGTCGGCCAGTTCGTGCTCGCCGTGCATGAACCGTTCGCCCTCGTGGTCGACCAGGAACGCGCCCTCGCCCCTGACCGCCTCGGAGATCAGCGGCTGCTGCCCGGTCGATGCGGGGCCGAGCCAGAGGACGGTCGGGTGGAACTGCACGAACTCGAGGTCGCGCACCACGGCCCCGGCCCGCAACGCCAGCGCCACCCCGTCGCCGGTGGAGACGGCGGGGTTGGTCGTGGCGGCGTAGACCTGGCCCATGCCGCCGGTCGCCAGCACCACGGCTTTGGCGCGCACCGCGCCCACCCCGTCGCGCGCGCCCTCGCCCATGACGTGCAGCGTCACGCCCCTGGCCCGGCCCTCGGCGTCCTTCAGCAGGTCGAGCACCAGGGCGTGCTCGATCACCTCGATCGATCCCGCGCGGACCGCCTCGACGAGCGCCCGCTGCACCTCCGCGCCGGTGGCGTCGCCGCCCGCGTGCACGATCCGGCGCCGGCGGTGGCCGCCCTCCCTGGTGAGCTGGAGCTCGCCGCCGGAGGTCCGGTCGAACCGCGCGCCGCGGGCCATGAGCCGCCGCAGCGCGTCCGGCCCTTCCGTCACCAGCGTGCGCACGGCCGCCACGTCGCACAACCCCACCCCGGCGAGCAGCGTGTCGCTCAGGTGCTCGTCCGGGGTGTCGAGCGGGTCGAGCACGGCCGCGATGCCGCCCTGGGCCCAGCGGGTCGAGCCGGCCGACAGCACGTCCTTGGTCACGACCAGGACCTTGGCCGCCGGCTCCAGCTCGACGTAGCGCAGGGCGGCGGTCAGGCCCGCGATGCCCGAGCCCACGACGACCACGTCGGCCTCGACGGTCCAGCCCGGCGCGGGGGCGGTCAAACGTAGGGGGATCGCCGGTGCACTCATGGGGGTCTCCTCGCTGAGACGATTTCGTCATTATGACGATAACCCCTCGCTCCTGATGTGCTCGCCCCGGGGTGCCCGCGGGCTCAGGCGCGGGTCAACGTCACGCTGACGTTGTCGATCAGGCGCGTCGTCCCGACCCTGGCGGCCACCGCGAGCACGGCCATGCCCTCGTACGAGTCGTCCACCTCGGCGAAGGTGGCCGGATCGGCGAGGACCAGGTAGTCGACGTGAAGGCCGGGCCCCGCCGTGTCGAGCACCTCCCGCGCCGCCGCGCGGATCCTGGACGGCGTGAGCTCGGCCGCGCCGGCCCGCAGCGCGCGCGAGAGCGCCAGCGCCACCCGCCGGTCATCGTCGGACAGGAACCGGTTGCGGCTGGACAGGGCCAGGCCGTCGGCCTCGCGCACGGTGGGCACGTCGAGGATCTCGATCGGCAGGTCGAGATCGGCGACCATGCGGCGGATGAGGGCGAGTTGCTGGGCGTCCTTCTGCCCGAACACCGCCCGGTCCGGCCGGACCACGTTGAACAGCTTGAGCACCACGGTGAGCACCCCGTCGAAGTGACCGGGCCGGGCCGCGCCCTCGACGAGCGCGCCCATCCGGCCGGCGGAGACGCTCACCTGGCGGTCGGGCGCGTACATGTCCTCGACGGCGGGGTGGAAGACGACGTCGACCCCCTCGGCACGGCACGCGTCGAGATCCGCCTCGAATGTACGGGGATAACGCGAAAAATCCTCATCAGGGGAAAATTGCAGAGGATTGACGAAAATGCTGACCACGACGTGATCGGCACGAGCGCGGGCCTGCCTGATCAGCGCCTTATGCCCCTCGTGCAGCGCGCCCATGGTCGGCACCAGGGCCACCTCGCCACCACCACGCGCCTTGACCAGGTCTTCCCGGTTTCTGGCGACGATCAGCTCCATAATGACCCTTCGTGCTTATGGCCTCCACTCCGTGGAGGCGGACTCGGTCGCCGTTGATGCCGCCACCTTCCCCCGCTCTGGTCGCTACGCTCCCGCCACTCCTCCACGCGACGGCGCTCCCTCGTGCTTATGGCCTCCACACCGTGGAGGCGGACTCGGTCGCCCTTGATGCCGCCACCTTCCCCCGCTCTGGTCGCTACGCTCCCGCCACTCCTCCACGCGACGGCGCTCCCTCGTGCTTATGGCCTCCACACCGTGGAGGCGGACTCGGTCGCCCTTGATGCCCCCACCTCGTGGCGCGTTAAGTCCATATATTGCCCCCCAGCGCGTCGAGGAGCCGCTCCGCCTCCTCGGGTTTGAGCAGCCCCGCGGCGAGCGCCCGGTCGGCCGTGAGCCTGGCCAGCGCGATGTAGGCGTCGGCCGCCTCGGGAGCGGCCAGGATCAGCGCGTCGACGTGCTTGCGCACGGTGCCGGCGTCGCCGCGCACCACGGGCCCGGTGAGCCCGGCGATGCCGAGCCGCAGCACGTTGTCGAGCGCGGCGCCGAGCAGCGGCCCCAGCATCCGTCCGGGGTGGTCGACGCCGATGCGTACGAGCAGGTCGGACGACTCGGCGATGAGCGTGACCATGTGGTTGGCCGCTCCCGCCAGCGCCGCGTGGTAGAGCGGGCGGTCGGCGTCGGCGATCCAGACCGGCTCACCGCCCATCTCGATCACCAGGGCCTCGGCGATGGGACGCAGCACGTCGGGCGCGGTCACGCCGTAGGAGATGCCGGTGAGCTTGTTGAGGTCTTCGTCGCGGCCGGTGAACGTCATCACCGGGTGCAGCGCGAGCGGCAGCGCGCCGGCCTCGGCCGCCGGGTCGAGCACCGACAGCCCGTACGCCCCGCTGGTGTGCACCAGCAGCTTGCCGTGCAGGTCGGCCCCCGTGGACGCCAGCCCGTTGACCAGGTCGGGCAGCGCGTCGTCCGGCACGGTGAGCAGGATCAGCTGGGCCGCGGCCACGACCTCGTCGGGCCGGGTCGGCGTGACGCCGAGCCGGTCGGCGGCCCACCGTTGCGAATTGTCGGACACCCCGCTGGCGGCCACCACCCGATGACCCGCCTGCGCCAGCGCGGCCCCGAGGGCCGAGCCGACCTTGCCCGCTCCGAGCACGCCGACGGTCAGCCGTGCCGGGCGATCACCCGCGTCCATGACCTCACCCCTGTCGACTGCGAACGAGAAGGCCGCTGCGCACTGCCGCTCACGGGTCTCGACCAGGGACGGCAGCTCGCTGATGCGGGCCTCTTCTTCGTGATGGCGTTGCCGACCAGGGTAACGGCCTCGTGGAGCCGAGCATGTGACCGTGCCTTTGCCGCGCGTTGAGTTAACGACAAAAGCGACAAGGGCATACAAAAAACGCACCCCCTGTCGGAAGAGATGAGGAGAGGGGTCCATCGCATGGCAGCGGGCGCCGAGTCCCCTGGACCCGACGCCCGCGAAAGATGCGAACCCCTTGGAGGTGCACCGGGCCGGCCGACCGCCGACTGACCGGCCCGGACGGACCCGGGCCGGCCTGCGCCGGCCCGGGCTCGCCTCACTCAGTGGTGGCTGGGCACGTGGGCGAAGGCGCCGCCCTTGCAACCGGCGAGGGCCCCGCCGATGACGGCCACCGCGTTGCCGCAGACGTTGACCGGGATGGCGATGGGCAGGTGCAGCTGGTTGCCCGAGGCGATGCCGCCCGCACCACTGGTGATGTCGGCGTGCGCGGGGGCGGCGAGGGACAACATCGCGACGGCTCCGGCGACGACCATGGCCTTCTTCAGCATGAGGGCTCCTCTCGATTGCGCGGCCGCCTTGAGGGCCGCAGGACGTGCTCGACCGAGGGAACGGAAAGTGATCCCTTGGCGACAATGCGTCAACCGTACCCCAAGCCAAGGACACTCAGTAGTCTTTCCATAACGTACTGTGCCCGGCGAAAGTCATGAGATAGTCCAGACATGTGGCTCACATGGCGCGCCGCGACGGAGCGCGCGCTTTACGGCGAGGAGGGCTTCTACCTCCGCGAACGCCCTTCAGGCCACTTCCGCACCTCGGTCAGCGCCTCGGCCGCTTTCGCCGACGCGGTGCTGGCGCTGCTCGACGAGGTGGACGCCGAGCTCGGCACCCCCGGCGCACTCGATCTGGTCGACATCGGCGCGGGCGAGGGCACGCTGGTCACCCAGATTCTGGCCGCCGCGGAGCCCGGCCTGCGCGACCGGCTGCGTATCACCGCCGTCGACCTCTGCCCCCGGCCCGAGGGCGTGCCCGAGCGGATCCGCTGGCGCCCCGACCTGCCCGCCGCCGTCACCGGGCTGGCCATCGCCAACGAATGGCTCGACAACGTCCCGCTCGACGTGGTGGAGCAGACCCCCCAGGGCCCTCGGCTGCTCATGGTCGACGTCCGCACCGGAGAGGAGCGGCTCGGCGGCCCGCCCGGCCCGGCAGACCTCGAATGGCTCGAACGATGGTGGCCGTTGCGCCGGGTGGGGGCGCGCGCGGAGATCGGCTGCCCCCGTGACAGAGCCTGGGCGTCGGTCCTGGCACGCCTCGTCAAAGGCAGAGCGATCGCCATCGATTATGCACATCCTGTGGATAACCGTCCGCCCTGTGGCACCCTGACCGGATACCGCGACGGCGCGGTCGTGACCCCCGTCCCCGACGGCACCTGCGACATCACGGCACATGTCGCGCTCGACGCGTGCGCGGAGGCCGGCCGTGCGGCCGGTGCGATATCCACAACCTTGTCCACACAGCGTGACGCCCTCAAGGCCCTCGGCATCACCGGAGCCAGGCCGCCCGCCGACCTGGCCCACGTCGATCCGCGTGGCTACCTGCGCGCCCTGGCCAGAGCCTCCGAGGAGGGCGAGCTGATCGACCCGTCGGGCCTCGGCGGCTTCGGCTGGCTCAGCCAGTCGCGGTGAGCTCCAGGGACCGCAGGCCGCGGATGACGTAGCCGGGCTTCCACTCGGGCTCCCGCCGCAGCTCCAGCGTGGCCGCGCGATCCAGGAGCGCCCCGAACGACTCCATGAGCTCGATCCTGGCCAGCGGCGCCCCCAGGCAGAAGTGGATCCCGGCGCCGAAGGAGATGTGCGGGTTGTCGGCACGGCCGACGTCGAGCCTGTCAGGGTCGTCGAACACCGTCTGGTCCCGGTTGGCCGACCCGAACAACAACGCCACCTCCGCGCCACGCGGGATCTCCACGCCGTGCACCTCGATGTCCTCCAGCACCCAGCGCTCGAACATCTGCAGCGGCGTGTCCCAGCGCATCAGCTCCTCCACGGCCGTGGGCAGCAGCGAGCGGTCCTCGCGCAGCCGTACGAGCTCGGCGGGGTTTCTGAACAGCGACCACCAGCCGTTGCCCGTCACGTTCACGGTGGCTTCGTGGCCGGCGTTGAGCAGCAGGACACACGTGCCGACCAGTTCGTCCTCGGTCAGCTCGGCGATCTGGGTGAGCGCGCTGATCAGGTCGTCGCCGGGGCGCGGCCGGCGCTCGGCGGCCAGGGCCCTGAGGTAGCCGGCGAACTCCTCCGCCGCGCGGACCGCGGTGTGCTGGGCATCGGGGGCGGGGTTGAGCTCGTACATGCCGCAGATGTCGGCCGACCACGGTCGCAGCAGGTGGCGGTCCTGGCCGGGGATGCCGAGCATCTCGGCGATCACGGTGACCGGCAGCGGCTCGGCGACCTCGGCGATCAGGTCGCCGCCGCCCTTGGCGACGTACGTGTCCACCAGCTCCCGGGCGATGGAGCGGACCCGGGGGCGCAGCGACTCGACCATGCGCGGCGTGAACGCCTTGGAGACCAGCCGGCGCAGCCTCGTGTGCACCGGCGGCTCCACGTCGAGCATGCCCGCCCTGATCACCCTCCAGAACGGCTCCTGGAACTCCGGCTCCGGCGGCCTGCCGAACTGCTCGTGCGTGGCCACGTGCAGGTAGGACCGGCCCAGGCGGCGGTCTCTGAGCAGCGCGTTGACGTCCGCGTGGCGCGAGACCAGCCACTGGTTCGTCGGTTCGAAGTAGCTGATCGGAGCCTCGCGCCGCAGCTCTTCGTAGACGCCGTACGGGTGAGCCACGAAATCCGGATTCCAGGGATCAAAGCGCATCATTTCATCTTAGAAGCGGAATCCTCCGTCGCGGGAGTGGTCTCTTCCGTCTCCTCCTCCAGCGCCCGCTGCCTGGCGTGCCTGCCGCGCATGCGGATGTTCAGCAGCTCCACGATCACCGAGAACGCCATCGCGAAGTAGATGTAGCCCTTGGGGATGTGCTGGCCGAGGCCCTCGGCGACGAGCATCACCCCGATCAGCACGAGGAACGCCAGCGCCAGCATCTTGATGGTCGGATGCCGGTCGACGAACCTGCTGATCGGCCCTGAGGCGAACAACATCACCAGCACCGCCACCACGACCGCCGCGACCATCACGCCGAGCTCGTCGACCATGCCGACGGCAGTGATCACGGAGTCCAGCGAGAAGACGACGTCGAGCACCATGATCTGCACGATCACGGACGTGAAGGAGGCCGCCGCGGCCTTCTTGCCGTCCTTGCCGTGCGGCCCCTCCATGCTGTGGCCGATCTCCGTGACGCTCTTGGCCAGCAGGAACAGGCCGCCGAGCAGCAAGATCAGATCGCGTCCCGAGATGTCGTGGCCGAAGACCGCGAACAGCGGATCGGTCAGGCGTACCACCCACGACAGTCCGAGCAGCAGGAGCAGGCGGCTGATCAGCGCCGCGGCCAGGCCGAGCACGCGGGCCCGGTCACGCTGCTCCGGGGGCAGCTTGCCCGCCAGGATGGAGATGAAAATGATGTTGTCGATCCCCAGCACGATCTCCAGGGCGACAAGGGTGAGAAAGCCGATCCAGATTTGCGGGTCGGCCACCCATTCCAGCATTTACGCACCTCCAAGGCATGTGACGGTGGGTCTCCCGGTAGCAACGACTCGGATGCCCCATAAGTTCGCCCGCTTGCGATCCATGCCCGGGTACGGGTTATAGTCCTTGACGTAGGTCATGAGTGCCAGCGACAAGCCCCGGCTAGCTGGCCGGCAACCCTCGCGTCCGCGGCGGGGTGCCCCGGGTGAAGACCTGGTCCGCCACGAGGTGTGGCGGGCAAGCGCGGGCTCCGCTGGCTGCTCCAGGGGTCCGACGACCCCGAGGAGGATTGCCGTGTCCACGCTGACGATCTTCACGTCCGCCCACGTCCGAGCGGACGAGGCCCCCGCCACCACCGAGGAACGGCGCGTCCCCGCCGTGCTCGGCGCCGACCTCAAGGTGCCGGTCAAGGGCGGCAGGCTGCTGAGCTACGCCAACCTCGACTACGCCGCCAGCGCCCCCTGTCTCGCGCCGGTCAGCGCGGCCGTCGCCGCCGCGCTCCCGGCCTACTCCAGCGTGCACCGCGGCGCGGGCTACGCCTCCCAGCTCACCACCGCCCGCTACGAGCAGGCCCGCCACACCGTCAGCGCGTTCGCCGGCGCCCGGCCGGACGACGCCGTGATCTTCACCCGCAACACCACCGACGCCACCAACCTGCTCGCCCGCTGTCTGCCCGAGGGCACGACCACCGTGGTCTTCGACACCGAGCACCACGCCTCCCTCCTCCCCTGGCCCCGGTCCGTACGGCTGGCGCCGCCCGCCTTCCCCGGCCAGGCCGTGCGTGCCGCCGACGACGCGCTGGCCGCGATCGACGGGCCCAAGCTGCTCGTGGTCACCGCCGCCTCCAACGTCACCGGCGAGTTGTGGCCCATCGCCGCGCTGGCCCACATCGCGCACCGGCACGGCGCCAGGATCCTGGTGGACGCCGCGCAGCTCGTACCGCACCGGCGGCTCAACCTCACCGCGCTCGACCTCGACTACGTGGCCTTCTCCGGGCACAAGCTCTATGCGCCCTTCGGGGCCGGCGTGCTGATCGGGCGGCGTGACTGGCTTGCCGAGGCGGAGCCGTACCTGAAGGGCGGGGGCGCGGTGCGGTCGGTGGCCGGCGGCGTCGAGTGGCACGACGACCCGGAGCCGCGGCACGAGGCGGGCACGCCGAACGTGCTCGGCGCCATCGCGCTGGCCGCGGCCTGCGACGCGCTCACCGCCACCGGGTGGACCCCGCTGGTGCGCGAGGAGGAGCGGCTGATCGCCCGGCTGCGGGCCGGTCTCGCCTCGATCGAAGGCGTACGCGAGCTGTCCCTGTGGGGGGAGGAGCACCCGCGCGTGGGCATCGTGTCGTTCACCGTCGACGGCCGCCCGGCTCGCGAGGTGGCCGAGGTGCTGTCCGGCGAATACGGCATCGGGGTGCGCGACGGGAAGTTCTGCGCGCACCCGTTCGTCCGTCACCTGGTGGACGTGCACGCGGGCGGCGGTTGCGAGGACGGCACGGCATCAGCGGTGCGCGCCTCGATCGGCATCGGCACCACCCAGGAGCACGTGGACCGGCTGATCGAGGCGCTGCGCGACCTCACCTCCCGCTGAGTCAGCCTTTCGGCGGTTCGCCGCGGCGCGGTGGCGGCTCGTCGCCGACCAGGGCGTCGATGTCCCGCATGTCCTTGTCGCTGAGCTTGCTGTCCTTCGGCGCGCTCGACTGCCGGGGCACCTGGGGCGGCTCCTGCTGCGCCGGCTCGGGCGTCGTCGGACCCCCCGCACCGGTCGTGGTCGTGCCACCCGTGGCGGGCGCGTGGGCGGCGAGTTCCGCCTCGGCCGCACGGCGTTCGGCACGCTTACGCGACATCGTGCGGACGATGCCGTCCAGGCCGAACCTGCCGCCGCCCAGCACGAGGAACAGCAGGCTCAGCGTGCCCAGGGCGGCCGGCAGCTCCCAGCCGTTGTCGGAAGACAACGGAGTGAGCCCCCAGTGCACGAAGAAGATGGCGCCCAGCATGTTGATCAGCAGCAGCAACGCCACCGGCCTGACCAGCAGGCCAAGGATGAGGAAGATGCCGCCGACGGTCTCCACGACGGTCGCGTAGGAGGCGGCCAGCTCGGGCAGCGGGATCCCCGACTCCCTGAAGCCCTGCGCGGTGGCGCCCAGGCCGCCCTGCCACTTCTGCCATCCATGAGCCAGGAAGATCACGCCCGCCACCACGCGCGCGATCAAGGCCGCGACGTCGAACAATACCCTTTTCATGGTGATTTCTCCCCCCATTCCAGGTATTCCTCCCCATGTCCGACTTCGGGATGCATTTTCATACCAAGCTTTGACCGTCCGCCCCGCGCTGGATCGACACCCACGACGGTGGCAGCATGGCCGTATGACGGAACGTGTGGTCGGAATCGGTGCGGGCGCGAAAGAACTGGCCACCGAGGACATGATCCTCAACATCGGCCCGCAGCACCCGTCGACCCACGGCGTGCTCAGGCTCCGGCTGACGCTCGACGGCGAGCGCATCGCCACCGCCGAGCCGATCATCGGCTACATGCACCGCGGCGCGGAGAAGTTGTTCGAAGTCCGCGACTATCGGCAGATCATCATGCTCGCCAACCGGCACGACTGGCTGTCAGGGTTCGCCAACGAGCTGGGCGTGGTGCTCGCCGCCGAACGCCTGCTCGGCATGGAGCCGCCGGTCCGGGCCGTGTGGGCGCGTACGCTGCTCGCCGAACTCAACCGGGTGCTCAACCACCTGATGTTCCTCGGCTCCTACCCCCTGGAACTGGGCGCGATCACCCCGCTGTTCTACGCCTTCGACGAGCGCGAGCGCATCCAGGCCGTCATGGAGGAGATCTCCGGCGGGCGCATGCACTACATGTTCAACCGGGTCGGCGGGCTCAAGGAGGACCTGCCACTCGGCTGGCTCGACCGCGTGTCGGCGGCCGTCGAGCAGACCCGCCGCCGCGTGCCCGACATCGAGAACCTCATCCTGCACAACGACATCTTCCTGGCCCGCACCACGGGCGTCGGCGTGCTGACCCACGACCAGATCATGCAGTACGGCGTCAGCGGCCCCATCGCCCGCGCCTCCGGCGTCGACTTCGACCTGCGCCGCGACGACCCCTACCTCGCCTATCCCGAGCTGCCCGCCAAGGTGGTCACCAGGAGCGCCGGCGACTGCCACGCCCGCTTCGAGGTCCTGCTCGAGCAGCTCAAGGTCTCGCTCGACCTGGCCGACACCTGCGCCGAGCGGCTGCGCGCACTGCCCCCCGGGCCGATCAACCAGCGGCTGCCCAAGGTGCTCAAGGTTCCGGAGGGTCACACGTACGCGTGGACCGAGAACCCGCTCGGCATCAACGGCTACTACCTCGTCTCCAGGGGCGACAAGACGCCGTGGCGGCTCAAGCTGCGCTCCGCCTCCTACAACAACGTCCAGGTGCTGCGCGAGATGTTGCCCGGCCACCTGGTGGCCGACATGGTCGCCATCCTCGGCTCGATGTTCTTCGTCGTGGGTGACATCGACAAGTGACGGCACAAGAACGCGACAAGTACGTCGACTGGCTGCGCGCCCTGAGCCTGATCGTCGTGGTGGTGTGGCACTGGGCGTTCACCATTCTCGAATGGAAGCCGCACGGCCCCGAGCCCACCAGCCCGCTGGGCTTCACCTCAGGCCTGTGGATCCTCACCTGGCTGCTGCAGGTGCTGCCGCTGTTCTTCTACGTCGGCGGTCACGTGCACCTGCTGTCCTGGAACCGGGCCAAGGCCCGGGGCGTCGGCATCGGCTCGTTCGTCCTGCGGCGCATCCGCGCGCTGGCCTTACCCGCGCTGTTCCTGTCCGGCGTGTGGGTCCTCATCGGAGCCACCGTCACGTGGGCGTTCGACGTCGACTGGATGTGGCGGGTCGTGCTGCTGGTGCTCAGCCCGCTGTGGTTCCTCGGCGTCTACCTGGTGCTGATCGCGCTGCTGCCGGTGGCGCTCTGGCTGCACAGCCGCTACGACGTGCTCGCCCTGATCTGGCTCGGCGGCGCGGCCCTGGTGATCGACGTGGTGCGCTTCAGCTACGGCGTCGACCCGGCGGGCTGGCTCAACATGCTCATCGTCTGGGGGCTCGCGCACCAGGCCGGCTTCTTCTACGACCGGGTCGTGGCGCTGCCCCGGCGCTACGACAAGGGGCTGCTGTGGACCGGGCTGTTCGCCCTGTTCGGGCTGGTCTACTCGGGCATCTATCCCGGGTCGATGGTGGGCGTGCCCGGCGACAAGTGGTCGAACATGGCGCCGCCCACGTTCGTGATCGTGGCCCTGCTGCTCTTCCAGATCGGGCTCGTGGAGGTGCTGCGGCCGTCCATGGAGCGCGTACTCGTGCGGCCGGGCTGGCGCCGGGTGAACGACTTCATCAACCGCTACTCGCTGCCGCTGTTCCTCTTCCACACCACCGGCATGGCCATCGCGCTGGGGTTGTCGTGGTGGTGGTTCGGCACCATGGGCACGCAGATGCCGCCCGACCTGAAATGGTGGCTGGAGCGCCCCATCGCCGTCATCGGCCCGCTGATCTGCACCGCCCCGGTCATCTACCTCTTCGGCCGGCGCCGCCGCACGCCTGTGCGCCAAAAGCAGGGCGAGGACGTCAGCCGCTCCCTAGGCTCGGAACATGGCTGACATCGGCTTCCACGCCACCGCCGAGGACGAGCGGATCATCCGTGCCGCGCTGCGGGAAGGTGAGCGGCCGAGCGACGTGATCCGCCGCGCGCTCCGTGTCCTGCACCGGGAGATGTGGCACGACCGGGTCCGCGCGGGTGCCCGGCGCAGCACCGAAGACCTGCCGGGCGAGCACTAGTCGCGCTTCTGCTCCTCGGGCTCCTTGGGGATGCGGCAGGCGTGCTCCAGGTAGAGGGCGGCGCAGACGAGCACGACGCACGACACCAACGACCCCGTGGCGACGAGGAACTCGCCCCTCGGCGTCTCCCGGTCGAGGAGTTGCACCGTGTGCAGCCCGAACCCGGCGAAGATCCCCCCGAACACCGCCCCCGCGTACGCCGACGCCTTCGCCAGCGCGGCCAGCCGGGCCACCGCCATCGGCTCCACCGGCTTCGTGCCGGGTTTCCGCTCGATCCGGGCCTTGGTCAGCCACGCGGTGTAGCCCTCGCCGATGGCCAGCAACGTCACCGTGGGGATCGCGGTCCACGGCATGAGCGGCAGGTCGGAGTAGACGGGCCGGATCACCACCCAGGTGAGCAGCGCGACGACGACGAGGATGCCGACCAGATGGCCGGGGCGTGTGGGCCTCAATCCGGCCTCTGCAGCTTCAGATCCTCGCGCAGGCGTACGCCCTGCCGGTCGAGCCCCTCCAGCAGGTCGGCCACCCGGCCGCGCCCGGGCAGCACCGCCTCGGGGTCGGTTTTCAACCACGGCACCAGCACGAACGCGCGCTCATGAGCGAGCGGATGCGGCAGCGTCAGCTCGGGATCGTCGCTGACGGACTCGCCCACCACGATCAGGTCGACGTCGAGCGTGCGCGGCCCCCACCGCTCCTCGCGGACCCTGCCGAAGGCGTCCTCGACATTGAGCGCCCGCTCCAGCAGCCGCGCCGGCTCCAGCGTGGTCTCGGCTACCACGATCGCGTTGAGGTAGGGGCGCTGCCCGGACGGGCCGCCGACCGGGTCGGTCTCGTAGACGGGAGACGCCTGGACGAACTCCAGCCCAGGGGCGTCGAACAGGGTGTCGACGGCACCCTGCAACGTCTGGAAGCGAGGTCCCAGGTTGCTGCCCAGGGCGATGACGGCCTTCATCAGCGGCTCCGCTCGATCGTCACGACCACGTCGTCGAACGGCAGCGGGATGGGCGCCGCCGGCTTGTGCACGCTCACCTCGGCCTTGCGCACCAGCTCGCTGGACAGGCACACGTCGGCCAGCCGCTGTGCGAGCGTCTCGATCAGCTCGACCGGCTCCCCCTCCACGACCCTGACGAGGGCCTCGGCCAGCTCGCCGTAGTGGACGGTCTTGGTGAGGTCGTCGCCGGCCGCCGCCGGAGCGGTGTCGAGGAACAGCGTCGCGTCGATCACGAACTCCTGCCCGAGCTCCCGCTCGGCAGCGAGCACGCCGTGTCTCCCCCAGGCCCGCAGACCCTTGAGAGCGATGCGATCAGCGCTCAAGCTCGCCGTCCTCCTCCTCGTCGTCGTCGCTCTGGAGCACCGGCGAGCCGTGGTGCATCCACAACCGCCACCCCTGCGGGGTGCGGAGGTAGACGTTGCTGGCCACCACCTTGCCCGCGGCGAAGCTGGACTCACCCTCCTCGCCGGCGGTGAGAATGTTCTCGACGCAGGTGAGCACGGCCACGTCACCCAGCACGGTCGTGTTGACGTCGGTCAGCACGAACTGGATGTAGGTGGTGTTGGCCATGATCAACGCCCAGGACCGCAACACCTCCGAGCGGCCCGTCAGCAGGGTCCAGCCCGGGTGCACGCAGCTCACCTGCTCGTCACCGGAGTCTTCCGCCCAGATCTCGGTCATCTTGTCGAGATCGGCGTTCTCGATCGCGGTGTAGAACTCCTGGTTCACCGTCTCGATAGCGGCGGTGTCGACGCTCATGTGTTGGCTCCGGCTCTCTTCCATGCGGCGGCCACGCGCACGGCATCGGCATTGGGACCTACCTCGTGCACGCGCACGCACCAGGCGCCCGCGTGGGCGGCCAGCGCGGTCACCGCCAGCGTGGCGTCGTCGCTGCGGCTGAACGGCCGGGGTGTGCCGTCGGGGTCTGCCAGCAGCCGGCCGAGGAACCGCTTGCGCGAAGCCCCCACCAGCAGCGGGAAACCCAGTTCGGCGAGATTCGGGATGCCGGCCAGCAGCGCCCAGTTGTGGTCGGCGTTCTTCGCGAAGCCGAGCCCTGGGTCGATCACGATCTGCTCCTCCGTGACGCCCTCCGCCAGCACCAGATCGACCCGCTTGCTCAGCTCTTCGCGCACCTCGGTGACCACGTCGGTGTAGACGGCGCGGCTGTCCATGTCGTGGCTGTGGCCGCGCCAGTGCATCACGACGTAGGGGACGCCGGTCGCGGCGACCGCGCGTGGCATGTCGGGGTCGGCCAGCCCGCCGCTCACGTCGTTGACGAGCCGCGCGCCCGCCTCGACCGCGGCCCTCGCGACCTCCGCTCGCATCGTGTCGACGCTGACCCGCACGCCCTCCGCGTCGAGCGCCCTGATCACCGGGACGACCCGGGCCAGCTCTTCCTGCAGCGACACCCTGGCGGCGCCGGGACGGGTGGACTCGCCGCCCACATCCACGATGTCGGCGCCCTCACGGACCAGGTCGAGGCCGTGCTGGATCGCGACGTCCTCGTTGAACCACCGGCCGCCGTCGGAGAACGAATCGGGCGTCACATTGACCACGCCCATGACGAGGCACCGATCCGCACCTCCTGGCACGTTCATGGGCACGCTAGTCATGGGCCAAGCCTAGGCGCTTGCGGACACCTGATGACATCGTGGGTACCCCGTTCAGTCGTCAGCGGCCCAGGATCAGCGCCATCGCCTCGGATCGGGTCTTGTCGCTGGTGCGGAAGTCACCGCGAACCGCTGAGGTCACGGTCTTGGCGCCGGGCTTGCGCACCCCCCGCATCGTCATGCACAGATGCTCGGCCTCGACCACCACGATGACGCCGCGCGGCTCCAGCACCCGCATGAGCGCGTCGGCGATCTGCGAGGTCATGCGCTCCTGCACCTGAGGGCGGCGGGCGAACACGTCGACCAGGCGGGCCAGCTTGGACAGGCCCGTCACCTCGCCGCGCTGGTTGGGGATGTAGCCCACGTGGGCCACCCCGTGGAACGGGACCAGGTGGTGCTCGCAGGTCGAGTAGACCTCGATGTCCCTGACGAGCACCATCTCGTCGTGGTCGACGTCGAAAACCTTGGTCAGCACGTCTTCAGGCGTCTGGCCGAGCCCGGAATATTGCTCGGCCATGGCGCGAGCGACCCGGGCGGGCGTGTCGAGCAGGCCGTCGCGGTCGGGATCTTCGCCGATGGCGTAGAGGATCTCACGAACGGCCTTCTCGATCCGCCCCTGGTCGATGTCGTGCTGAGTCACGCACTGTCTCCGGACGGAAGGGCGTCCTGGTGGCCCGCGCCGAGCGAGCCGTTGGCCGACTGCTCCTTCGGGGTCAGGATCGGCGGGCGGTCGGAGGGCAGCCGCTTGCCATAGCCCGCGTAGGACGGGCGGTGCTCCCTGATGACCACCGGGCTGAAGATCTGGAGCACCTGCTCGCGGGAGAGGGTCTCCTTCTCCATGAGCTCGAGCACGAGGTTGTCGAGCACGTCGCGGTATTCGACCAGGATGTCCCAGGCCTGGTCGTGCGCCGTCTCGATCATCCGGCGGACCTCCTCGTCGATCGTGGAGGCGATCTTCTCGGAATAGTCGCGCTCGTGACCCATCTCGCGCCCGAGGAAGACCTCGGCCTGGCCGCTGCCGAACTTGCGGGCGCCGAGCTGCTCGCTCATGCCGTATTCGGTCACCATGCGGCGGGCGACGGCCGTGGCCTTCTCGATGTCGTTGGAGGCGCCGGTGGTGGGCTCGTGGAACACGAGCTCCTCCGCCGCGCGGCCGCCGAGCAACATCGCGAGCTGGTCCATCATCTCCGACCTGGTGGCCAGGAACTTGTCCTCCATCGGCAGCGTCATCGTGTAGCCGAGCGCGCGGCCGCGGGACAAGATCGTGATCTTGTGCACCGGGTCGGAATTGGGCAACGCGTGCGCCACCAGCGCATGACCGCCCTCGTGGTAGGCGATCATCTTCTTTTCCTTGTCGGACATGACCCGCGTCTTGCGCTCGGGCCCTGCCATGACGCGGTCGATCGACTCCTCGAGGAGCTCCATCGTGATCAGCTTCTGGTCGGCCCGCGCGGTGAGCAGGGCCGCCTCGTTGATCACGTTGGCCAGGTCGGCGCCGGTGAACCCGGGGGTGCGGCGCGCGATGACGTCGAGGTCGACGTCGGGGGAGAACGGCTTGCCCCGCCCGTGCACCTTGAGGATGCCCTTGCGGCCCTCGAGGTCGGGCCGGTCGACGGTGACCTGCCGGTCGAAACGGCCGGGACGCAGCAGCGCCGGGTCGAGGATGTCGGGCCGGTTGGTGGCCGCGATGAGGATCACGCCGCCCTTGACGTCGAAGCCGTCCATCTCGACGAGCAGCTGGTTGAGCGTCTGCTCGCGCTCGTCGTGACCGCCGCCCAGGCCGGCGCCTCGGTGGCGGCCGACCGCGTCGATCTCGTCGATGAAGATGATCGCCGGGGCGTTGGCCTTGGCCTGCTCGAACAGGTCACGCACACGCGAGGCGCCGACACCGACGAACATCTCGACGAAGTCGGAACCCGAGATGGAGTAGAACGGCACGCCCGCCTCGCCCGCGACCGCGCGGGCCAGCAGCGTCTTACCGGTGCCGGGCGGGCCGTAGAGCAGCACGCCTTTGGGGATCTTGGCGCCGATCGCCTGGAACTTGGCCGGGGCCTGCAGGAACTCCTTGATCTCCTGGAGCTCCTCGATGGCCTCGTCAGCGCCTGCGACGTCGGAGAAGGTCGTCTTGGGGGTGTCTTTGGTGATCAGCTTGGCCTTCGACTTGCCGAAGTTCATCACCCGGGAGCCGCCGCCCTGCATCTGGTTCATGATGAACAGGAAGATCAGCACGATGATGACGATCGGCAGGAAGCTCACCAGAAGGCTCACCAGGAAGTTTTCCTGCGGCACCTCGGTGGCGAAGCTCTTGGTCTTGCCCGCGTCGACCTGAGCCTGGAGCTCGTCGGTCAACTTGCTGCCGTAACCGGTGACCCAGTCCGACTGGATCAGCTTCGTCGGGGCGTCGCCGGCCTTCACCACCACGGGGTTGGTCAGCGTCACCTCGATCCGGTTGTCCTTATCGATGATCTTGGCGTTGCTGACGTTTCCGGCGCGAATCTGCTGGAGAACCAAGGACGTGTCGGCCGGCTTGTAATTGCCGCCACCGCTCCAGAGCTGGGTGACGAGCAGGAGCAGCACGACGATGCCCAGGATCCACAGCAGTGGCCCACGTGTAAATCGCTTGAGATCCATCCGATGCGGAACCCCTTGCGGGCCCGTCCCTTCCTGACCATGGCCTTGAACCCGGGTCGCCCCGGGGCCGCGGCATCCGACACCGCGACTTCTGACTACCCGAAGGGCGACACGGGGTCACCCTCCAGAAGTCCGAAGGTACACCGGCACAGCGCACGGAGGGACCCGCCCGCTACACCGGTCTTGCCCTATCAACGTACGTCACGTTGCGCAGTGTTCCCGGCCCGCCGGGAACACTGCCGGATTGCTAGGTGTAAACGTGCGGAGCGAGCGTGCCGATGAACGGCAGATTGCGGTATCGCTCCGCGTAGTCGAGCCCGTAACCGATGACGAACTCGCTGGGAATGTCGAAACCAACGTATTTCACCTCGATAGGCACCTTCACCGCGTCGGGTTTGCGCAGCGCGGCGCAGATCTCCAGCGAGGCCGGATTGCGCGATTTCAGGTTTTCCAGCAGCCAGTGCAAGGTCAGACCGGAGTCGATGATGTCCTCGACGATCAGCACATGGCGGTCGAGGATGTCGGTGTCGAGGTCTTTCAGCACGCGTACGACGCCGGACGACCTGGTGCCGGCGCCGTAGGACGACACCGCCATCCAGTCCATCTGCACGGGCACGTGCAGAGCCCTCGCCAGGTCGGCCATCACCATGACCGCGCCTTTGAGCACGCCCACGAGCAGGACTTCCTTGCCCGCATAGTCGTCGTCGATCCGGCCGGCGAGCTCTTTGATCCTGGCCTGGAGGTCGTCCTCGGAGATGAGGACCTTCTCCAGGTCATTGCCCATGTCGGCAGCGTCCACCTGTGGTTCCTTACGGGATGGGACTGATGGCGAGTATCAGGGTGCCATACCGCCGCACGGCCGACCGACCCCCGGGCAGGTCCACCGCCTTCTGCCCGTGCCAGCGCGTGACCAGCCGGTCCACGGCCAGCACGTGGGCGGCCGACAGGGCTCCCGGCGGTGCTCCCGCCGCGATGGCCGCACGGCGCAGCACCCTCCGCCTGACGGCGTCGGGCAGCTTCTCCAACTCCGCCGTGGACAGCGTGACCGACTCTCCGATATCGCTTAGAGCGCAATTTCGGTACGCCGACTCCGCCCACTGGTCCAGGGCGTCAGCGTCCTCGCGCGCCATCCCCGCGGTCCTCGCGAGCGCCTCCGCGACCCCCGGGCCGAGCTCCTTCTCCAGCACCGGCAGCACGTGCCTCCTGACGCGGACCCTCGTGTAGCGGGGATCCACGTTGTGCGGGTCGTCCCACGGCGACAGGCGCAGCGCCTTGCAGGCGGCGACCGTGGTCGCCCGCGGGAGGTGGAGGAACGGGCGGAGCCAGCGGCCGCTCCTGGCCGCCATGCCGGACAGCGAACGCAGGCCGCTCCCCCTCGCCAGGCCGAGCAGGACCGTCTCCGCCTGGTCGTCCCTCGTGTGGCCGAGCAGGACCGCCGGCGCCTGAAGCCGGTCGGCCGCCTCGGACAGCGCGGCGTATCGCGCCTCCCTGGCCGCCGCCTCGGGGCCGCCCGCCGTGCCCACCGTCACCGTGAGCACCTCCACCGGATCGAGCCCCATCCCCCTGGCCAGCCCCGCCACCGCCTCGGCGCGGTCGGCCGAGCCCGGCTGGAGCCGGTGGTCCACGGACAACACGCCCGCCCGCAGGCCCATCCTGGGGGCCACGAACGCCAGGGCGGCCGACAGGGCAAGGGAGTCGGCTCCGCCGCTGCACGCCGCCAGGACCAGCGTGCCCTCCTCGGCGTCGGCCAGCGCTTCGCGCACGGCCCTGCGCACGTCGGCTACTGCTGGATGTGGCCCCACGAGGCCATTCTCCCGGCTCCCACCGGCGGCGCGTTCGGCGGGAAGGCGAGTGACGTGGGTCGGTCAGGCGGGGAGGGCAGGGGTGCCTGTGACGCGGGCGACCCAGGCGTCGGGGTCGGAGATCTCCGGTGTCGTCGGCAGCGTCTCGGGCGAGGTCCAGATCTTGTTGAAGCCGTCCATGCCGACCCGGTCGACCACGGTGCGGACGAAGGCCGAACCCTCCGCGTACTGCTTCATCTTGACCTCGATCCCCAGCAGGCGCCGGACCGTACGGTCGAGGCGGGAGCCGCCCTCGCGGCGCTGGGCGAACTTGGCGCGGATGTCGGCGACCGACGGCACCACCGAGGGGCCGACGGCGTCCATCACGTAGTCGCCGTGCCCTTCGACCAGGGTCATCACGGCCGTCAGGCGGTCGAGGATCTCCTTCTGGCCGGGCGACTGGATGGCGTCGATGAGGTTGCCCTCGCCGCCGCGCACCACGTCGGCCACCGTGTCGGCGGCGTTGCGCAGGCGTTCGAGCAGGGTGGGCAGGTCAAGGTCGGACGCGAGCAGGAACTCGGTCATCTGCGACCGTACGTATTCGCGCAACCACGGCACGCCCGTGAACTGCACGCGGTGGGTCTCCTCGTGGAGGCAGACCCAGAGGCGGAAGTCGTGCGGATCGACGCCCATCTCGCGCTCGGCGTGGACGATGTTGGGCGCGACGAGGGTCAGGCGGCCCGTCGGCTCCTCGCCGGTCGGGTCGGGTGGGAGGAAGAGCTCGTACTGGCCCAGCACGCGCGAGGCCAGGAACGCCAGGACGGCGCCGACCTCGACGCCCGTGATGCGGGAGCCCACGGCCGTGACGATGGCGGGTGGCGGGTTGTCGCCGCCGCTCATGCGCTGGGTCAAGGGTTCGAGCACCACGCGGAAGCCCTCGACGTTGGCCTTGATCCATCCCGGCCGGTCGACGATGGTCGCGGGCTGCGGCGCGGTGTCGGTGTGAATTTTCGTGAACTCGCGCACGTGGCCCTCGGCCTCACGTGACAGGGTGCGGAGCTCGGCGACGGCCTGCCTGGCCTCCTCCCGGCTCACCTGAGGACCGGGGCGCACCAGGCGCGTGCCGGTCGTGACGGCCAGATCCCAGTCGATCACCTGCATAACGTCCACCGTACGTGCTTCTCGTCGTACCCGCGAAGGTCCCGGCCGAGCCCCGATCCGCAGGATCGCCATAAGCCCGCGAGGGAGCGCCGGTGTCTGGACTGAGGAGAGAGGAAGCGCAGCGACCGAACGACGAGGGAAGACACCGGACCCAAGCGACCGAGCCCCGATCCGCAGGATCGCCATCAATAGGCGCCATCAACACAACTAATTACGGGCGACGATGGCGGCGAGGCGGTCGAGTACGGGTTCGGCGGTGACGGGGACGTGGTCGGCCATGAAGGCGAATGTGACCAGTCGGCCGTCCTTCGTGGTGGCCAGTCCTGCCAGGGTGTTGACGTTGTTGAGGGTGCCGGTCTTGGCGCGTACGAGGCCGACCTGGCCCTTGCTGTCGGCGGCGGTGAAGCGGCGGCCGTTGCCGAGGGTGCCGGAGAATCCGGCGATCGGCATGCCGGAGGCGATGGCGTGCAGGTCGGGGTGGTTCGCGGAGCCGGCCATGGCGATGATCTTGGCCAGGGCGTGGGGGCTTATGCGGTTGCGGATGGACAGGCCACTGCCGTCGGAGAGCGCGGCGACGCCTTGGGCGGCCCCGAGCCGCTGGAGTACGGCGATCACGCCTTTGGCGCCTCCTTCGAACGACGCCTGTTGTCCTTCCTTGAGTGCGACGTGCCTCATCAGCGCCTCGGCCATGTCGTTGTCGCTCTCGGTCAGGGTGTGCTCCACGAGGGCGTAGACGGGGGCGGAGTCGACCCGGCCGAGCTCGGTGGCGCCGGCGGGGGCCTTGGCCTGGCGCAGGGATTTCGACACCGCGATGCCCTCCTTCTTGAGGAGCCTGGCGAAGGCCGCGGCGGCGTATCGGGGCGGGTCGTCGACTCTGGGGGCGTTGTAGCGGGGGTGCCGGCGGCCTTCGTCGATGGCGAGGGCGTGGACGGTGGCGACGTTGCCGTCGGGGATGTAGCTCGGCTTCCAGCCGTCGGCCTTGGTTGAGCCGACGAAGAGGGATGTGTCGTACGAGAGGGTGACTTTCTTGATGTTTCGTGACTTGAGCGTGGCGGCGGTGCGGGCGGCCAGCGTGCGGAGTGAGGCCTGCTTCGGGTAGCCGGGCTTGGCGGAAGGGCCGGCGAGCAGCGGGTCGCCGCCGCCCACGAGGATGGCGGTGCCGGGTTCGGCGCCCTGGACGACCTTGGTGGACAGGCGGGTGTCGGGCCCCAGAGAGGCGAGCGCGGCGGCGCAGACGGCGATCTTCGTCGTGGAGGCGGGCACGAAGGCGGCGTCGGCGTTGGAGGCGAAGATCTGCTGGCCGGTGACCGCGTCGAGCACGACGGCGCCGACCCTGTCACCCAGGGCCCGGTCACCCAGCGCGCGGGTGAGCTGCCGCGTCAAAGTACTCTTAGTCGGGAGAGGTCCGTCTCCGGGCTTCGCCGGAAGCTGGGCCAGCACAGGTCCCGCGGTGACCACGGGGGCGGGGGGAGACTCTTCCTGCGGTGACTTCGTCGGCCCGGCCGGTGGAGACTGCCCCGTCAACGCGCTGAGGCTGAAGCCGGTGGTCATCGCGTAAACGCCGATGACGATGGTCAGAGCCTGGAGCACGACGAGGGTGGTCAGCATCACCCACCTGTCGTGCCGCGCCACGTCGCCCGCCCTCTCTCCAGTGTTCGCCTACGAGACATTAACGCCCAGCCGGGGGTGCCCGGGGGCTGAGCGGGGGAGAGAAGCCCGGACCGGGCCCCGGGGAGGCGGGTGATCGCGTTCCCGAACGCCTGGCGAGGTGCTCTCGACCCATGAGAGAGGACCGCGGTGGAGTTCGACGTTGTCGTAGAGATTCCCAAGGGGCAACGGAACAAGTACGAGGTGGACCACGAAACCGGGAAGATCAGGCTCGATCGGCTCCTGTTCACCTCCACGCAGTACCCCGCCGACTACGGCTTCATCGAGAACACCCTCGGTGAGGACGGCGACCCGCTGGACGCGCTGGTGCTGCTGCAGGAGCCGACGTTCCCCGGCTGCTACATCACGTGCCGGGCGGTGGGCATGTTCAGGATGACCGACGAGAAGGGCGGCGACGACAAGGTCCTCTGCGTCCCCTCGACCGACCCCCGTATGCACCACATCCAGGACATCCATCACGTGTCGGAGTTCGACCGGCTGGAGATCCAGCACTTCTTCGAGGTCTACAAGGACCTCGAGCCGGGCAAGTCGGTCGAGGGCGCCAACTGGGTGGGCCGCATCGAGGCGGAGGCCGAGATCGAGCGCTCCTTCCGCCGGGCCAAGGACGAGGGACAACACGGTCACTGACCGTCAGCGGGGCCTGGTGGCGCCCACCAGGTCCCCGCGGTAGATCGAGGCGACCCGTACGACGTCGCCGGTCTGCGGCGCGTGCACCATCTGGCCCCGGCCGACGTAGATCCCCACGTGGTGGATGGTGCCGGGGTCGTCGCTGATGTGGCCGAAGAACACCAGGTCGCCGCGGTGCAGCTGGTCGAGCGGCACGTGCGGGCCCGACGTCCACTGGGTGCCGGTCCAGTGGTCGAGCCGCACGCCGACCTTCTCCCAGGCGCGCATCGTGAGCCCGGAGCAGTCGTAGGTGTCGGGGCCGTCGGCCGCCCACACGTACGGCTTGCCGAGCTGGGTGAGCGCCCAGTTGGCCGCGACGTTCCCCAGGGCTGAGCCGCGGGAGACGAGTCCGGCGACCGACGCGGCCGCGGCCTTGCGGCGGGCCAGCAGCTGGGCGCGGGTGCGGGCCGCGTCGACCTTGCGCTGGAGATGCTCCTCGCGGGCCCGCAGCGCCTTCGTTTCACGCAGCTGCCTGGCCACGGCCTCCTTGGCGGCGATCTTGGCGAGTCTGGCGCGTTCGGTGGCGGCCCTGTGGGCGGCGTAGGCGTTGGCGGCCTCGATGCGCAGGATGGTCGCGACCTCCTGGGCGTCGCGCATCCTGGCGAGGATCGCGGCCCGCTCGCTGCTCATGTGTTCGAGCACGCCGGCCCGGTGCAGCAGGCCGCTTGTTTCGCCCCGGTCGATGAGGATGCCGAGGAACGGCTCCCTCATCGCCACGCCGCCGTAGGTCTCCGCCGCGAGCAGGGCGACGTCGCGCCGGGCCAGCTCGACCTCGGCGTCGGCCGCCGCGAGGCGCGCCTTGGCCTGCTCGTTGGCCTGCTCGGCGTGCCTGAGCTGGACGAGCTCCCCGTTGTACGCCTCCACCAGCCGCTCGACCTCGGCCGCCAGCCGGTCGAGCCGTGACTGGGCGGTGGCCAGCTTGGCGCTGTTCTCCCCAAGCCGCTTCGACCGCTCGCGTACGGTCTGGCGGGCCTTCTTGACGTCACGCGAGGAGGGGACGGGCTCCGCCATGACCGGCGGGCACATGCCGACCAGCAGGCAGCCTGCGAGCAGCCCAGCCCGGAATGCGCGCATAGGTCCCCCTGGAAACAGATGGTCACTCTATGCACACAGTCCCCGGCAATTCACGTGCGTAACAGGGGTTTACGCAGGTCAGCCGCTTTCCGTAGGCGTTGGCGAAGGTTCCTCGGTGTGCGGTGGGGTGGCCGTTTGCGTCGGCTTGGTAGTGGTCGGGGTGGGCGTCACCGTGACGGTCGGGGTCGGCGTCATGGTCGGGATGGGGATGGGGGTGCGGGTTGGGGTGAAGGTCCGGGGCGGCCCGCCGGTGGGCCTGAACGTGTGCCGCGGCCGCGAGGGTCTGACGGGAGGGGGCTCCGCCAGGGACGGCTCCACCGGCCGTACGTGCGTCGGAGGGAGGCCCGGCGGCCGGCCCTGCCCGCTGGGCCGCGGGGCGGGCGACGGCGGCGGGGCGCCGGTCGGCGAGGGCATCAGGGGCACGGGCGAGGGGATGACCAGGGGCGGCGGGAAATCGGGCGACTCCGTGACGCCGAGCGGGCGCATGGTCGTGGCGTCGACGATGGGCATCACGGTCACCGGCTGGTTCTTCGGCTCGCCCTGCCAGGGCAGCCTGATGCCGGGCGGCTCGCCCGTCGGGGGGAACGCCGCCGTCGCGACGCCCGACAGGCCGCCGTTGTCCCTGCCGATCTGCTGGAAGATCACCGCTATCGCCACCACGGCCGCGACCGCCGCCAGCGCGCCTGCCAGCGCCTGAGGCCACCTTCCAGCGCCCTTGTCCGTGGGAACGGGAAACCCGGCGGCTCCCAGGCCACTCGTCCGCCTGGCGACGTAGCGCCGGTAGGGCAGCAGCTCCGGGTCGCCGAAGCAGCTCAGCACCCTGACCCGCAGCGCCTCCGGCAGCGCCACGGTCGGCAGCAGCGCGTAGACCTTGGTGACCGACACCTCGCGGGCGCGGTGGGGCGCGCAGGTCTCGCAGTGCGACAGGTGCCTGATCAGGTGCTCGCGCATCTCCTGGGTCAGCCGGCCGGAGAAGCCGGCGAGGATGCGGGCGCGCGCCGGGCAGTCGTACGGGCCCTTCCCGGCCAGGATCTCGGCCGTGAGCGCGCCGCCCAGGCGCTCGCGGGCCTGCCCCATGACCTGCTCCACCTGGCGCGGCGGGAGCGCGAGGACCTGGGCGAGGTCGGCGGCGGGCAACTCGTGCCGGTAGGCCAGCTCCAGCGCCTCGCGGTCGGCCACGGGCAGGCCGTGAACCGCGTTCCACGCCATGACCCGCAGGTCGGCGTCGGCCGGGTCGTCCAGCGGCGGCGCCTCGGCCAGCGCCTGCGCGGGGCCGGGCGGGGCGCAGGCCCTGCGGCGCAGGCACTCGGCGCGGGCCAGCGCGTACAGCCAGGTACGCAGCCTCCCCGGGTCGGCCAGCGCGTCCGCGTGCGCCTCGGCCGCGATCAGCGTGTCGCGGAGAGCCACCTGAGCGCCGTCGCCACTCATGAGGAGGGACCAGCAGTAGCGGTAAATGCTCTCCGCATAGGCGTCGTAGAGAGCGGCCACGGCGTCGGCGTCGCGGGCGCGAAGGGCTTCGACCAGAACGCGGTCATCCATGTGACCGAAGGTAATGGATCGGTAACTAGTAGTTCCACCATTTCCGCGCCGTTGGCTCGGCTTGTCGGGCCGCATGTTCGGGTTCCTGATGAATATTCGTGATGGCCCTCTGTGCCTCCTTTGCACCCACTACGACCTGTGCGACCTGTGCGACCTGATTTATCGAGCTTTGCAGCAGAAAATCATTGCTTGTACTTGGAGACGATCTCGGTGCTCCGGTCCACCGCGAACGGCTCGGTCGTCGGCTTGACCGTGTGCACCGGCAGGGCGCCGCCGAGCGCCAGATCCTCGTAAGGGCGACCGGTCGATCCCCAGGTCCGCGCCACGATCTGGGTCTTGGCCACCTTGGCGCGCGCGGGCACCCCCGACACCGTGAGGATGAAGCGCGGCGGGCGGCCCGCTTTCACGTCATCAACGAACGTGCTGCCGCCGGCCAGAAGTTTGCCTGATTTGTCGCGCAGCAGCGCGTTGACGACGAGGCTGCTCGCCGCCGTCCGATAAGGATTGTCCACATACCCGGTAATAAGGTATGAGCCGTCTTTCTGGCGCAATGTCTGGGTCCGGGTGATGGGAAACTCCCGGAACGCCGACGGGATGCGCGCCGCCAGCCGCCACTGCGCGGGACGGTACTGGATCGTCACCTTGGCCGGCTTCTCGGTGGCGGTGGCCTGGCCGGTGAAGGCCAGCGACCCGCCCGGCGGCACGGCGTCGAGCGGCTGGTCCATCCTGACCACCTCGGCGCCCTTCATGTCGTGCCCGACGATCGTGGCCACCACGTGCTCGCCGAAATGCCATGGGTTGGTGTTGCTGAGCACGCCGGCCCAGTTGACGGCATATCCGTCGGCGGATTTGACGATATTGGAGACCTGCTCCTTGAGAGCGAGCGGCTTGAGCTCTTGTACGGGTTGTTCCTCGCTCGCGCACCCGGTGAGGCAGATCGCCCCGAGTGCGAGGAGGCTGACGGTTCGGCTACGCGGGATCACTTTGCCGTGATAACCCGTGCATGGGCACGGGTGGCAGAGGACACGCGCCTGCCGTACCAAGTCTTTAACGCGGACGTACGACCCTGGACTCGTCCCAGACCGGCTCGGGCGACTCGTAGACCGTGCCGTCGGAGCCGAAGACCAGGAAGCGGTCGAAGTCGGCGGCGAACCAGCGGTCGTGGGTCACCGCCAGCACCGTGCCGTCGAACGCCTCCAGCCCCGCCTGCAGCGCCTCGGCGCTGGCGAGGTCGAGGTTGTCGGTCGGCTCGTCCAGCAGCAGCAGCGTGGCCCCCGACAGCTCCAGCAGCAGGATCTGCAGGCGGGCCTGCTGCCCGCCCGAGAGCGATTCGAAGCGCTGCTCCGCGACCCTGCCCGCCAGTTCGTAGCGGGCCAGTGCCTTCATGGCTTCGTTCTTCAGCCGGGCGTGCTCGGTCATGACGATGTCGACAGGGGTGCGGCCGAGCAGCTCGGGCCGGGCATGCGTCTGGGCGAAGTGGCCGGGCACGACGCGGGCGCCCAGCCTGGCCACGCCCTCGTGGCGGACCTGCTCGCCCGCCAGCAGGCGCAGGAAGTGGGACTTGCCCGAGCCGTTGGAGCCGAGCACAGCGACGCGCTCGGCGTACCAGACCTCCAGGTCGAACGGGCGCATCAGCCCGCTGAGCTCCAGCCCTTCGCAGATGACCGCCCGCTTGCCCGTGCGGCCGCCCCGCAGGCGCATCTTGATGTTCTGCTCGCCCGGCGCCACCTCCGGCGGCCCCGCCTCCTCGAACTTGCGCAGCCGCGTCTGGGCGGCGTGGTAGGCGGGGGCCATGCCGTCGTTGTAGCGCGCTTTGTTCTTCAACATGGTGACCAGGGCCTTGAGCTTGGCGTGCTCTTCGTCCCAGCGCCTGCGCAGCTCGTCGAGCCGCTCGTTGCGGGCCCTGCGCGCCTCGGCGTAGGTGGCGAACCCGCCGCCGTGGATCCAGATGCCGCCCGACTCGACGGTGACGATCCGGTCGGCCGCGTTGGCCAGCAGCTGGCGGTCGTGGCTGACCAGCAACACCGTCTTCGGCGTCTCCTTGAGCTGCTGCTCCAGCCATTCCTTGCCGGGCACGTCGAGGTAGTTGTCGGGCTCGTCGAGCAGCAGGGTCTGGTCGGGGCCGCGCAGCAGCGCCTCCAGGACCAGCCGCTTCTGCTCGCCGCCCGACAAGGTGGCCACGTCGCGATATTTCACCCGTTCGTACGGCACGCCGAGCGCGGCCACCGTACAGGTGTCCCAGAGCACCTCGATGTCGTAGCCGCCGGCGTCGGTGTAGTCGCTGATGGCCTGCGCGTAACGCATCTGCGTCTTCTCGTCGTCGCGCTCCATCATCGCCAGCTCGGCCTCGTCGAGCCGCTCGGCCGCCTGCCGCACGGCGGGGGGCGCGACGCCCAGCAGCAGGGCGCGCACGTCGCTGCCGTCGCGCACGCTGCCGATGAACTGGCGCATCACGCCCAGCCCGCCCGAGCCGGCCACGGTGCCCTCGACCGGCTGGAGGTCGCCGGCGATCAGCCGCATGAGCGTGGTCTTGCCCGCGCCGTTGGGCCCGACCAGCGCCGCCTTCACGCCTTCGCCGATCCGGAAGGACACGTCGTTGAGCAGGGGCCGCCCGTCGGGCAGCACGTATGTCAGATGTCCTACTTCGACGTGGCCCATGCGCGCAGGCTACCGGGCCCGTTCGTGAGGGAGCATCCCCTTTTCCGGCCGCTCGGACAAGCTCGGTCTGGTAGAAGATGCTGGCCTTGCGGGCCTTCGGTACGCCCGAGGCGAGCCCCAGGCACAGGCGAGGACCGCCGGAGGTGAGCTGGATGGCCAAGCCCTCCGGCTCACGGAAGTCGAGCGACCTGCCCGCCTCGGTGCGCGCCCGCTGGACGCGGCTGCCCGTGCGCGGCGCCCGCCACGGCCGTGGCGGCGACGCCCGCGCTGATCTTGAGCAGGCCGCTGCGGGTGAGCGGCACGCGTGGTGACATCTTCACCATCCGTTCGGCTGGGGGGTGTACGCAGCGTCACTCTAGTGGCGGGAGGTCCAGGTTCCGGCGAATCCCGCAGGACTCTGGACAGCAAGTGATCTAATGACTAGAACTGTAGGGAGCCTCCTCCCCTAGGACCAGTGATGACGCGATTCCGCTCTGCCCTCGCACCCCTCGCCATCGCGTTGGCCGGCCTGACGGCCGTGCCGCAGCCGGTCTGGGCCGCGCCTCCCAAACCCGCGCCCTCCGCCGCACCACATGAGCAGCCGGCCACCGCCGCCTCCGAGTGCGCCCCGACCGTCGCGGGCGCCACCACGAACGCCCGCCTGACCACGTTGTTCACCACCTACGGCAACGACAACAGCCGCCTGGACGACTGGACGGGCGCCGACGGCACCTATTCGCTCAGACTGCCCGGCGGCAAGGAGCTGTGGATCTTCTCCGACACCTTCCTCGGCCAGGTCAACGCCGACGGCTCGCGACCGCCCGTGGTCGAGGAGGGCGGCACGACCGTCTTCCTGAACAACACGTTCGCCGTCGAGCGCGACGGCAGGCTGTCCACGATCTACGACGGCACCGCCGAGAAGCCGACCGCGGTGATGCCGCCGCGCGACGAGGACCACTGGTTCTGGGCCGGCGACGCGACGCTGGCCGGCGGCGTCGTGGAGGTCACCTACCAGGAGTACGAGCGGTTCGGCGACGGCGCGTGGGACTGGCGCTGGCACCGCAACGTCGTCGCCAGGTTCGCCCCCGGGCGGCTCGACGAGCCGATCAGCGTGCACGACCTGCCCTCGGGGCACGGCGTCTCGTGGGCTTCGGCGACCCTGAAGGACGGCGGATACACCTACGTCTACGGCGTGGAGGATCTCGGGTCGCCGAAGTACATGCACGTCGCCAGGGTCAAGGGGCAGAGCCTGCTGGGCCGCTGGGAATATCTCAGGGCCGACGGCACCTGGTCACCCGACGAGGCCGACTCGGCGCGGGTGATGAGCGGGGTGGCGAACGAGTACAGCGTCAGCAAGGTCGGATCGGGATATGTCCTGATCACTCATGACACCACCGAGGCGCTCAACCCGAACATCGTCGCCTACTCCTCCTGCTCACCGGCCGGACCGTTCACCGGCAAGCAGCACGTCTACACGACCCCCGAGACCAAGGGCGACGTCTTCACCTACAACGCCCACGCCCATCCCGACGTCGAGGGTGACGGGCTCGTGATCTCGTACAACGTCAACAGCTTCGTGAACACCGACCACTACCGTGACGTGTCGATCTACCGGCCCCGATTCCTGGATGTGACGTTCGAGTGAGGCGTAACTGGGCGGCCCGCCTGCGGCACGTCACCATCGACGGGCTGCGGGCGGTCGTGCTGGAGAACGAACGGCTGCGCGTGACGGTCGTGCCGGACAAGGGCGGCGACGTGGTCGAGTTCCTGCACAAGCCCACCGACACCGACTTCGTCTGGCTCACCCCGCAGGGCCTGCGCAACCCGCGCGACCACCTCCAGGGAGCGGCCGACGACGTCGCCCAGTTCGTCGACCACTACGAGGGCGGCTGGCAGGAGGTCTTCCCCAGCGGCGGCGCGCCGAGCGAATACCGGGGCGCGCGGCTGGCCCAGCACGGCGAGGTCTCGGGGTTGCCGTGCGAATGCGAGGTCGTGGCCGACTCCGAGGAGGAGGTCGCGGTGCGGTTGCACGTGCGCACGCGGCGGCTGCCGTACGCGGTGGAGAAGGTCTTCCGGCTGCGGTCGGGCACGGTGGCGCTGGAGATCGAGGGGCGGGCCACCAACGAGTCGGACCTCCCGCTGCACGCCATGTGGGGCCAGCACATCGTGTACGGCCTGCCGTTCCTGCGACCGGGCGCCAGGATCAGGCTTCCCGAGGGCGTCACCGTGATCCCGCACGAGAGCGCGATCGGCCCCGGCGGGCGGCGGGTCCGGGCGGGCGGGCCCTGGCAGTGGCCGGTCGTGCCGGCGGACGAGGGCGGCGAGACGGATCTGAGCGTGGTGCCGGAGCGCGGTGCGCCGAGCGACATCGTGTATCTGACCGGCTTCGACGAGGGATGGTACGAGATTTCTGGGGATATCGGTATGCGGGTGGAGTGGGATGCGACGCTCCTGCCGTACCTGTGGATGTGGCAGGAGCTCGGTGCGTCCACCGGCTACCCCTGGTGGGGGCGGGCCTACACGGTCGGACTCGAGCCCTTCTCCAGCATGCCCACCGACGGCCTGGCCGCCGCCGTCGCCAACGGCACGGCCCTCACCCTGAACCCCCACGAGACGAAGGAACTGCGGTTGCGCGCGGAGGTGCTGGCATGAGCGAGTTCGGCGGGAAAGTCGCGCTGGTGACGGGCGGGTCGATGGGCATCGGCCGGGCGGTGGTCGACCGGCTGGCCGACGGCGGGGCGTCCGTGGTCTTCTGCGGCACCGACCAGAGCGCCGAACTCGACAGCGAGCACGTCGTCGGCCGGATCGCCGACGTCCGCAGCGCCGGCGCCATGCGCGACCTCGTGGACCTGGCCGTGGCCAGGTTCGGCGGGCTCGACATCGTGGTGACCTGCGCGGGCGTGCAGCGCTACGGCACGGTCGAGGACACCCCTGAAGAGGTCTGGGACGAGGTGCTCGACATCAACCTCAAGGGCGTCTATCTCGCGTGCAAAGCGGCGGTGCCGAGGCTGCGGGCCCGCGGCGGCGGCTCGATCGTGATCATGTCGTCGGTCCAGGCGTTCTCCTCGCAGGCCCAGGTGGCCGCCTACACCGCGAGCAAGGCCGCGCTCAACGGCCTGACCAGGGCCATGGCGCTCGACCACGCGGCCGACGGGATCAGGGTGAACGTGGTCTGCCCCGGCTCGGTCGACACGCCGATGTTGCGCTGGGCGGCCGACCTGTGGCGCGGCGAGCTGTCGCAGGAGGAGCAGGTGGCGCAGTGGGGCCGCTCCCACCCGCTGGGCCGCGTGGCCAAGCCCGATGAGGTGGCGGAGATGGTGGCGTTCCTGGCGGGCCCGCGCGCGTCGTTCATCACCGGGGCCGAGCACCGCGTGGACGGCGGGCTGCTGGCCCAGAACCCGGCAGCGCTTCCGGAGTAGGTCGAGCGGAGACCACGGGTTCCTCCACCGGCCCACCAGAGCCGGCAACAGTTCCGTCAACGCGACGAAAGGCCAAGTCACAGGACTGATACGAGTGAGTCGGCGGGCCAGGGCACGCGACCTTGCACGGGCGCGCAGCCCTTACGGGATCGGCGAGTCACCACGACTCGTGTTCGATTCGGCACGCTAAGTTACCGAGGTCGAAAACGACTCACCGATCGAGGAGAGACCTGTGAGGCTATCCAAGAAGGCCGCCGGCATCGTCGCCGTGGCCGCGATGTTCACCGTGGCCGCCCCCGCGGCCACCGCGGTGGCGAGCCCCCGCTCGACCTGCTACGGCGGTCGTGTCTGCCTGTACGCGGGCTTCGACTACAACCGCGGCCAGATCGACCACTGGCGCGACTTCGTCCAGGACGACTCCAACCTTGCCGACAACAACTGGCTGAACTGGGACTTCAGCAACACCTGGCACAGCATGGACAACGAGACCAGCTCGGTCAGGAACCGGGTCGGTTGCAGCGCCACCCTGTGGCAGCACCCCGGCTACACCGGCGCGCACAGCACGTTCACGCACAACTCGAACGACGGCTACCTGTCGAACAACGCCATCGGCAACAACCGCACCAGCGCGATCGACATCTGGTGCCGCTGAGAAATGACGGGAGTGCCGGTTTCCGGGCTTGGCCGCCGGAAACCGGTCGCCGGGGGCTCCTCGCGAGCACGCTGCTGCTGGTGGCGTCGGCCGCGGCCTGTGCCGCCGACGAGCCCGCCGAGCCTGCGGCGCCCGGCAAGGACGCCGCCGCGATGACGCAGCTGGTGCTGCCGTTCGACGCCTACAAGACCACTCCCAAGCAACGGGCCGTTCTGGGCAATGCCCACAACCATCTCGTCGTCCAGTGCATGCGCGAGCGGGGCGACACCGTCACCCCACCCGCCGAGGACGCCGACACGATCGCCGCGGTCGATCCCGGCAACTCCCGCCGCTACGGTGTCTCGGACATCGAGGCGGCCAAGCAGTACGGCTACCACCTGGCCAGGCCGCCCTCTCCCGACACGACCGGCGCGTGGGCCGCCAAGCTGCCCAAGCCCGTCCGCCACCGCCTGTACGGCACCGCCGCCGACCGCGGCTGCCTGGACCGCGCGACGCAGGCCCTGGACAAGGGGGCACGCAAGGCGGACTGGCCGTGGTTGTCGCTGCAGGACTCGCTCACGCTGGAGCAGGCGGCCAAGGACCCCTCGGTGAAGGAGGCGGTCAGGCGCTGGCAGTCGTGCATGAGCCAGGCCGGCCACTCCTACCCGTCGCCGGAGGCGGCCATCGCCGACAGCCGCTGGAACCTGGACGATCCGGAGGTCAGCGAGGAGGAGAAGCAGACGGCGACCGCCGACACCCGGTGCAAGTGGTCGTCGGGCCTCGTGCTGGCCTGGTACGGAGCCGACGCCGAACTGCAGCAGGAAGTCATCGCCGACAATCCCGGGCGGTTCGCCGCGCTCCGCGCCAACCTCAAGCAGCGGCTGAAACGGGCGTCAAGCCTGCTGGCCCAGCACAAAAGCGGCGAGGTCGGCTGACTGGCGCAGCCTGCTGGGCTCGTGGACGTACATCATGTGGCCGGCCTCGTAGTACTTGAACTCGACGTTGGCGGCCAGCTCCGCGGGCACCGGCAGGTGGGCGAGGGCGTGCTCGGCGGCGTAGTAGGGGGTCGCGCCGTCGTGGTAGCCGCTGGCCACGTGCACGCGCAGGTGCGGGTTGGCGCGCATGGCGGCGGCCAGCTTGTCGGTGACGCTGACGTGCGCGCCCTCGAACTCCTTGAACGACCACGGGTAGACCCGCGAGGTGAGCACCTCGTACGGCAGGTCGTTGGCGTAGCCGAGCTCCGTGCGCAGGTAGTGGTTGAGCCCCGCGCTGTACGGCCCCATGATCGCGTTGATGCTGGGGTCGGCGAAGAAGCGCTCGCGCCCCGCGTCGGGGTCCCAGCCGGTGAAGCGCCCGTCGAGGCGGCCGACGACGCGGCGGCGCGGGCGCAGCAGCTCGGTGAAGAACCGGATGTGCTCGATCCGCAGGTTCACCCGGTCGACGTAGTCCTCGCTGAGCCCGGTCAGCGCGGCGATCCTGGCCACGGCGGACGCGCGCTCATCGGTAGTGAGCCGGTTGCCGCGGGCCAGCGCCCACGGGTAGTCGCGCTCGGCGAACTCCTCGGCCTCGCGCAGCACGTCGGCCAGCGGCCTGTCGCCGTGCAGCCCGTGGTAGTGCGCGATGGCCGCGTAGGTCGGCAGGTAGAGGGCGTGGGCCAGGTCGTTGCCCTCGTTGAACTCGCCGGTGATGAAGTCGAGCACCGACGAGATCAGCATCACGCCGTTGACGTACATGCCGTAACGCGACTGCAGGTGCTCGGCCAGCCCGGCGGCCCTGACCGTGCCGTACGACTCGCCCGCCAGGAACTTCGGCGACATCCACCGCGCGTTCCTGGTCGTCCACAGCCTGATGAGCTCGCCGACCGACTCCAGGTCGCCGGTGAACCCGTGGTACGGCTCCGCCTTCTCCCCCTCGGCCGCCCGCGAGTAGCCGGTGGAGACCGGGTCGATGAAGACCAGGTCGCTCACCGCCAGCAGGCTCTCCTCGTTGTCGGCCAGGCCGTACGGAGGAGGCAGGAGCGCGCCCGCGTCCCCCATGACGACCCGGCGCGGCCCGAGCACGCCCAGGTGCAGCCACACGCTCGACGAGCCGGGGCCGCCGTTGAAGGCGAACGTCACCGGCCGGGTCAGCGGGTCGGCGCCGTCCAGCGTGTACGCGGTGACGAACATCTCGGCCTTGGGGCGCAGGCCGTCGAAGGCGCCGTCGGTGTAGACCTCCTCGCGCAACACGATCGTGCCGGCGGTGGCGGTGTACCGTTCCCCCGACGGCAGGGTGTGGGAGGTGGTGACCAGGTTGTCGGCGGGCGGGGCGGGCCGCGAGGGTTCAGACATACCGCATCATTATGGTGCTACTCCACGGACGCGACGGTGGGGTCGGCGAAGCGCGCGTTGGGCACGGTGGCGTACCAGCCGGGCCGGCCGGGGTCGCGGTCGTACGGGTAGCCGCCCATCTCGCGGTAGAGCTCGGCGTATTCCGCCACCCGCTCCCTGTCGAGCCGCACGCCCAGCCCCGGGCCGTCGGGCACGGCGATGGCGCCCTCCGAGTACGCCATCTTGCCGCCCTCGATCACGTCGTCGCGCAGCTGGTGGTAGTGCGCGTCGGCGGAGTAGGTGAGGTTCGGGAGCACCGCGCCGAGGTGGAGCATGGTCGCGAGCTGGATGCCGAGCTCGCCCGACGAGTGCACGGCCACCCCGATCTGGAACGTCTCGCACACCCCTGCCGCCTTCACGCACGGCCGGATGCCGCCCCAGAAGGTCGTGTCGAGCAGCACCACGTCGGCGGCCCTGCGCAGCACGTTGGAGGCGAGCTGCTCGAAGTTGACCACGACCGTGTTGGTCGCCAGCGGCACCCTGACCTGCTCGCGCACGGCCCTGAGCCCTTCGAGCCCCCAGACCGGGTCCTCCAGGTAGTCGTTGTTGAGCCCTTCGATGGCCCGGCCGAAGCGCAGGCCCTCCGCCACCGACAACACGGCGTTCGGGTCGTACCTGAGCCGGTCGCCGGGGAACGCCTCGGCCAGCGCCCGGTAACACTCCAGCTCGTAGTCCGGCGGGAACACGCCGCCCTTGAGCTTGTGCACGGTGAACCCGTGCGCCGCCTTGAGCTCCGCGGTGTGCGCGACGAGCTGGTCGGGCGTGCGGATCTCGGCGTGGCCCTCGGCGGCGTACCTGAAGAACAGGTAGGAGGCGAACGGGACGGCGTCGCGGACGCGCCCGCCCAGCAGGTCGCTGGCGGGCACGCCGAGGTGCTGCCCGATGAGGTCGACGCAGGCGAACTCGATGGCGGCCAGCAGCTGGGTCCTGTTGTTGTAGAGCGAGGCCGTCGGGTTGGCGATCTTGAAGCGCAGCGCCTCCAGCTGGAAGGGGTCATGATCCTTCAGGTACGGCACGAGCGCGCGGAAGGCCGACTCCGCGCTCTCGCCTCCGCCGCCCATCTCCCCCAGGCCGATCAGCCCGTTGTCGGCCTCGACCTCGACGATCGTGCGGACGAACCGCCCCCAGTGCGCGCCGTTGCTGTGCCGCAGCGGCGCTTCGAGCGGGACCGCGACCGTCGTGGCCCTGATGTCAACGATCTTCACGCGCACGTCCCCCAGACGACGGCGACCCCGCAGGCGGGCAGCCGTACCTTGACCGACTCGTCCACCACGTCCAGCCCGCGGGCCGAGCGCAGGCCCGGCAGCGTGACCGTCGCCTCGACCGGCTCGGCGGCCAGCGACTGGAGCCGCACCACGCGCTCGTCACCCGACCGCCCGAGCGACGTGACCAGCACGTCGGGGTGGTCGACGGAGACGTACGTCTCGGTGGCGGCGGGGCCGTCGCCGATGAGCGCGCCGACGAACGGCTCGGTCAGCCCGGAGGCGACCGCCGCCCCGAGCCGCCTGCCTCCCGTTCCGGCCTCGCTGGTGACCGCGTAGCGGAACGTGGTCTCGCCCTGCTGCTGGGCGGGGAAGTTCGTGTCCCAGATGTTGTTGAGCGCCCACGAGTAGACCGTGCCGTCCTCCTGGTCGAGGGTCGGCGGGAACGGCGCGTACGGCATGTGGATGGTGCCGAGCTGCACCAGCGGCGCTTCCAGCGTGGCCCAGGCGATGGTCAGTTCGGGGTCCTCGAACGCGATCCAGTGCCGGATCGGCAACATGTACTCGGCCGAGCCCGGCACCCGTGGCACGTCGGGGCCGCCGACGCCGCCGGTCAGCTCCCAGGCCGTGGCCTGGCCCGCGGCGAACGGGAAGGCCAGGAAGACCGCCTCCTTCGAGGGGGTGCCCTGCTTGGCGAGCTGGTAGGTCAGGTCGACCCTGGGCACGCCGTTGTGCAGCTCGATCGTGGTGCGCAGCCAGTCGACGCCCTTGGCCCGCAGCTCCACGACGAGCTTCTCGCCCACGGCGGTGCGCTGGACCTTGGTGATGACGGCGTTCCTGCCGATGGCGCGGTCGCCGAGAAGGGTGCGGTCATGCGCCCCCACGTGTCCCGACATGTGGTTGAAATGCGGGGCGGTGGCGTACTGGTCGTAGACGTACTGGCCGAAGCCGGCCGCGGCCTCGCCGTTGACCAGCTCGCGGCCCGCCCGCTTGTCGAAGATCGAGCTGACGTAGCCCTCGCGCACGTCGTACGCCACGCGGTAGAACTCGTTCTCGATCACCCCGTCCAGGTCCAGCTCGACCGGCTCGGGGGCCTGGGTCTCGCCGGGCACGACGTCGAGGCGGGCGTAGCCGTACCCCGGGATGTCCTCGACGACCGCGTGCACGTGCCGCCCGATCGGCCGGGTCGGCCAGTCCACCGGGTCGACCAGCTCCTCGTGGTGCGGCAGCGTCCGCCCGCTCCGCGCGTCCACCAGCGCGATCGGCACGTCCACGCCCACGACGTCCCTCGGCAGGAACGCGCGCACGACGTCGGTGCGCGCCCGCGTGCCGGGGTTGAAGACGGCGAACGCGGCCAGCGCGCCGCCCGTCCCCGGCTCCCCTCCGGCCCCCGTCAGCGCGGCGGCGAACCTGCGGGTCGCGGCGTGCAGCAGGTCGGACGCGTCGTCCTGGGCCTGGTAGGCGCCCGACGACTTGCGCGTCCACTGCAGGCCGCCCGAGTCGCCCGCTTCCTCGGCGTCCTCCCACGGGTTGGCCGCGCCCCACGTGTGCTCGTTGAACAGCGCCACCTTGTCGTAGGCCGCGTCGATCTGCTCGGTGGCGTCCTCGCCGGCCAGCGTGTGCAGCGTCTCGGCCACCCGCAGCGCCGACTGGGCCCTGCGCACGTAGCCGAGCGGGCGCGCGCCCGAGCCGAGCCCGTCGGCCCACCAGTCGGTCCAGTCGCCCTCGTGCACGGAGAGCCGGTCGAGGTAGCGCTCCTCGACGTGCTCGAAGAAGTCCTTGTTGGCGGCCGAGCGCAGGCGCGGGTAGGCCCACTGCTCGTTCCACCTGCGGGCGATCGACGCCGGCACGATCGACGGGCCCGCGTTGTCGGCGTGCGCCCCCTGCACCCGCAGGTGCAGCACGTCCAGCTCGTACGGCTCCTTGGGCGCGTCCGGCCCCTGCCACCCGAACGTGCCCGGCCCGTACGGGTAGCCCCGCGTGGCCAGCGCCGACAGGTAGCGCGGCAGCAGGTCGTCGGCCAGCTCGAAGGAGTCGGTCAGCCCGACCGTGTTGCCCTCCATGTACGCCATGCCGTGCGGCGTGTCCGTGAACCACACGATGACCTCGTTGCCGCTCGGCGCCCGCCACCGGAACGGCCTCGTCAGCTTGTCGCCGCCGTGCAGGTAGGGCACCGAACGGCCGGCCCAGTTGTGGGCCGCGGCCAGGTAGCGCACGCCGTGCGCGCTGAGCGCGTCGACCAGGCCGACGACCGCGCCCGGCACGTCGGTGTGCATCGCGGACGTGGTGGCGAAGCCGTACCGGTCCTTGAGCTGGGAGGTGAAGCGGAGCTGGCGGTGCAGCTCCTCGGTCGAGCAGGCCTCGGTGTGCAGCTGGAACGGCAGCGCCGTCACCTCGATGACGCCCTCGCGGGCCCGCGCGGCGAACGCCTCGACCATCTCGGGCGGCCGCGCGTCGAGCCACTTCAGCGCCGGCATCGACGACTCGACGCTCCACCGGAACTTGGCGTCGTCCGGCCAGGACGAGGTCTCCTCGGCCAGCCGCAGCGCCGCGTCCAGGTAGTCGAGGTGGTGGCGGAGCACCGTGCCCTGCGGGTCGGTGTAGCCGATGTCCAGGTGCGAGTGGTGCACGACGAACACGCTCCACTTGCGCTGCGGCGTCACCGTGATCCGGGCCGAGCCGACCACACCCGCGTCGTCGCGGCACTCCAGCGTCAGCTCGCGGGGCGCGTCCACCTCCGGCACCAGCAGCGTCACGTCGCTGCCCGACCCGCTGTCCACATCCACCAGCGTGTGCGTCAGCGGCCGGGTGCTGGACACCCTGACCGCCTGGCGGCCGTCGTGGGTGAACAGCGGCAACACCGAGACCCGTACCTCCAGCCCGCGCACGCTGATCACCGGTGTCGAGGTGTCGTCGCGCAGCGCCTGCCTGATCCCGTCATAGTCGGGACTGCCCAGGCTCCGCTGGAGCAACCGGCTCGTCATCAAACACTCCCTAGAGACAGGCCCCTGGCGAAGAGGCGCTGGGTGGCGAGGAACAACACGACCGTCGGCAACGAGACCACGAGGCCCGCCGCCAGGCCGACGGGCACCGGGGTCCCGGCGTACACGTCGGTCATGAGGCCGGCGATGGCGGTCATCACGGGCCGCACCTCCTCGGTCTGCGTCAGGGTCAGGCCGAAGATGAGGTCGTTCCAGATGAAGGTGAACTCGAGGATGAACACGGCGGTCAGCGCGCTGGCCGAGATCGGCAGGTAGATGCGCCAGAAGATCCGCCACGTGGAGGCGCCGTCCATCCGCGCGGCCTCGAAGATCGAGAACGCCACGCCGGAGTAGAAGTTGCGCAGCACGAACGCGGCCAGCGGCACGTTGATCGCCGTGTAGATGAGGATCATGCCGAGCCTGGAGTCGTACAGGCCGGCGTCGCTGTAGCCGACGAAGAGCGGCACGAGCAACATCTGCGAGGGGAAGATCGTGCCACCGAAGATCAGCAGGAACCACCAGAACCCGTACCTCAGCCGCAGCACCACGATCGTGTAGCCGGCCAGCGCGCCCACGAGCACGCCGAGCAGCGGCGAGACGAAACTGTAGAGCGCGGTACTGGCCAGGCTCTGGGTCAGGTCGGCGCTGTCGAGCGCCCGCGCGAAGTTCTCGAACAGCGCGAAGTCGCCGGACGGCACCCACGCGCTGCCCGGATCGTACGAGCCGGCCGGGCGCGCGGCGTTGACCAGCAGCAGGTACGTCGGCCCGAGCCAGACCAGCCCGAGCACGACGAGCACGGCACGCCTGATCATGTGGCGGTCACCTGCCTCTTGAGATAGAGGTACGACGCCAGCCCCGTGACCACGGTCAACACCACCGCGACCGCCGACCCGTAGCCGTAGTCGCTGGCCACGAACGTCTCCTTGTACATCGTCACCGCGAGGGTTTCCGAGTTGCGGCCGGGCCCGCCCTGCGTCAGCACCCACACGATGTCGAACGTTTTCAGCCCGGCCACCAGCGCGAGCCCCACCACGACGGCCGTCAGCGGCCTCATCAGCGGCCAGATGACGTGCCTGAACAGCCGCCACCCCGAGGCGCCGTCGAGCCGGGCGGCCTCGATGGGCTCCTTGGGGATCGACTGCAGGCCCACCACGAACAGCAGCGTGTTGACCCCGAGCTGCTGCCACGTCCAGACCAGCAGCATGGCGACGGTGTTGGTGGGCGCGTCCTGGAGGAACGCGGTGTCCACGCCGAGCATCAGGTTGGCGATCCCGCCGTGGGACAGGATCGGGCTCCACACCATGGCGAGGCCGGCGCCGCTCAGCGCGTACGGCAACATGAACGGCAGGCGGTACCAGGCGCCGCCCTTGAGGTCGTACGACAACACCGCCACCAGCAGCCCGAGGCCGACCGGCAGCACCATCGTGCCGACCACCCAGATCAGCGTGTTGCGGGTCGAGGTGAGCAGCGCCGGGTCGTCGAACAGCTTGGTGAAGTTGCGCAGCCCGATCCACGCCGGCGGCTCAAGGCCGTCGTAGCGGGTCAGGCTCAGGTAGGCCGTCCACACGAACGGCGCGTAGAGCAGCCCCGCGACCAGGAGAGCGGCCGGCGCGACGTAACCGTGCTTGAAGCGGCCGAGCAAGGGAGCACGCGTGCTCATGGCCTCACTCCGTGAGGCAGGCTCGGTCGCCCGGATGCTCCCTCGCTCACTGGTGCGTGCTCCAGTACTCGTCGGCGGCCTGCTGGATGGTCTCCAGGACCTCCTTGTACGAGCCAGGCTGGGTGACGAACTTGCTGAACCCGTCGAGCGCGGCCGTCAGCACGGGCGGCGGCGTGGCCTCGAAGTAGCGGTTGACCAGGCGGTATTTCCCGCCGCCCGCGTCCTTGGTGACGGCGCCGAGCGCCTTGTCCTCGATCTTCACCTTCGGGTTGGCGCTCACGTCACCACGGCTCGTCGCCCACTTCTCCTGGGCCTCGGCGGTCGTCCACCACTTGAGGTACTTCGTGCTGGCGTCGGGGTCGGCCGCCTTCGTGAGCGAGCACAGCGGGCCGCTCTCGAAGATCATCGAGGTCTTGGGCAGTGCGGGGTTGACGTTGGGAATGACGAAGAAGTCGTAGTCCTCGCCGGCCTTGAGGTCGCGCTGGGTCATGCTGGTGTTGAACCAGGTGCCGAGCGACACCATCGCGGCCTTGCCGTTCTTCAGCACGTCGGCGGGGTCGGTCTTGTCGCCCGGGTTGATGAAGTAGCCGGCGTCGATCAGCTGCTTCCACTTCTCCATGACCTGGACGACGCCCGGGTCGGTGTACTTCGCCTCGCCGGTGGACAGGCGGTCGTACAGGTCGGGGTCGGTGCCGGCCAGGAGCTGCTCGAACCAGACGAACGAGAACAGCACGCTGGTGTGGTAGAAGGCCTTCACGCCGTTCTGCTTCAGCGTGTCGGCGGTCTTGATGAGGTCGTCCCAGGTCTCCGGGGGCTTCAGGCCGTGCTTGTCGAAGATCTTCTTGTTGTAGAACATGCCCCAGTAGGCGACGTTCATCGGCACGCAGTACTGCTTGCCGCCGATCGTGTAGTAGGGCATGAGGTCTTTCGACAGGTCGCCGTTCTTGATCGCCTCCTGCCAGATGGCCGAGGTGTCGGCCACCTGCTTCTGCTTGACGATCTGCTCCAGCATTCCCCCGGTCTGCCAGGTGAACAGGTCAGGCTTGACGTCGGTGCGGAACGACGCCTTGATGAACGCCTGGTACTGGGCCGAGTCGGTGTATCCCGTCGGCTTGATGCTCAGGCCGACGCTCTGCTTGGACAGAGCACTCATCTCGTCGAAGTACTTCGTCCAGGCGCCCTTGTCGTTGTACAGCGTCAGCTCGGTCTTCTTCTCCTGCGGCGCGTCGGCGCCGTTGCCACCGCAGGCGGTCAGGACGAGCGCCGCCACGCCGAGCGTGACCACACGTGACCGGAACATGGGCCGGCCTCCTTGTTTCCATCGGGGGTTCAACCGGGGGGTTCAACCCGGGGGGTGCAACCTGTGCTCTATGACCGTCCTGACCTCGACCAGATGGGCCCGCATGCGGTCCTCGGCCTGAGCCGCGTCGCGCGCCTCGATGGCCTCCAGGATCGCCAGGTGCTCGTCGTAGTCACGCCGCCGGTCGTCGAAGATCTGCAGGATCTCCCGCTGCTCCGGCCCATGGACGAGGAGCAGCGAATCGACGACCTCGTGGAGCACGCTGTTGCCCGCCATCCGCGCGGTCGCCCGGTGGAAGGACATGTTCGCCTCGTGCAGCTCGGCGTCGTCGCCGCGCAGGTGCTTGCCCGCCCTGTCGAGCACGCCCTTGAGCGCGGCCAGCTCCTCGCCCTCCGCGTGTTGCGCGGCCATCGCGGCCAGCGGCGGCTCGATGACGATCCGCGCCCCGAGCAGCTCGACGAGCTGGGCGGCGTGCACCTCACGCATGTTGGGGTTGGGCAGGACCAGCCGCTCGATGGCGGCACCGACGTAGATGCCGGAGCCGTGCCGCAGCTCGATGGCGCCGGTGGCCTCGAGCCTGCGCAGCGCCTCGCGCAACGTCGGGGTGGTGACGGCGAAACGCTGGGAGAGCTCCCTGGTCGAGGGCAGCCTGTCGCCTGGCCGGTGCCCGCCCTTGCGGATGAGCTCCAGCATGCGCTCGGTGAGAGCGTCGGAAAGCGTGGGCCGCGTTACCTCGGACATATCAAGTGATCTAATCACTTATTCCCATCGGCGTCTATGCGCCGAGCAAAACTCACGGCAAAGGATGCACCTTCCCAAGGGATCGGAGGCCGGCCTGCAAGGGTCACATCACCTGGTGGCGGAGGTAGACGACGCCGGAGTCGAACACCCTGCTCTCGACCAGGCGGGTTCTGACCGAGGCGGCGAGTTCCGGGAAGAACCGCCGGCCCTGGCCCAGCACGACCGGGTGCATGAGCAGCTGGAACTCGTCGACCAGGCCGAGCCGCACCAGGCTGTGCGCCAGTGTCGCCCCGCCCACCTCCAGGTCGCCGCCGTCCTGCCGCTTCAGCCTCGTGACCTCCTCCTCGAGATCGCCGGTCATGAGCGTGCTGTTCCAGCCCACCTCGGTGAGCGTCCTGGAGAAGACGTGTTTCGGCATGGCCCGCCAGACCCGCGCGAAGTCCGTGACGACCGGCGGGGCGTCCGGACGCCGGTCGGCCGTGGGCCAGAAGGCGGACATGTTCTCGTACATGCGCCTGCCGTAGAGGGCGCCCCCCATGCCGCGCGCCATGTCGTTGCAGAACGCGTGCACCTCGTCGTCGGGGGCGGTCCAGCCGATGTCGCCGCCGGGCGCCTCAACGTAGCCGTCGAGCGACACCATCATGCAGTAGATGACTTTTCGCATGCCTGTAGAGACCTCCGGAGCCGGCGAAACTCATCTCATTTCAGCGGGGCGGCGGCCCAGCCATCGTTCGCGCCTGGCTCGCCGCGGGTCCGCGGCGCCGTCACAGGGGCCGTGACAGGTGCGACCGAGGAGCTCGAATCACGCACCACCAACCGGGGCTGAAGTGCGACCGACCCACTCGTCCGCCCCTCGAGCATGTCGATCAGTGCTCGTGCCGCTGTCTCCCCCATCTCCCGCAAGGGCGTGTGGACGCTCGACAACGGGATCGGAAGATCCTGCGCGATCGCGATGTCGTTGTAGCCGACCAGTGCCATGTCGCGCCCCACGACCAGCCCGTTGTCCCTGAGTGCCCCCATCGCCCCTATGGCCGCGGAGTCATTGACCGCGAAGATCGCCGTTGGGCGGCGCGGCAACGTGAGCAGCTCCTGCGCAGCTCGCCGTCCCCCCTGGGGGTCGAAATCCGTGTGGACGATCTGCGCTCGGCCGACGGCGATGCCGGCTCGCTCGTACACCTCCACGCATCCTCGGACCCGATCGAGAGCAGTGGGGTAACGCGGCCCGGCGATGATGCCGATCTCGCGATGACCTGCTTGCAGGAGGTGCTCGCCCACCAACCGTCCTCCCAGCACGTCGTTTCCGGTCACCGAGACGTGCCCTTCGGCACGGTGGTTGACCAGGACATGCAGGGTCCTGGATCGGGACAACTCTTCGTAGATCTTCTCATCGAGGGTGGGGTCGCCGATCACCAGGCCGTCGACCCTGCGGCTGAGAAGCATCTCGACCCGCTCCCGGCGCCGTTCCGGCGCGCCCAGGGTGTTGGTGACGATGGTCTGGTAGCCGAGGCCGAAGGCCGCGGTGTCGATACCGCTGAGAATCGTGGCGAGCACGACGTCGTGCAGCTTCGGCAGCAGGACCCCCAGAACCATGCTGCGTCTGGTTCGAAGGCTCGCCGCCGTGAGGTCGGGGCGATAGCCGAGACGTTTGGCGACCTCCCGCACCCGCTCTTCGGTCTCTGCGAAATCCGCCCTGCGGGGTCCAGGTGCCCGTCGGAGAATCCTCGACACCGTCGAAGGATGCACTCCGGCCACCTCCGCGATCAGCTTGTGCGTCGGCGGCTTCGATCCACGGCCTGACGGCTCGTTCATCGACTGTTGCCTCCCCATGTGAAGGTGTGGAGTCGCAGGAAATCATCCAAATGAAGCACTTGACAGGCAGCGTACATGCAGTCGATTGTAGCTACATGCAGTCGACTGTAGGTAGATGTTCGAGCATCAACCCTTGAGTCGGCTACTTCACGCCAGACCGGGCATCACCCAGCCAGGTCATGAAACGGACGCGTCGCGCTCAGCGTCTGATCAGCTAAGAGGCACAGAAGATGCGTAGCAAAACACTCGTAGCAGCCGTTGCTCTCACTCTCACGGCCGTGGGTTGTGCAAACTCGGCCGACGATCCGAGCACAGGCTCCGACCCCATCAAGATCGGCCTCTCAACCCCCCTGTCAGGATCAGCCGCCGCGCTTGGAGAAAACGAACGCAACGGCGTACAGCTGGCCATCGATCAGGTCAACAAAGACGGTGGTCTCCTGGGGAGCCGAAAACTCGCACTCGCCGCCCAGGACAATGCCTGCAACCCGACCGATGGCGTTGGATCCGTCACCAAACTCATCACCCAGCAGCAGGTGTCCGCAGTGATCGGCGCTCTGTGCAGCGGGGTCACCCTTGCCGCGATGCCGCTGGCCAAGCGATATCAGGTGCCACTGGTGGTCTCGACGTCCACGTCGCCCGACATCACCACGGGAGCCGGCAAGGGAGGCAACGACTTCACGTTCCGGATCAATCCCTCTGACGCGACGCTCGCCGTCGCCCTGTCCACATACCTGCAAACAGCAGGCGATGCGCGCGAGGTGGCCATCCTTGCCGAGGACAGCACGTACGGCCGGACAGGCGCCGCAGCCCTGGAAAAGGCGCTCGCCGACAAGGGCATCAAGGTGACGGCGGTCGACTTCGTGGCCCAGGGGACCTCTGACTTCTCACCGCAGATCAGCAAATATCGCAACAACGGCACTCAGTCGGTCGCCCTGTACATCACAGGCGCCGATCATCTTTCGTACCTGCGCCAGGCCGCCAGCGCCAAACTGGGGCTGCCGGTGACGGGCCGCGTCGAACTCGAGGGCCAGAACCTCGAAATCCTCAAGGACGGGCAGTTCGCCGGATCGTCCAGCGTCTACCCCTACAGTTCTCTGATCCGGACGCCGGCGAACGCGAAGTTCGCCAAAGCCTATGAGAGCGCCTACAAAACCCCGCCCACCTATGAATCATTCGAGGGCTACAGCGCCGTCATGGTGATCGCGGATGCCATTCGCCGAGCGAAGAGCGCCGAACCGAAGGCCATTCAGAAAGCACTGGTGAGCACCGACCTCGCCTCTCTTACCGGAGGCACGCTGAAGTTCGATGCCAACCACCAGGCCCACGACAAGGCATTCATCATGCAGATCAGAAATGGCAAGACCGTCATCGTGTCGGATGTCGTCACCTGATCCGTCCCCGTCGGCAGACTGACGACTGGAGGTCATCGCGTGGACGCGACGTACACCTGGGAACTGATCGCCAATGGCGTGGTGCTGGGGTCCAGCTATGCGCTGCTCGCCGCAGGCTTGGCCGTCATCTTCGGTGTTCTCAATGTTGTGAACTTCGCCCATGGGGCGTTGTACATGCTGGGGGCGTTCGCCGCCTACTTCTTCATCCCGCTCACCGGCTATTGGGTGGGCATCCTGCTCACCGCGGCGACCATGGCGCTCATAGGAATCGTCATGCAGGAAGGTCTGCTCCGCCGCCTTCCTGCCGACGGAGCATTCTCCAGGACCATGCTGCTGACCCTGGGCCTGGCCATGATCATCCAGAACGGGGCGATCATGCTCTGGGGCGCAGGGCCACGGCAGTTGCCCGAGGACAGCAGGCCGCAAGGTCACCTCGTGCTGGGAGACGTGATCATCCCGATCGGACGCGCCTTCATCGTCGTCGTGGCGGTCGTCACGCTCGGGGTGCTCTACCTGCTGCTCAGCCGGACGCAGGTGGGCCGGGCCATGCGCGGCGTCTCCCAGAACCCCACGGCGGCGCTGGTCGTGGGAATCTCTCCGGAGCGGATCGGCCGGCTGGCGATGGCTCTCGGTGTCGGCCTGGCCGGCATCGCCGGTGCGACGTTGACGCCGGTCTTCACGGTGAGCCCGCAAATGGGGATCACGATCGTCTTCAAGGTGTTCGCCATCGTCGTCATCGGCGGCCTGGGCAGCGTGCCCGGTGCAGTGATCGTCTCCTATCTCGTCGGCATGCTCGAGAGCTTCGCCGGAGGTTACGGATCCGCCATGACCCAAAGTGTCAGTGTCTTCCTGTTCATGATCGCAATTATGTTGGTGAGGCCGCAGGGCCTGTTCTCGACAGAGGTACGAGTATGACGGCGGACCTGAAAGTGCATGATCCAGCTGAAACAGGTGACGCGATGTCGGGCAAGCCCTCGTCTCATCTGACCAGATGGCTGGGAGGCCGGCACCTCGATCCGCTGCTTCCCACAATCGCCGCCATCGCGCTGGCACCTGCCGTGGTGACCGACGACTACTTCATCGACGTCGCCAACCTCGCGCTGACGTTCATGGTGCTGGGAACGGCCTTCAACCTGCTGTACGGCTACGTGGGAATGCTCTCCTTCGCCCAGGTCGCCTTCGTCGGCATCGGAGGATATGCCACCAGCTGGCTGGTGACCCACACCGACCTGTGGCAACCCGCGGCCTTTCTCGCCGGCGGTGGAGTGGCCGCCCTGGTCGCCGCGGCTGTCGGAGCCGTCACCGTGCGCTTGTCGGAGGGCGCGTTCGCCATCATCACGCTGAGCTTCACCTTGCTCTGTGCGATCGTCGCCGCGGAGTGGACCAGCGTGACCGGCGGAAGGCAAGGCATGTTCGGGCTGCCCGCCCCGTCATTGTCGCTGGGCTCCGTCGAGCTGGCGGCGGACACGCCGAGAAGCTACTACTACCTGCTGGCCGGCTTCACCGTGCTCGCGTTGTGGGCCATGCAACGCCTGGTGAAATCGGCCGCGGGCAGCGTGATGATCGCCATCCGCGACAACGAGCCGCTGGCCAAGGCGCAGGGCTACGCGACGAACACGTACAAGCTCGCCGTCTTCACCTTCTGCGCGTTCGTCACCGGGCTGGCAGGAGCGCTCCACGCCTTCCGGCTGACCACCATCGACCCGTCCATCTTCGACTTCTACCTCATGCAGGTGATGCTCATCATCGTGATCCTCGGAGGTGCGGGAACCTTCTGGCCGGTCGCTTACAGTGCCGTGCTCTTCGCCGTGCTTCCTGAGGTGCTGCGCATGGCGGACGAGGCCCGCCTCATCGTTTACGGCGCACTGCTGGTTCTCGGACTGCTTTTCGTTCCGCAAGGTGTCGGAGGATTCCTCCGAGCACGGGCGATGAACAGACATCTGCGCGCCATGAAAGGTGGCCGCTCGTGATGACCGCCCCCGGGGGTACGGCCCCTCCAGCCCTGCAGGTCACCGGCCTGGGAAAGTCGTTCATGGGCGTTGCGGCACTGTCGGATGTCGATTTCACCCTCAGCACGGGTAGCGTACTCGGCCTCATCGGCCCGAACGGATCGGGTAAGTCGACGGCTCTCGACTGCGTGACCGGCTTCGTGCAACCCGACCGCGGACGGATCCTGCTGGATGGGGAGTCCATCTTCGGCAAGGCGCCCCACGTCATCGCCAGGGCCGGCCTGGTGCGAACGTTCCAGACCGTGAAACTGTACGACCAGCTCACCTTGGACGATCATCTGAGTCTTTCGCTGCGCGGACTGAACAGGACAGGACGTTCAGGAAGCTCTCGTAGGCGTTCGTCGGACATGAGTCGAGCGACGTCCTGGCTGGTCAAGTTCGGGCTCGAGCGGCTTCGTTCAGCGCCCGCCGGCATTCTGTCCTACGGCCAGAAGAAGCTGCTCGCCCTGGCTGCGGCACTCGTGACCCAGCCACGGATCGCCCTGCTCGACGAACCGTTGGCGGGGGTGAATCCCCGGATCATCGACCTGATCCACGATGCCGTTCTGCAGGCCAACAACGAGGGCCAGACGTTTCTCATCATCGAGCACAACGTCGAGTTCATCACCTCCTGCTGCTCCGAAGTCGTGGTGCTGGACGCGGGCAGGAAGCTCGCCGCGGGACCGCCCTCGGTCATCTGGGACGACCCGGCCGTGTACGAAGCCTTCCTCGGAAGAAAGGGGGACGGTCATGCCGGCTGATCGGCATCTGAGCGTCTCGGCGTTTTCCGCCGGATATCTGTCGGGCGTGCCCATCGTCAACGATCTGACCTACGGGTTCGCCAGTGGATGCCTCACGACGATCGTGGGCCCCAACGGGGCAGGAAAGTCGTCCCTGCTCAAAGGCATCTACGGGTTGACCAAGTGGTGCAAGGGGTCCATCCGCATCGGCGATCGTGACATCACCACGTTGCCCGCCTGGAGCCGCATGCAGGCCGGCATCAGCCTGGTCCCTCAGGGACGCTGCAACTTCCCGCGCATGACCGTGCAGGAAAATCTGCAGCTGGGGGTTTACACGCTGCCACGCGGCAGTCGTGCGGTCGCGGTCGCCGAATCGCTGGACCAGTTCCCCGCCCTTGCCGCCCAGCGGACGCGTCCGGCCGGAAACCTCAGCGGCGGGCAACAGCAGCTCCTGGAGATCGCCATGGCGATGATGGCGCGCCCCAGAGTGCTGCTCATCGACGAACCATCGCTCGGGCTCTCCCCCAAGGCGCGGTGCCAGATCTTCGACGAACTGAAGGAGATCGCCGCCCACGGCGTGTCCGTCGTCATGGTGGAGCAGAACGTGATCGAAGGTCTCGCGGCCTCGGACGTCGCCGTCGTCATGGTCGACGGCCGTATCCATCGGCACGGGCCGGCCGAGGAGGTCCTCGGTGATCCGGAGATGAAGAACGTCTTTCTCGGAGGCAGGCCTGACGCCCCCGCCCCCGGACATGAATCCGACAGGAGACGTCATGACGACGACGGTAACTGACCACCTGAGCCGTACGATCGTCGGCGACACCGGCCGGGGCCTGGTCGAGGCCGGCCGATTGGCCAGCGGCAATACGATCGGCATTCCCTACATGATTGCCCGCGGAAAAGGCAGTGGCCCTTGCCTGTGGGTCAATGCGGCCGTCCACGGTGACGAGTCGCAGGCGGCGATCGTCGCAACGGAGTTCTTCCGTGCCATCTCGTCGCTTCCCCTCTACGGCAACGTCATTGTGACGCCCGTCGCCAACCCCCTGGCCTTCGACTACCGGCGCAAGCATTCCCCCTTCGACGGCGTAGATCTCGATCAGAGCTTCCCCGGAAGGGCCGACTTCCTCGGCACGCAGCGGCTCGCCCATCGCCTTTACGAGGAGTTCGCACCGCTGGCCGACGTTGTGGTCAACATCCACACCATGGGCCCCTTCCTCGATGCCTGCAACTACGCCGTCTACAAGTTGCATCCGCGAGAAGCCCACGAGCACGACCTTCTGTCCATGATCTCCTTGCTCGATCCACGGGTCGCCTGCCGTATGGACGTCTCGGGTCCAGGCGAACTGCCCGGTCACATAGCCGGAGCGCTGGACTATCAGATGATGGAGCTGGGCAAGCGGGCTTTCATGCTGGAGGCAGGCGCAGGAGGCCGGCTCGACCGCGAGGCCGTGGACAGGGCCGTCGCGGGTCTCGTCCGCCTCGCCACGGCAATCGGCACCGCGAAGGGGAACCCGTTCGAATGGCCGACCTCCGTATGCCGGGCTACTCGACGTACACACGTCACCACCACTGACGGCGGTTTCTTCCACGCGCTCGTCGCGCCCGGTGAGGTAGCCGCGGCGGGACAACCTCTCGGCGAGGTCCGCAACGCCTTCGGTGACATCGTGGCAACGATCAGCATGCCTTCGCCGGTGCTGGTGATCGGCATCCGACGTGACCCCGTCGTGCACTCCGGTGATCGCGTGGCATTCGTCGCCACCGAATGGAGCGACGTCGATCTGACCGCAGCACCCCGGACGTCGCCATGAGCAGGCAGAGCCAGCAGGTCGAAGCGGCCGAGATCGGGACTCTTCACGTGGCCGCGGGAGAAACCCTGCGTGTGACCAACTCGCTCGGCGGGCAGGTCGTCGACGCGTGGTTCTTCGCCGCGGACGACTGGACCGAGCACGTTTGCATGAGCCACTCACGTGCGGCTCTGCGCACGATCCGGCCAGTGGTGGGAAGTGCCTTCGTCACCTGTCGACGGGTTCCGCTGATCACGATGGTCGCCGACACGTCGCCCGGCATCCACGACATGACCATGCCCCCATGCGACCGATGGCGTTACCAGCAGCTCAACGCTCCGGGGCACCGCAACTGCGCCGACAATCTCAGGTCGGCTCTGCACGCGGCAGGACATACACCCGGTGTGCTGCTGCCTGACCCGCTCAACCTCTTTCAGAACTCTCCCGTCGCCCCCGATGGGCACATAACGTTCCGGGAATCCCCCGCGCCGGCCGGCTCCTATGTCGATCTGCGGGCGGACAGAGATCTCGTCGCATTCCTGTCCGTGTGTCCCATGGACATCATGCCGATCAATGGTGGTAGCCCGCGAGGGATCGCGGCCGCCGTTCTCGACGAGGTGACGTAGATGTCGACGTCACCGTCCGATCTGACACTGGAAGAGACCAGGACCGCCCTCTACAGGAAAGAGATCTCTCCCCGTGAGGTGGCCGCCGGCTACCTGGAGGCGATCAACCGCTGGGAAGCGGCACTGGGCGCCTTCGTGTCACTGAGCGAGGACCGTGTGCTCAACGTCTCCCGACTCGTCACGGACGAGTTCGGAAGAGGCGTGTTCAGGCCGCTGGCAGGCATCGGTGTGAGCGTCAAGGACAACATCGACGTCGCCGGACTGCGGACCACGGCCGGATCGTCGTGGCTGAACGAGCAAGCCACCGACAACGCCGAATGCTGGCGCCGCGTGGAGCTGTCCGGAGCGGTGCACATCGGCAAGACCAACATGCACGAATTCGCCTACGGCGCCACCAACGTCAATCACAAGGCCCAGACCACCCGCAATCCCTGGGACCGCCGCCATATCAGTGGCGGATCCAGTGGCGGAAGCGCCGTGTCCGTGGCCATCGGTTCCTGCGGCGCGTCACTCGGCACCGACACCGGAGGATCCGTACGCGTTCCCGCGGCCCTCACCGGCGTCACAGGCTTCAAGCCGACCCTGGGCCGGATACCCGCCGCCGGGGTTTTTCCGCTCAGTCCCGCCTGCGACACCGTCGGTGTGATCAGCCGCACGGCCGCCGGCTGCGCCCGCGTCTTCCGAAGTCTGATCCTGCACGGCGAGCTTGAGCACGACGACCCTTGGCGACTGTCGTTGCGCGGAGCACACCTGGGCGTCGTGATGTCACATGTGTCCCGGTCCTCCCCGGCTGTCAGCGATGCCTTCCGTCGCGCGCTCGACGCTGTCGAAGCGCTGGGCGCGACGGTGGAACCCTTCGAGCTTCCCCACGAAGAGGACGCCCGGCTCAGCACGGGCACCATCGTTCAGTTCGAAGCAGCTCAGGTTCATCGTCGCTGGCTGCACGACCGTGGCGAGGACTATGGGGACGATGTCAGGGCACGCCTGGAGGCCGGGCTCACGGTGTCCGTCCGGCGATACCGCGCGGCCAAGGACGATCGCAGCGAACTCGCGGCGAAGATGCTGGGGAGCCAGAGCCGGTTCGACGCCGTCATCGGTCCGACGGTCCCCATCACCGCTCCCCGCATTGAAGCGTGCGGCCTCGCCCAGGCAGCCGACATGCAGGCCGCGTTGCTGGCGAACACCTACTGCTTCAACGTCACCGGCCAGCCGGCGATCTCCGTTCCCTGCGGAACGGCGAGCGACGGCCTGCCGGTGGGACTCCAGATCGCAGCGGCACCGGGCCGGGATTGGGACGTCCTCAGGATCGCCAGGGCACTGCAGAGAACAACCGACTGGCATCGTCGTCGCCCGTCGTTGGAAGGGCTGGGGAGATGAACGCCGCGCAGCCCTCTCCCCTCCTGGGCAACCTTGCAGAGGCGTACAACCCCTCTGGCGCGTACGCCCACAATGACCTTCGAACTCCTCCCTTGTGAAAGACAGGTGCCTCATGACCTCTGAAGATCGCCCGGCCTTCATCACGTACGACGAGATCAAGCGGTGGCGTGACGCGGGAAAAGCTCATGCGCTGTTGGACGTACGCGAACGAGGCGAATATGCGCTCGGCCAGATACCGGGCAGTTGCCCCCTCCCTCGTGGCCTCATCGAGATCTGCCTGCGACAGCTGGTTCCCTGGAAGAATGTTCCGCTGATCCTCTATTCGAACGATGGCCATCGAAGTGGCCTGGCGGCGCGGACCTGCCGGGACCTGGGATATGAAGACGTCAGAGTCCTGGAGGGCGGGTTGAACCGCTGGTCCAAGGAGGGAAACGCGCCGGTCTACGGTGTCAATGTCATAGGCAAGACGTTCGGCGAGAAGCTTTCGATCACCGACCAGGTGGAGCAGCTCGATCCCGATGGGATCGCCGCTCTCGCCGACCGCACGGAGACGTTCATCTTCGACGCCCGTACGGCCAGTGAGTACGCCAAGGGCCACATTCCCGGAGCGTTCCACGTTCCAGGCGGTGAACTCGTCCCCACGCTTTACCAGGCCGGCATCGACGGGCTGGGAAAGGACCACCCCATCGTCGTCCATTGCGCTGGACGAACCCGGAGCATCGTCGGCGCCTACCTGCTGAAGCAGGCCGGCTTCAGCAATGTGTTCGCGCTGCGCAACGGAACGATGGCCTGGGTGATGTCAGGTCGTGAACTCTCCGTCGAGGCAAGGCCCTGGACCGCGTCCGCGATCACCGAGGACGGTCCGGCACGGGCAGCGGCGTTCGCGGAAGACTTCGTCGACGGCACCCAGGCCTTCCCCATCGAGGCATCGGAGGTCGAAGAGCGCGACGACGTCCGCTACCTGATCGACGTACGCCTGGTCGACGAATACATCGCGGGCCATGTCCCCGACGCTCTTTCCTGCCCGGCAGGCCAGCTCGCCAACGCGGTGGATGAACACATCGGCGTCCGTGACGCCCTCCTCGTGTGTTACTCGAATGACGAAACACGCGCCAGGATCGGGGCAGGACTGCTGTCGCGTATCGGATACCGCCGAGTCGCGTGGCTCACCGGCGGCCTCAAGGAGTGGTCCCGCGGCGGAGGCGCGGTCATCGCCGGCAGTCCCCATGCCTACCTCGATGACCTCTCCCTTCCCGGACCGGACATACGCACGATCGCTGCGGATCGGCTGCAGGCTGATCTGCTGACCGGCAGCAGAGTGCTGGTGGACGTGAGACGGAGCAGCGAGTACGCCCTGAGCCACATTCCCGGCTCCGTGTGGGTTCCCCGGGGCGATCTGGAACGCCGCATCGAGACGTACGTGTCTCCCGGCACGCCCCTGGCCGTCGCCTCCGATCGAGAGCTCCGTTCCACGCTCGCGGCCAGGACGCTGCTGAGCATGGGCTATCACGACGTCGTCGTCCTGGACGGGGGCGTCAACCGATGGATCGCGTCCGGCAACCCGGTCGAAGAAGGGCTCGACGGTGCTGACGTGTCCCTGGCCGAGGCCAAGGAGGACGCGGAACTCGTCGCCCGGCGGCCCAAGATGCTCGAGCGCAACCGCGAGGACATGGTGCGCTACCTCGATTGGGAGGAACGCCTCGGTGAGGAGCTCCTGTCCACCACCGAGTCGTCAGCCGGAAGGCACTCATCGTGAACGTGACAGGCAGATTTCCCAGATGGGGGGACGGCCATGGCTGAGGAACTGGCCCTCCCAGAGATCCAGCTCCGCGCCCAGATCAGCAAGAAGTGGCACGCCTATGCTCCGGACGTGCTGCCGATGTGGCTGGCCGACATGGATTTCCGGCCCGCGGAGGCCGTCAGATCCGCCGTGCTGGAGGCAGCGCAATCAGGACAGTTCACCTACCCGCTTGATGCCGAGCACCGCGGGGTCGCGCAGGCGTTCGCGGCTCGTATGCGCGATCGCTTCGGCTGGGAGGCCGGCGCCGACCGGGTGGCGGTGCTCGCGGACCTGGTGCAGGGCCTGACGACCTCGGTGATGGCCTTCAGCGAACCAGGAGACGGGGTTGTCATTTTCAGCCCCATCTATCCCCCCTTCATGCGAAGCATCGAGGTGAGCGGCCGGAAAGTCGTCGATGTGCCGCTGGCGGAGGAGGCTGACGGGTTCGTCATCGACTTCGATCTGCTCGAACAGCAGGCCGCCCGCCCCGACGTCACCCTCATGCTGCTCTGCAATCCTCACAATCCGACGGGCCGGGTCTTCACCGACGCCGAGCTTCGCCGGGTGTCCGGCATCGCGGTCGAACACGGGATCGTCGTGGTGTCCGATGAGGTGCACGCCGACCTGGTGTATGCCCCGCATCGCCACACGGTGTTCGCGACGGTTGCAGAAGCCCCCACCGTAACCCTGCAGTCAGCGACCAAGGCCTTCAACATCGGCGGTCTCCGATGCGCTCTCATGCACTTCGGATCCGAACCTCTGCGTCAGCGGTTCCTCGAGGTGTTTCCCGACAGGACTCTGGGCCGGGTGTCAGGACTCGCCGCGGCAGCGACGGTGGCTGCCTGGAGCGGAGGGGACGCATGGCTGGGCGACGTGCTGGAGACGCTCGAGGCCAACCGCCGGCAGGTCTTCCAGTGGGTCTCGCACCATCCGAGCGTCCGCGCGCACATGCCCGAAGGCACCTACTTCGCCTGGCTGCACTTCGCCCAGTTGCCGGCCGGCGCGAGTTCGGCGCACGAGTTCCTGTTGCGTTCCGCCCATGTCGCTCTCCACGCGGGACAGGACTTCGGAACTCCCTACACCTCGTGGGCGCGGCTGAACTTCGCCACCTCACCTCGCATCCTGCGAAAAGCGCTCAACCGCATGACGGCGGCAATGCCGACCCCTCTTACCGGTCATCGCAAGTGACCGTCACCGGACTTGCCCGACAACGGAACACCACATCGCGAAACGAGGACACGATGGAGCCTCTGCACCAGTTCATCCATGATCTGCGGGAGCTCACCACCGCGAAGGAGCGGCTGCCTGAAGACGCCCTGGCCACCACGGTGGGCGAACTGCTGGCGGAGCTCGTCACCCGGCCGAGCCCCATCCCCGCCGAATTCACCGTGAGGTCGGCGCTGCACGGAGGACGTGGCCGTTACATTCTGCACCGTTCACCCACGTTCACGATCAGTTCGATCGTATGGGCTCCGGGAGAGATCGCTCCTCCTCATACCCATGAGACGTGGGGAGCCATCGGGCTGATCTCCAACCGGATCGAGGAACGGCGCTACGAGCTGAACGGCGACGACACCGTACGTCCCGTCGAACACCACCGGCACGACCGCGGCGCCGTCTCCGTCCTGATTCCCGACGACGACATCCATTCGATGCACAACCTGACCGACACCGAGACCGTCGAGATCCACGTGTACGGCAAGGATCTGACCGGCTTGGTCCGCAGGCGCTGGACCGTGGAAGGGCAGGACATGCGGGAGTTCTCGAGCGGGAAATACATGAACTGCTGAGAGATCCCTTCAGCTCAGATGAGCGGCCGTCCAGCAGTCAACCGAACCGGGCTTGCCGCAGCCCTCCAGGCCGTCGAGGGCCTTGCCAAGCTGGGCAGTCCTGGCGTTGTCCGGGTCGTTGCTCTCCTGGTGGGGGTCGGTGACGGTGTTGTAGTACTCGGGCTTCGGCTCGCCCTCGTACTCCACGTACAGATCGCCCGCGGTGCGCACGGCCGTGTAGGTGGGGGGCTGGGAGTTGCCGGCCTTGAGGCTGTCGGCGTCGGGGTCCGGCTCGCCGGGCGCCTTCGGGTCCGGTTTGACGTGCTCGATCAGCGCCGCGTCACGCCAGCCCTTGACCTTGTGGCCCTGGATGAGGGGCAGCAGGCTGCGGCCGTCGCGGCTGTCGCGCACCTCCGGGTCGGCACCCGCCAGGTCGAGGAAGGTCGCGAACAGGTCCACGTTCTGGGCGATGGCGCCGGTCACGAGGTCACCGTGCCGCCCGGCCGCCGGCCGCCTGACCAGCAGCGGCACCCGCACGTCATGGTCGTAGGCGGTGGACTTGCCGCGCACCAGGCGGTGCTGGCCGAGGTGGAAGCCGTTGTCACTGGTGAAGATGACATACGTGTTGCGCTTCTCCTCGTCCGTCAGGGTGGACATGACGCGCTCCACCATGTCGTCGACCGACTGCACCATGCGGATCCGATCGCGGAAGTCCGTACGCAGCTCCTTGACGAGCTTCGGGCCGATCTTCCCGCGCCGCACCCAGGACGGCTTGTCGGCGGTGTCCTCGTCGAAGGCGGGCAGCGCGGTCACGTCGATGCCGTTGCAGTCAGGCCCGCCGCAGTCGCCGTGCGGAAACTGCCCCGCGGGCCACTTGGTCTTCGGCCGGTCACGACGCGCCGGCGGGAAGCGGGGTTCCTTGTCGCCCGGCTTGGAGCCGACCCTGGAATGCGGCGAGAACGGCGAGACCTGGAGGAAGAACGGCTCGCCTGGAGCGTGCTCGCGGGAACGCACGATGAAGTCGGCCGCCCGCTGCCCGAGCACGTCCACGAGGTATTTGCCGCCGGAGGGGTCGAGCGGCTTCGGGCCCGCCGTCTCCTCCTTGATGTAGCGGGTGAGCTCGTACCTGAACTCGTTGTAGCCGCCGCCCGCGGCCACGTGCCATTCGTCCCACCCGGCCGGCACCTTGTAGTCGGGGCCCACCGGGTACTCGTTGATGTACTTGCCCAGGTAGCCCGTCCGGTAGCCGGCCTGATCCAGCGAGACGGCGTACGTGCGACTCTCGTGCTTCTCGAACGCCTGATAGCCGCCGCGGTCGGACCCCTTGTTCGTCTCCACGCCGGTGTTGTGCGGGAACTGGCCGGTGAACGTGGAGGCCCGCGACGGGCAGCAGAGCGAGTTGGACACGTAGTAGTCGGTGAACGTCGTGCCCTGCTTGGCCAGGCCGCTGACGGCGTCCATGTACTGGAGCAGATCGGCTGACATGTCGTCCACGAGGAAGAAGATGATGTTCGGCCGTTTGGGCTTGGTCACCGCACCGGCGCCCGCCTGGGACACCATGGTGAGCCCGAGGGCGACGACCAGCGCCATCGCCAGGGCCCTCCGGATACCAGCGGTCACGGACATGACTGCCTCTTTTACCAGTTTGGGAAGATCGACGTTGCGACGAAGGTTAATGTGCGACTCATCAACTGATCAATAGGTTTCGCCTATAGCTCCCGGTAATCAGGGCGGTACGACACGGTCCCGGCGGATCCTCGCCCTCCTTACCCGCTCCGTGCACCGATGGCGTACAGCCTGGTGTGCTGGAGATCGCCATGGAAGCGGTCGACGGCCGTCATCGTGTCCGGAAGCGCGCGGGTGTTCAGCATCCGTGCAGCGGTGTACTTACCCGATGTAACACCAGGTCGGACGGCCCCGTAGCTTGGGTGTAGCGGTCCCGCCATGGTGACTGCTGGAGATCGAGGCCAGCGCGAGGCTCGCATGAACACAGGCGCGACTGAAGGTGTCAGGCGGCGAAGGCCAGACCGACTGCCGGCTCAGGTGACCAGTTTCGTCGGACGACGGCTGGAGGTGACCGAAGCCAAACGGATGTTCAGCACGGCACCTGTGGTGACCCTCACCGGCGTCGGCGGCGTCGGCAAGACCCGGCTCGCGATCCATGTGGCCGCCGAGCTCCAACGAGCCTTTCGTGACGGTGTGTGGGTGGTTGAGCTCGCGACGCTGGAGGATCCGAAGCTGCTCGCCCAGACCCTGCTCAGCGCTCTGCATGTGCAGAACCGCTCCTCCCTGCCGCCGGTGGAGGTGCTCGTCGACCACGTGCGGGACCTGCAGATGCTGGTGGTCCTGGACAACTGCGAGCACCTGCTGGAGGAGTGCGCGGTGCTGGCCACAACGCTGGTGCGGTCCGCGCCGGGCCTTCGGATCCTGGCCACCAGCAGGGAGGCGCTGGGCATCGCCGGCGAACGCGTGCTGGCCGTGCCGACGTTGTCCTTGCCGGATTCCGAAGATCCGCAGTCGCAGGCCTGGACTCGGGGGGAGGCGGTGCAGCTGTTCGCCGAGCGGGCCGCGGCTGTGCTGCCCGGCTTCGAGGTCACCGAGCACAACAGGACCATGGTGGAGGGGATCTGCCGCCGGCTGGACGGCCTTCCCCTTGCCATCGAGCTGGCGGCCGTACGGCTGAGGGCGCTGTCGCCCGAACAACTGATGGCCCGGCTGGAGAACCGCTTCCAGCTGCTCACCACCGGGCCGCGGGCGACGCTGCCCCGGCAGAGGACGTTGCGTGCGCTGGTCGACTGGAGCCACGGCCTGTGCACCGAGCCGGAGCAACTGCTCTGGGCCCGCGCGTCGGTGTTCACCGGCGGACTGGATCTGGAAGCGGCCGAGGCGGTGTGCTCCGGCGACGGCATCGCCCGCGAACAGATCCTCGACCTGGTGACCGGGCTGGTCGACAAGTCGGTGCTGGTCAGGGAGGAGAGCCCGACGGGGATGCGCTACCGGATGCTGGAGACGATCCGGGAGTACGGCCGCGAGCAACTGCTCGCCTCCGGCCAGGAGGCCACACTGCGGCGCAGGCACCGCGACCACTACCGCGACCTGGCGGCACAGGCGCGCGCCGAGGCCTTCGGCCCGGATCAGCTGGAATGGTTCGCCAGGCTGCGGATCGAGCACGCCAACCTCCGTCAGGCCCTGGATTACTGCTTCGCCGCGCCGGAGGAGGCAGAAACCGGCCTGAGCATGGCCACGGACCTCGTCCAGCACTGGAAGACCGGCGACTACCTGCGCGAAGGACGCGACCGCCTGGACCAGGGGCTGGCCGCGGTCACCGAGCCGAGCGAGCTTCGAGGCCGGGCCCTGGTGGTCAACGCCTGGCTGGCCAACACTCAGGCCGACCTCGTCACCGCCGAGTCGATGGTCCTGCAGGCCCGGGAAGTCGGCGAGCGGCTCGGGCTGGAGGCGGTGCTGGCCTACGCCGCGCTCTACTGCGGAACGATCGCCATGTACCGCGGGGACGGTGAGTCGGCGGTCGCCCATTACGAGGAGGCGGTTGCCCGTCACCGCACCACCGGCGAACCGATGGGCCTGACTCGGGCGCTGGTCCGGCTCTGCCTGGCACGCGCCCTGCTGGGCGACATCTCCGCCGCAGTCGCCGCCGGCGAGGAGTGCGTGGCCATATGCGAGGCGCACGGCGACAGATGGGTCAGGGCGTACGCGATGACAGTGCTCGGCGTTCCGCTTTGGCTCCAGGGCGACGCGGAGCGCGCGACCGCGCTGGAGCGGGAGAGCCTGCGGTTCCAGCACTCGATCGACGACGTGCTCGGCAGCAGGTTCAACATCGCGGTGCTGGCCTGGATCGCGGCCGATCAGGGTCGGCACCGGCGAGCGGCCACGCTGCTGGGAATCGTGCGGAGCCTCGAGCGTACGGTGCATATAGTGCCGTTCAAGTACAGACAGTTCCTTCGCCGACACGAAGAATGCGAGTCGTGTGTCCGTGAGGCTCTCGGCAAGCCGGCATTCGAAGCGGCCGTCAAGCGAGGTGCCGGGCTGTCCTACGACGAGAAGATCTTTTTCGCCTTGGGTGAGTCCGACCATGCGAACGAGCCGCCCGGCGAGGAAGCGTCATGGTCACCGCTGACGCGCAGGGAGGCAGAGATAGCGCGCCTGGTCGCGCAGGGGATGAGCAACAAGGAGATCGCAGCTGCCCTGGTGATTGCCCAGCGCACCGCCGAGGGACATGTCGAGCACATCCTGAACAAGCTCGGCTTCAACTCCCGAACCCAGATCGCCCTCTGGGCCAAAGAGCGAGACACGCCCGCGCGTAACGAGGGCCCCACAGGTCGCCGGTAGCGACAGCATGCCGGTGGGCGGCCTCGCGGCCACTCGTCGCGCACGCCGCCGGGCAGCCGGATGAGGAGCGTGATCCGCGCCGGCGGGGCAGGCGTCCCCTGGTAGAATGGCGACGTTCTCCCGGGCCGTTCCGCGTCCCGGGATCTTGTTTTCATGCCCCTCCTCCAGCACCGGGCCATCGCCGCGGCGGCGGCCCCGCTCTTCCTGTCCATGACCGTCAACCAGGTGGCCGGCCTGGTCACCACGGCGGTGCTCGGGCGGCGCGCGACCGCCGCGCTGGCCGCGTACGCGGTGACGGCGGCCGTGCTCAACCCCGCCTTCACCGCGATCACCGGTGCGCTGCGCGGCATGGCGCCGTTCGTCGCTCCCCACCGCGAGCACCCGCCTGGCGCGATCCCCGTCCTGCGGGACGCGCGGTGGCCGGCACTCAGCGTCGCCACGCTCGCCGCCGCAGCCGTGGCCTGCGTCCCCATCGTCGCCTCGCTCGGCGGCGCGCCGCCGGAGGTGCTGGCGGAGCTCGGGATCTTCCCCTACCTGCTGGTCGTGCACGTGCTGCTGTACGGCCTGGGCGGCGGCGCCAACGCGGCGCTGATCGCGCTCGGCCACAGCCGCCAGGTGATCTGGGCCAGCCTCGCCGGCGCCGCCGTGTCGATCGTGCTGGTCGTCATCCTCGTCCCCCGGATCGGCCTGCCGGGGCTGGGGTGCTCGATGATCGTCGCGGGCGCCACCGCCCTCGCGGTGTCCAACCTGCGCCTGCGCCGGCTGCTCGGCGGCAGAGTGGGCACGGGACGGCCGCGGCCCGCGGAGATCATGAAGCTGGCGCGGGTGGGCATTCCCCTGTCGGGAACGCTGCTGATCAAGTTCGCGGTGCTCGGAGTCGTCACGTACGCGGCGGTCCGCACGGGCACGCGGGAGGCCGCCGCGCACGCCGTCCTCTACGCCCTGATGGGCCCGCTGATGTTCGTGTCCCTGTCGGTGGCGCAGGCGTCCGTTCCCGAGGTCGCCCGCGCTCAAGGGGCGCGCGAGGTCAGAAGCGTCACCGGGGCGGCCCTCGCGCTGGCCGTCACCGGGGTGGCCGCGGGCGGAGGTCTCCTGCTCGCCTTCCGCTATCCGCTCGTCACGGTGTTCACCTCGGACGACGGCGTCAGGACCACCGTGCTGGGGCTGGCCTGGCTCATGGTCGTCATGGCGGCGGTGGACGGCTCGCAGGCCGTCATGGCGTTCGGGCTGGCAGGGCTCAAACGGTCGTCGTGGAGCCTGGGCTCGGTGGCGACCGGCTACGGGATGCTCACGATGGCCGCCGTGCCGGCGGCCGCGACGTGAGGGCTGGCCGGGCTGTGGTGGGCGCTGATCGCCAACTCGGCTCTGCTGATCGTCCTCCAGGGGATCGGCTTCCTCCGCCACAGCGCCCGCGCGCCCGGTTGACCTCAACCAGGCTTCAGGTTGCACGCTTGGGCGATGAACACCTTCGAGATCGGCGTCATCCTTCCCAGCGTGGCGGTGCAGCGGCGGGACGGCATCGACCTGCGGGAGGCGGCCCGGCACGCCGAGGCCGCCGGCCTGGACGGCGTCTGGCACGGCGACCACCTCGCCAACGGCGGGCCGACCCTGGACGCCCCGATCGCCCTGGCCACCGCGGCCGCCGTCACCACCCGCGTCCGGATCGGCACCAGCGTCCTCGTCCCCGCCCTCCGTCCCATCGCCTGGGCCGCCAAGCAGATCGCGACCCTCCAGCACGTCTCCGGTGACCGCCTGGTGCTGGGGGTCGGTTCGGGCGGCGGGCCCGGCCAGTGGGCCGCCGCCGGGGTCCCGTACGCCGAGCGCGGTCCCCGTACCGACACGGCACTGGAACTCCTCCCCCACCTGCTGTCCGGCCAGAAGACCGAACTCCGCGACCAGCCCGGCAACCCGCCCGTCGAGCTGGCGCCGCCCGCGGCGACACCCCCGATCTGGGTCGGCAACGCGTCCGGGGTGGCCATCCGGCGGGCCGCCCGCCTGGGTGACGGCTGGTTTCCCTCCCTGATCTCCCCACGCCAGGTCGCCGAGGGCGCCGAGCGCCTCGCCGCCCTGGCCGCGGAGCACGGCAGGCCGGCCCCGGTGATCGCCATCGGCGCCACCGGTGCCCTGACCAGCGGGCCGTCCCGCGAGGAGATCGCGTCGGGCATCAGCTCCGCGTACGGCCGCCCGATCGGGGAGGTCATCGACCTCCCGCTTGCCGGCCACCCGGAAGAGGCCGCCGAGAGGCTGGCCGCCTACCGGGAGGCCGGGGCGCGGCACGCGATCGTCGGCGTCGCCGGCGACGACTGGCGGGCCGAGGTGGACCGGCTGGCGGAGGTACGCGGCCTGGTCAACCGGTAGCCGGGCCCGCCGCAGGCTCGGCGAGCAGGCGGAGCGTTCTGGCCGTGAACTCGTCGAGGGGATAGAACAGCTCGATGGCCAGCTCCGACAGCGTCACATCGGCCGGCGCGCCGAACGTGGCCATGGTGCTGAACATCGACAACTCGCCGAACGGGCTGCGGATCCTCAGCGGCACCTGGATCGGGCTCGGCGGATGTTCCGCGCCTTCCGGCTCCGCCGTCACCGGATAGCGGGACACCTCCTCGTAGAGCGCGCGGAGCGTCTCGTCACCGGTGGCGTCGACCTGGCGGAGCAGCCGCCGCAGGGTGAGCGTACGGACCTCGCCCAGGTTCGCCAGCCGGGAGGCCAGCCCGTCTGGGTGCAGGGTCAGCCGGAAGACGTTCGGCCGCGGCTCCAGCAGGTGCTCGGGCACGCCCTCCATGAGGACGGACATGGCGCGGTTGCCCGCCAGCACATCCCAGAGCCGGTCGACCACGACCGCGGGGTACGGCTCGTGCGCCGTCAGCATGGCGTCGATCGCGGACCGGACCGAGGCCAGGTAGGCGTCGTCGAGGCTGCTCTCCCGGTAGGCCGGCGCGTAGCCCGCGGCCAGCAGCAGGGTGTTGCGCTCGCGCAAAGGGATGTCCAGGGCCTGCGACAGGTGGAGCACCATCGACCGGCTCGGCCGCGCGCGCCCCGTCTCGACGTACGACAGGTGCCGCGCGCTGACGTCCGCCACGTTGGACAGGTCGAGCTGGCTGAGCCTGCGGCGCCGCCGCCAGGCACGCAGCTGCGAACCGATCCCGGGCGGCTGCTCCACTTCCATTGGTAGTCAGGGGCGCGGTGCCGTGAAGGCCCGGTTCCCCATCCCCCTTTCAATTCCGTACGTGCGGTTTTCCCGCATACGGCTTACCGATGATCTTCTTGACATGGTTACGCTGCCTTCGGA
>NZ_JBDPMJ010000060.1:0-12944 GCF_039880665.1 Nonomuraea sp. B5E05
CTGAGCACCACCACGACACCATGAGCACCAGACCCCGTCAGGCCATCGCCTGGCGGGGTCGTTCATGTCGTCCACATAGACACCACGAACGCCGCCTACATGCCCATCTTCAGCGTCGCCCTACACCGGTTGGCAACCTTCCTCGTCGACTACCTGACGGGAAGAGGCAGCTCTGTGGACGATTCCGTGACCATGCTCGGGATCCGTTTCAGCAGCCACCGATAGCCGTCCGACGCGTTCTCGTCGATGCGGGCCCAGGCCCAGGCGTACCAGCGCGGCCCCTTGGCGCCCTGCCCGGCGCGGTAGTGGTGCCAGTGCCGGTCGGCCACCCGGGCAGCAGCCTCGGCCGCGCTCACCTGAACGCCCTCGAACTCGACGCGCCGGTTGCCCGCAATCGCCAGCACGTATCCCATCCGGTGCTCCTCCAGGGCAGCGCGCAGACGCGGGTCCTGGCCGTAGACCTCATCACCGGTCACCCAGGCCGCCTGCACGCCGGCCCTCAGGGCGGCCAGCACCATCGCGGTGGCCAGGGCGGGCTTGGTCGCGAAGCCGACATCGTCCGGGACACCGGCCGCCCGGCACCGCCCGCGGTCGGCCAACCAGGTGTGCTCGGGCAGGTAGAGTCGCCGATCCAGCAGCGCCCGCCCGGCCGGGGTGGCGTAGGCCAAAAACACGCCGACCTGGCAATTCTCGATCCGGCCCGCGGTGCCGCTGTATTGCCGGTGCACCCCGGCCGAGGCACTGCCCTTCTTGACGAACCCTGTCTCATCTACGATCAGCACGCCATCTGGGCCGAGGCGGTCGACGACGGCGGCCCGCACGTCATCGCGCACGGCGTCGGCGTCCCAGCGGGCGGTACGCAGCAACCGCTGCAACGCCTGCGGTCCGGCCAGCCCGGCGTGCTCGGCCAGGTTCCAGCAGTTCTTACGGTCGAGGTCGGTCAGCAGTCCGCGCACGTACGCGGTCGCGGCCCGGCGGGGCTCGACACGGCCGAACCGGCCGGCGATCCGGGCCATCAGCTCGTTGAAGATGACCATCCAGCCGTCAGGGTCTACGCTGTGGCTCGCGGCCACCGCACGATCTTTGGTTGTCTTCACAAACTCCGAATGATCTCGCGGTGGCCGTCGCCATGTGACCCCGATACCTCAAGATCGCGAAGTGTCACTGGAGTACTAGTCCCGGTCGAACTGCTCCCAGCGGCCAACAGCCTCAGCTCGCTGGTCCGCTACGCCGGGTCGATTTTGGGCCCCGTGCTCGCCGGCCTTCTGATCCCGCTCGTCGGGCTCGGCACCCTGTACCTGTTCGACGCGCTCGCGCTGCTGGCCGTCGTGTGGGCCGTCGCCAAGTTGCCCCGCTTGGAGCCACCCCGAGCATCTGGTGAGCAGGGGCCGGACCTTGGCGAGCATCAGGTCGAGGAATTGGTCGGGGTGGCGGAAGGAGGCGAAGTGGCTCGCGTCCTGGATGAGGGCGAAGTCCTTGACCGGGGCGGTGACGTCGTTGAAGAACCGCCGGACCGGCTCGGGCGGAGTGATCACATCGCGCTCGCCCTGGAAGATGAAGAACGGGATGGCGAACGTGGCGCCTTCGGCCCATTCGTCGATGGTCGCGGACTCGGGCGCGACGCGCTGGGAGAAGCTCATGGCCTTGGTGTAGGCGGGCAGCTCGCGTAGGGAGTGCAGGGGTGAGGACAGCAGGGAGCCGACCACCACGGTCTTGATGGTGTCGAAGGTGAGCGGGTCGGAGCCGACGGTGTGCTTGTTGTACTGTGACCAGTCCTCGACGCTCCAGGCCGACTTGTCCGGACCCATCGCGGTGACGGCGGCCAGTTCCTTGCGCTTGCCGGCCGTGCCGAGCCGGTCCAGCAGCGCGCGGTAGGCGGTGTGGTCGCGGCCGCCGGCGTTGATGTTCTGGTCGGTGCCGACGTAGGCGGAGTACAGCTCCGGGTGGTTGCGGGCCAGGCGCAGCCCGATGAAGGAGCCGAAGGAGCAGCCGAGCAGCACGACCTTGTCGACGCCGAGGCGGGCACGGATGTGCTGGGTGACCTCCAGGGCGTCGCGCTCGAGTCGCTGCAGGCTCAGGTCGCCCTGTCCGTCGGGGCCGCCGCGAGCGAAGGTCTTGCCGGCGCCGCGCATGTCCCACCGCACGACGGTGAAGTGCCGCTCCCAGGCGCGGGTGCGCGAGGCGAAGATCAGGTTGGTAGCGCCGGGGCCGCCGTGGAGTTCCAGGATCACCGGGTTGCGGTGGTCTTCGCCGCGGATGGAGATCCATTGGTCGATGCCGCCGATGCGGGCGAAGCCGGACTCCTCGATGCCGTACGGGCTGGTGATGCGCAGTCGTTTGGCGTGGGCGGTGCGCCTGAGCCGGCGGTAGCCGAGCAGGCCCGCGGCGGGGACGGCGATGACCGCGATGGCGGTTGCGGCGACGGCGATGCCGAGCATCTGTTACTCCTCTAAACTGTTTATGCTCTAAACAAGCGCGTTTACGCTATATACAGTTGTGAGAGGGTGTCAACCGACGTCCGCCAGTCACCTCACCAAGGGGAGCGACCATGGCCAGGGCAGCCAAGCCGCGCGAGAACAAAGACAAGAAGGCGCGCGATCTGCCGACGGGCATCGCGCTGCTGTGGGGCGAACAGGACCAACCCGCCCGTGGACCCAAGCCCAGACTCACCCCCCAGCGCATCGCCCAGGCCGCCGTGACCCTCGCCGACGCCGAAGGGCTGGAGACCGTCTCGATGAACAGGGTGGCCGCCGAATTCGGCGTCTCGGCCATGGCCCTGTACCGCTACGTGCCCGGCAAGACCGAACTTGTCGAGTTGATGGTCGAAGCCGTCCTCGCCGAACCTCCCGACCTGTCGGCCGCCGGCTCCGGCTGGCGAGCTCGGCTTTCCGCGTGGGCCCACCGCCAGTGGGCGGTCTACCGGGCCCACCCCTGGCTGCTGGCCGCCACCGCCATGCGCCGGCAGATCATGGGCCCCCACCAGCTCGCCTGGATGGACGCCGCCCTCGCCGCCCTGGAACCGACCGGCCTGACCGCCGACCAACGCCACCAGGTCTTCCTTCTGATCGCCGGTCAGGTACGCAACCTCGCCCAGCAACGAGCCGACTTCAACGAGGACCACAACCGCGAATGGGGCCGCCTGACCAGCGAACTACTCAACCGCCACAGCGATCGCTTCCCCGCCCTGACCAAGGCGATCGCCGACGGCGCATTCACCTCCACCGAGCTCGATCCACTCGACTTCGGTCTTGATCGCATCCTCGACGGCGTCCAGGTGCTCATCGACCGTGCCTAGCGAGCATCACCCCCCTACGATCGCTGACCTGCTGACGCAGCTGCGACGCAGGTCAACGACGGCATCCGTCGGCGGCCCGAGTCGACCGACAAGGACTCGCGCAGACCAACGTGATTTGGGCTCATCGGCGTGACTCTTGGTCCCTGTAGCGCCAAGATCCGGTCCGATCCTCCCCGGAGGCCAAGAAGAACGGGCAAGCTCAAGGGCAAGCAGCCCAAACTCCCCAAATCCGCCCGACGCTCTATCCGCCGCCGCTACGCCGAAGGCGAGGTCTCCCTCGCCGACCTGGCCACCGAGTACAGCGTCGGACGCTCCACCATCCACCGCATCATCAGCGGGCCGGACGACCCCAGGTAAAACGCAGGATCACCACCTACTCTGCCCCTCGCCGTAGCTATAGGAGTTCCGGGCCGTGATGGAGGTGCTCCAGCCGGTGGATCACGCGGTGGCCGTCGCCAGGCGACCCCCACACCTCAAGATCGCGAAGCGTCACTGGAGCCCGCAAGCAGTTCGGCCGCCACCGCGCGTTCCCGCAACTGCGCCGCCTCCGCCCGCGCCGCGTCCAGTTCGGCCCGCACATCCTCCAGCCGTACCCGCTCCAGCCGCAGCTCTCCCCGCAGCCGGTCGCGCTCCTTGACCGCCGCGTCAGCCCGCGACTTCTCCCGCGAGGACAGCTTGTGCTCCCGGGACAGCGCGGCCGCCGACTCCGCCTCGAATGTCGCCGTCTTCGCGGTCAGCCGCTCCACCTCACCGGCGGCCCGCGCCGCCTCCTGGAGCGCGACCGCCCGGTCCCGCTCGGCCGAGGCTGCGGCCCGCTCCGCCTTGACGGCCCGCTCCACGGCCCGATCACGCTCCTGCGCCGCCGCCTCCTCCCGGGCCCTGGCACCGACCGCCGCACGTTCGGCCTGTTCCCGAGCGTGCACGGCCGCCGCCGTCTCTTCCCGCGCGCGGTCCCGCTCCGTCCGTGCCTGGCCGGCGGCCTGCTCAGCGTGTACGGCCTGCGCCCGCGCCTCAGCGATCTGCCCTTCGGCCAGCTCCACCCGCTCCGCGAGCTCCCGCACGGCCTGGTTTCTGGCCTCTTCGGCCAGCTCCACCCGGTGAGCAGCCTCCTTGGCCTGCCGTTCGGCCAGCTCCGCGCGCCGCTGCGCCTCCTCGGCCGACTGCAGCGCCTGCCGCTCCGTGCTGGCCGCCTCCCGCAGGGCCGCCAGCGCCTGCTCGCGGGCCCGTTCGGCATCGGCCAGCGCGGTGTCGCGATCGTGCTCCGCCTCCTCCAGCCGTGACCGCATCTCGGCCGTCTGCCTGCGAGCGTGCTCGGTGGCCTCACGCGCCAGTCGTACCTGCTCGAACGCCTGCTCCCGTTCCGTGCGCGCGATCGCCACCCGCGTGTGCGCCTCCGCCTGCACGGCGCTCAGCTTCGCCTCGACCCCGGCAGGGCTCAGCTCGTCGGCCAGCGCCCGCGCCAGTGGCTCGATGGCCGACGCCAGCCCGCTCTCCATGCGGTCGTACAGCTGCTCGGCCCTGGCCAGCGCACCCTCGAGCCCCGGCGTGGCCCGCCGCAACTCCCGCTCGCGCTTGGCGGCGGCCTGGCAGTCCTTCTCCGGACAGTACGCCCGTGGCCGACCTCTCCCCCGCCGCTGCTCGATCGCCGCCCCGCAGTGCTTACACGGCGTCACCAGGTTGCTTTCTTGCGTCACTGCGGCAGTCTAGCATTTTTATTTTCCAGAAAATCTAAATCAGAAAATCCTCTCCCTTGCGTTGGGACGCGGTGTAGTCAACTTGCGAGAAGGCAGAATTCCCGCAAGTTGAGCGCGGCCGAGTCGACACGCAAACAGGGCGTCAGCTGGGACCCGCCACTTACGGGGTTGAGGAACCGGAGGACAGCCGTTATCGATGAGAACGATCTTGCTAGGAGGCCGAAGGGCAGAAGCGAGATACGGGTGGGATAGCTGCTGGTCAGTGTCCCGCTAGTGCCGCGTAGGCGGTGGAGCGGCCAATTTTGAGGGTGCGGGCAGCCTCGGTGATCGAGACACCGTCGTCGACCAGACGGCGTAGTGTGGCCAGCTCGGCCGGGCCGATGACGCGCGGCCGGCCGGACTTCTTCTTGCCGGGCAGCATGGCCCCGGTGGCCTCACGGCGCTTGGCGGCGGCGATCCCCTCGGCCTGGCGCTCGGCTCGCAGCTCCAGCTCGTATTCTGCGGCTGCGGCCAGGACCGCGAACATGAAACGGCCCTCCTTGGTGCTCAGATCGAAGTTCTCCGTCAGCGACACCACGGTGATGCCGCGGTCGCGGAGCTCGTTGACCGTGGTCAGCACGTGTCCCGCCGAGCGGCCCCACCGGTCGGACTTCCAGAACTTCAGGGTGTCGCCCGCCTGCGGCAGCGTTAGGAGCGTCTCCCACTCCGGTCGCGCGACCCCGCGCTTGGGGCTGTGGCGAACAGGGCGGGTGTTGCCAGTCATCCATGCGCTATAAATGTAGCGATACAGATGTAGCGAACAGAGGAGTGTTATGTACGACGTCGTCATCGTGGGAGCCGGTCCCACCGGGCTGATGGCCGCCTGCGAGCTCGCACTGGCGGGCGTTCCATGCACGATCGTGGACAAGCGCGGCAGCGAGTCCAACGTCACGCGGGCTTTCGGTCTGCACGCCCGAGCCCTGGAGCTGCTCGACGCCCGAGGCATGGGCGACGAACTGGTCGCGGGAGGCAACCCGCTCAAGACGGTGTATCCCGCCTACGCCTCACGGGTCGACTTCGGGCGGCTCGACACGCGGTACCCGATGCTGCTGCTCGTGCCCCAGAACGGCACCGAGAAGCTCCTTCAACAGCGCGCCGCCGAACTCGGCGTACAGATTCGCCGCAACGCCCATGTGGTCGACCTGAGCCAGGACGCCGAATCCGTCCGGCTGAGACTTGAGGACGGAGGCGAGCTGGAGGCCAGGTACGTCATCGGCGCCGACGGCGCCCACAGCACTGTCCGGGACCTGGTCGACGTGGGCTTCGCCGGCGCGGCCTACAGCCTTCCCATGCTGCTGGCCGATGTCCGCATTCCCACCTCCGAGCCGCCGCCCATCACCCAGGTCGGCACGCAGGGCGTGGTGGTGACCCTCCCGTTCGGCGACGGCTGGTTCCGAGTCGGCGCATGGCTGCGCAAAGAGCAGAAGAACGCAGACTTCGCCCAGATCCGCGAGGCCTTCTGCCAAATCGCCGGCAGCGACTATGACATGAGCGAGCCGCGCTGGTTCTCCCGCTTCACCGCCGAACGCCGCCAGGCCCGCAGTTACCGATCGGGGCGGGTGTTCTTGGTCGGGGACGCCGCCCATGTGAACTCGCCCATCGGCGGCCAGGGCATGAACACCGGCATCCAGGACGCCATCAACCTGGGCTGGAAGCTCGCCGCCACTCTGCACGGCTGGGCCCCGGCCTGGCTGCTCGACACCTACCACGCCGAACGGCACCCCGTCGGCGCCGCCGTCCTGGCCATGACCGACCACCTCACCGGGCTGGTGCTCAGCGGTTCACGAGCGCGCCTGGAGATCAACCGGCGCATCATGGCGACCCTGCTCCACACCGCTCCCGGCCGCCGCCGCATCCTCGGCAGGCTGTCCGGCCTGGAGTTCGCCTACCCGCCCGGCGAGCCGGACGCCCACCCGCTGGCCGGGCGCCGCGCGGCCGACGGCCCGACGGATGCGGGCCGTCTGTATGCGGTGCTGCGCGCCGGCACCTTCGTCCTGCTCTCCGACAAGGGCGTGCCGACCCCCTGGCGCAATCGCGTACGGCACGCCAGCCCTCTTGGCAGCACCAGGCCCGAGGCGACGCTGATCCGCCCGGACGGCTACGTGGCCTGGGCCGGGGATCACACCGGTATCGAAGCGGCTCTGGTGAAATGGTGTGGCCCGGCCGACCACACCAGCAGGGAGGGAAATCGTGCCACCGCCTAACCCGCAGCGCCGCGACCACCTGGCAGACGCGGCCATCACGGTGCTGGCCGAGCAGGGGTCACGCGGGCTGACTCACAGAGCCGTCGACACCGCCGCAGCCGTACCGGCCGGCACCACCTCGCGTTACTTCCGCACCCGCGACGCGCTGCTCAACGGGGTCATCGAGCGGATCACCCATCGGCTCGGCGAACGCGTGGGCGCCTACACCGTCCGGCCGATCTCGCCAGCCGATCTGGAGGAAGCGCTGGTCGCCGTCCTGACGACGATGCTGACCGACGACCAGCACGATCCGCTGGCCCTGTTCGAGCTGCACCTGGAGAGCACCAGAAACCCCCGTCTGCGGCACATGCTGACCGACGCCTTGCACGGCCGAAGCGATCTCATCATCCGCCAATGCCGCGCTGCCGGAATCGACATCAGCCAGGACGACGCCATGCTCCTGGAGATGAGCGTGCTGGGCATTCTCTTCACCGCACTCACCACCGGCATGCCCGAGTCCCCTAGCGAGCTGATCCGCACTGCCGTACGGGCTCTCCTGGCCCACCACCAAACGCCGATGGCGACATAGTCCGCTTGGGGGTGCTCGCACGAACCCGATCTTCCAGTCGGGCACCCACGTTTGCGCCGAGATCACTGCAGGGGTCAGACCCCGTCCTCGTCCACGACGGCAGAAGACGCGTCCTGGGGCGGCGCTGACGCCTGCAGCGGCCGCAGCGGCCGCAGCCCCTTGTCGGGGGTTGAGGAAGCGATCGCGTAGCGGCCCAGGCAGTTGAGGTGGGCGTGGCCCAGCGGGCTGAGCCGGGCCACGTCCTCGTCCTTGACCGGCACGCCCTGGGCACGCAACTGGTCCACGATCGCCGACAGATACGTCGAATTCCACAAAACCACGGCATTGAGAACCAGCCCTAACGCCGCTAACTGATCTTCCTGCCCCTCCCGATAGGCCTGCCGGATCTTCCCGGCGTTGCCGTGGCAGATCTTGCGCGCCAGGCGGTGCCGGGACTCCTGGACCGACAGCTGCTTGCCTAGGCTGCGGCGGTAGCTGGAATCGATCGGGTCCAGCATGCTGAGCAGGTGCATCGTCTTGTCGATGCGGCCGTACTCGGCGAACGCCTGCCCCAGCGGGGTCTCGTGGCCCTGGCGGGCGAACATGCGCAGCAGGTCGTAGGCGCGCACCTGGTTGGTCACCAGCGACCCGGCGACCCGGAGCATGTCCGGCCACTGCGTGAGCACCTTCTTGGTGTTCACCTTATTCCGGGCGATCGCCTCCAGCACCCCGTACTGGCCGGTGCTGCCGTCGGGCAGGTCGGCGCGCCAGAACCGCTGGTCGCCCAGGTCGGCGAAGCGGGGCGCGAACCGGTAGCCGAGCATGGAGAAGATCCCGAACACCATGTCGCTGTCGCTGGCCTGGTCCGTCGTGACCACCTCGGGTTTCGGCCCGGCGTCCAGGTTGATCAGGCAGTCCAGGATGTAGAGGGAATCGCGGGGCGTGCCCTGCACCACCATCTGCCCGATCCCCGCCACTTGATCATTGACTGCGTTAAGCCAGGTAATACCACGTTTGTAGCCGTAGTACTTGGGTGAGGGCCCGGCGTTGATCGTTTTGACCGGGACGACGAACCGCAGCCCGTCCACCGAGGCCAGCAGCCCGCCGCCCCACGCTGCGACGACCGGTACTCGGCCCTGGTGCTCGATCAGGATCGCGTTGGCTGCGGCGTGCGTCTCGCCGCGCACATAGTTCTGGTCCACGTGCGAGAGCCGGCCCCGGGTCAGCGCCTCATCCCCGGCCTTGATCACGGGCGTCAGCCCGACGTTGCATGCCTCGCTGATCAGCAGCGCCACCAGCGATCTCGGCAGGTCGTTCATGCGGGTGGAGATGTCGGCCAGGTGCACGTAGGCGTCCAGGAACCCGGTCCAGGCATGCACCTCCAGCAGCAGCTCAGGCAGGTCGATGCGGGGCAGCATCGCCTGGCAGGCGGCCGGCAGCCACGCCAGCGACTCGCTCTCGCCCAGTGCGCCGAGCTTCTCCACCGACAGCCGGGCCCGCCCGCCCCCGGTCGGGATCACCACCGAGACCAGCGCGTCCTCGCCCGCCTCCTCCAGCCGGGCGGCCATCTGCCGCCAGGCCGCGTCCAACGCCAAGACCTTGTCGTTCAGGTGCTGCTCGACCGGGTCGGTGAGGGACAGGGAGGCCAGCACGTCCTCGGCGATCGCCGCCCACTGCGCCCCGGCTAGCAGGTGGGCGCGCGGGTCGGCCCAGCGCAGCGACGGCGAGGCGAACACGTCCCGGACCGTCAGGGCGCGCATCAGGTGCTCCAGCACGCACACCACGTACGCGTCACGATCCACCGCCCCCTGCGGCAGGTCCGAGTTGGCATACACCGCCCGCTTCCACGACGCGGTCACCAGCGCGGCGTCGATTTCCCTAGGCAGCAGCGGCTTCTTGCTCACCTGCCGTCGCGACAACTCCGGCAGCCGGCGCACCGCGGCCAGCACCCACCGCCCGCCCGGCGCCGCCGACAACGCCTTCGACTCGCCCAACAGCCTCAGGAATGGGCGCACGGTGTGGTACTTCTCCACCAGTGCGGCCCGCATCGCCGCCTCGGCCGCGCCGTCCTCCTCGGGGACCAGGTCCTCCACCACGTCCAGCGCCGCACGGACCTGCTCCTTGCTGGTGCCGGCGATCTCGGCCACTGCGGTCCACATCGCTGCCACATCGAGGTCTGCGCTCTCCTGGTCGACCAGTCGAGTTGGTCGACCAGGACGCGGCCAGCCTTGGCCACCAGCTTGGAGGCCCGCTCCAGCCGGGGCAGCATCCGCAGGCGCTCGTCGGCGGACTTGCGTCGGGCCGGGCTGATCAACCTGGTGGCCATCAGCAGCGCGAACAGATCGAGGGCGTCGTCGATCGCCTCGGCCTCCAGGCTCCGGGTGACCGCCAGCAGCGTCGCCGTCCGGCGCGGCTCGACCAACCGGTCCAGCGCCGGCGCCTTGCTGCCTGCCCCGTACTTGGCCAGACTTTTCATCCGCCGCACCGGCACCTTGGACACGTTCACCCGGCCCAGCCCGAAGCCAGCCAGATTGTCCACCCGCTGCAGCGCCCGCACCATCTCCATCCCTGACGTGCGCTTGGGCGCCTTCCGCAGCTTCTCCAACTCCGAGACACGCGAGCCCTCCGGCACCACCAGCAGACCCGACAACGCCCCCGGCAGCTCCGGATCGGCACGGCGCACCTGCTTGGCCACCACCGCGTACATGCGCGTATCGGCCCGTTCCCGCACGCTACCCACCAGCCGCTCCAGCACGGTCACCCCGGGCAGCAGCACCCGATGCCGCCGCAGCCACGCCACCGACTGCTCGAACAACGCCACCGGACCCTCGGCGTGCGTCCACGCCCGGCCGTGCAAGAAGGTCCGGAACCGGCGCGTCAACTGCCGCCCGCTCCAGCTGTCGATGTCGTCGAACGGTGGCGGTGCCGTACCGCGTCGTCTAGGTCGAGGTGGCCTGGTCAGGGATATGCCAGGTGGCCGGGTCGGCGAAGCGGAACTCGCCGCCGTGCTTGGGTGGGCGGCCACCTGCGGGGTTGGCCAGGCAATGCTCACGGCGCGAAGGCGCCGGACGGCGCAGCACCCGATCGGAGCAGAGCCTGCCGAGCACCTCCACCGGCAGATCGGCCAGCAGGAAGGCCAGGCGGGGCAGGTCGTAGCCGGCGTCGAACACCAGCAGGATGTCCTCATCGCCCAGCTGCCACTGGCGGGCCTCGATCAGCCGGATGACCAGGTCCCGGATCTGAGCGGCGGTCACCGCCGCCACATCGGCCTCGGCCTCCAGCCGGACGGCGTCCAGCACCGCGGTCCAGGAGGTCCGCCCCGTCTCCAGCGCGGCGATGATCGAGTACGGCCAGCCCGGGATCATCAGATGCTGATCTTTGCTGCGGCCGTAGGTATGGCAGAACGAACGGCCTGGGCTGGTGGACGCGTCCGGCCGCAGCCACGGGGAGACATCCACCGCCAGGACCAAGCGCTCGCCCGCAGCTCTGGGCAGCGGCAGGCCCGCCAGCGCGCGCCGGAACCTGCCGATCTCGACCCGCCCCCGGTTCAGCCCGTCATACAGGGCGCCGTGCCCGCGCCGATGCTCGGCCACCAGCGTCAAATCCACCAGCGACCGCACCGGCCCATCCGCGCATAACACCGCCTCGACCAGCTCAAACAGCTCATCGGAGCGGGCTGACAGGCACTGATAGAACTCCCGGCGAAAGCCTGCCAGCCCCGTCGCCGCCGGATGAGATTCCCCTTGCGGGACGGATGGTGGGACGCCTGCTGACGCGCGTGCCAGGATGGATGCCACGGCCACCACCTCTCCTTGCTTCGTGTCGATACGAGCGAAGATGAGACGGTGGCCGCCACACGTCACGGCGACACGCCGTAGCTCCCAGGACACAATCCGCTATGCGCGAATACATCACCATTGGCCATGACTACGGCATACGCCCAAGATTTTGGTTTAAGAACAAGCTAAGAGCTCAGTAGCACCGTGTCCCAGTTGACTTGATACATTCCGGATCCGCCGATGGTTCTCGCCATCCCGGTGCTCTACGCTCGATCCACACCGTACGTACATCGGAGAGCGCCCATGGACCCCATCGCACCCGAACTGCTCATGGCCCTCGCGGGGGGCACCGCCGGCGCGGCGGGGCAGCAGATCTGGACATCGCTTCGCGAACTGGTCACGCGCAGGCGGTCAGGCGGGGCACCGCAGGGTGAGGGGGAGCTGACGGCTCTCGCCCAGGCAGCCGACAGCGACGAGCGGGCCATAGAGCTGGCGGAGGTGCTGAGGCTGCGTGCCGAGGACGACTCCGACTTCGCCAGAGCGCTCCAGGCCTGGCGCACGGAGGCCGAGAAACTGCACTTCACATCGACCGGCTCGGGCGACGTGCGGAACGAGATCTCAGGCGGGACGGTCCACGGCAATGTCGTCCAGGCGCGGGACATCCACGGTTCGATCCACTTCGGGAGCTAGATCCAAGGCCGTTCAATTTGCGGTTGGGTCATGTTGTCAAGGGCCTGCTGGCGCGAGGATTGCGATGCTGGTGGTGGCCTTGTAGCTGGTGCGGTCGATGCGGGGGCCTCTTGCTTGGTACTTGGAGATGGCGCGTTTGACGATGCGGGGGCTGACTCGTAGCCGTCGCTGAGGTAGCAGGCTGGTAAGGACGTGCTGCCCGATTGTGCCGACCAGATCGATGACGGTGCCCGTGATGACGCCTGCGGCCAGGTTGATCTGGTTGCGGGAGGCTTGCCAGGCGATGCTGAAGCTGCCTCTATTCCAGCACGTCGTCCGAGGGTACGCGCCGGGCCGAGGCCGCCTTACCAGTGCCGGCCGGCCCGCCGGCTCGCCGGCGCCCTGAGCCTGCGCAGCACGCACCCATATTGGTAGCGTCTCGCGGCTGATCCCTCGATCCTTCGCGATCGATGTGATCCTCCTGTCCGGGCTGGACAGCACCAACGCCACTGCGTCGGGCTTGAACTCGGGCGGGTAGTTCTTCATCACCATCAGTGACATCTCCTCCCCTGAATTTCAAGATCCAGTCTCCAAGGCCCGGGTTCGACGTAATTCGGGGCTCCTAGAGGGCACTGTGGCCTGAACGTGCAGGTCAGCAGCTGAGGGCGGACCTCCCGGGCCGAAACTGCCTAGAGACGCGATTTTGATGATTCGCCT
>NZ_JBDPMJ010000061.1:0-12795 GCF_039880665.1 Nonomuraea sp. B5E05
ATGGTCCGCTTGACCAGCCCGACGGCAGCACGCAGCCGTTTGTTGTAGCCGGACTGCTGCGGCAGATACGGGAACAGGCCGGCCAGGTGCTTGCGGGCGTAGCGCAGCCAGTGAGTCTCGGAGGTGATCCCGAGCAGCGCTTGAGCGACCGCGACGCAGACCAGTTCGGAGTCGGTCAGTACCGGTGGCCTGCCCGTCCATCGCGGTCCTCCCAACTCATCGTCGATCTTCACGTAGAATGCGGTGAGAAGGGTCTCGATGTCGTTCGTCACAAAACGATCATGGAGGCCCTTCCCCTATGCACCGCAAGCCTTCGGACTTACTCGTCTAGGCTCCACTCATACAAAAGTTCAGGTCAACGGCCTGGGCTTTCGATCTTTCTGAGGGCTGGTTTTGAGGCCGTGCCCGTTACGTGCCCGACGCGGCGGTTGAAGTTGGTGTTGCGGAGCGCCCCGTTGTCCGGTCCGGCGAAGATCAAGCCTTCCGGCCCGTCCTGGGTGAAGTCCTTCACGTGAGCGCGCAGCTCATCGATGATCAGGTCCGGGATGACGACAGTTCGCCTGCCCGCCTGTGACTTCGGTTCGGTGAAGATCAGGCCCTTGCCGGTGATCTGGATCAGCTGGCGTTCGACACGAACCGTTCTGGCGTCGAGGTCGAGGTCCCGCCGCTGGAGTCCGGTCAGCTCGCCCCAGCGCAGGCTGGCGAAGGTGGCCAGCAGGATGAGTGCCCGGTAGCGGTGTTCGATGACATCGACGATGCGGTAGACCTCTTCCACGGTCAGGATGGGCCGTTCGGGAGACCGTTCTTGGCCAGCTCCCTTGATCCGGCATGGGTTGCGCTTGATGAGCAGGTCATCCACAGCTGTGGACAGAACAACCTTCAGGAGCCGGTACGCCTTGGCAACCGTGACCTCGCTGACTCCTTCTTCGAGCAGGGCCTTACGCCAGCGCCGGACGTGCGGTTCTTGATCGCATTGAGCGGTTTCTCCTCGAAGGTCGGCGCGATGTGCCTGCGCAGCAGATAGCCTTGACCCAATTGTGAACGGTTTCTGCGACCAGCCCAAAATCGCGGGCGACCTGTGCAGGAGTCTTCCCGTCGTCGATGACGGCCCGCACGACTTCGGCCCGCAACTCGGGCGGATATATTCTCGGCTTCTTCGCCACGTGCTTCCTTACCGGACTGTCTCTGACCCTACTTGGGTCCGAGTCCGGAAGGTTCGGGGCACCTCACGCCTCCACCACACACGGCATACCTATGAGGGCCCGGTCTATGGTGCGCGTCCGCGCCCACATACCAAGGGTGCAGCTTCACGGGTTCCACGCCAGTAAGCTCTCCGACGCAGCTAGCCGGGTGATTCGCGCATGGGGATAGATCAACATGTTGGGTTCGGGTGATCGTCATGGCGGGTGATTCATGGCGATTGTCCGTATCGGGTCCACGGCCAGGATGGTGAGCAGGCGCTGCTGGAGGCTGTTGGGCCGGGGTATGACGGCGGGTTGGCCCTGCTGAGCGGGGATCGAGCGCATCCCGGCGAGGGCTTCGAAGATGAGCCGTCCGGTGGGGCGAGCGGGCCGGCCGACGTAGAGTCCGGCGATCTTTCCGGTGGGGCCGGCCAGCAGACGCACGGCGCGTTCGATGAGCGCGAAGATGAGCAGGGCCAGGCAGATGACGGTGAGCAGGGCGGTGATGCGCCGGTTGGTGGTCAGGAACAGGGGCGCGACCGCGAGGGGGCCTTTGAGGTTGCCGTAGCGGCGTTCGGAGGCTTCCTGGCCCTTGTAGGCGATCAGGACGCCGGCGGCGTCCAGTGCTTGGGGGCCGGTGGCGGGCATGGTGGTCAGCAGGGCGTACCAGCCGTCGGTGGCGGCCTCGGCATCTACGGCTTGCTGGTCGTAGTGCCAGGCGAAGGCGGGTTTGCCGGTGGCGGGGTCGGTGGTGATCTCATGGCGCAGGTAGGCGGCGACGCGCCGGGTCTTGGCGATGACCGCCAGGCGGGCGGTGATCGCTTCTTCGGTGGGGTAGTGGCGTTTGCCCGCGCCGCGCTCCAGCCGCTCCAGTTCCGCCCGGGCCCGTTGCAGTTTCTTGGCCCGGGCGGTGGCCGCCGCACCCGCGCGGGCCGAGGAGTGCACGAAGATGCGGCGCACCGGCAGGTCCGGCCCGGTCTTGCTCTTGGGGGCGGTCAGCACCATGGCGTCTTCGATCACGTGGTAGGTGCCCCGCCGGCCGGGCTGTTTGCCCGCATCACGCAGTGCGACGTAGTCCACGGGCACGGCGTCGGCCACCTGCTGGGCGGCCAGCACGGCGGCGCCCACCACGGCTTTGGGGGCCGGGGCGATGAAGCGCACCCCGGCCGTCGCCAACTCGCGCACGTTGTCGTAGGAGATCAGCTTGGAATCGCCGAGCATCAGCAACTCCCGCCGCCCGGCGATCTTCTGCAGTGCCCGCATCGCGCCGGGCACCTGCGACACCTCCGCCGCGCCGCCGTCATAAGCGCGGGCCAGCACCGGCACCGCCCCATCGGCGGTGGTGGCGACCCTGGTCTGGATCTGCTTCAGATCCGGGCGGCGATCCTTGGGATGCCCGTATCTGGGGGCGGCATACCCCTCCTCCGCCTCGGTGTAGGCGCCGTACAGGGAGATCGAGGTCATATCCCAATGAATGGTCGACGCATCGATGCCGAACTCGGCGATCGCCCGCGCGCCCACCGTCCCGGCGATCAAGTCCGCCTGCTCGGCGATGGCGTCCAGCGCCCGGCCCACGCGGTCATCGTTGAGCACATCCGGCGCGATCCTGTTGACGCTCTGTGATGTTCCTCAGAGCTGCTCTGTGTCAATCCCGAACACCTCCGGCACCGCCCAGGCATCAGCCCAGTCCTGCAGCCGCACCATCGAGGCCGGGCTGGTCAGCCGGTTGGCGATCAACGCCTCGATGACCTGGCCATGCGTGGCCCGTGCCACCTCCCGGACAGGGCACAGCTCATCGACCACCTCGGCGATCCCTGCCCGACGGCAGAAATCGGCGATCACCGGCAGCGATCCCAGCGCCTTGTCCACGCTGGGCGGCCCGTACATCACCCGCGTTTCGTCACGCACACCACCATCACGAATCACAGACAGTGACATCACCACGCCCGGCCCCAGATCCCGCTATCACTTGACCAAGACGTGATCAAGATGAGATCTCATGCCGATCACTCATATTTGATCACTCGTCATGTGCGAAGGACCCGGCTAGCGCGGCTGCCGGGGGCTGCTGCACAAAACCCAGACGTCACTAAGTGCCTCAACCTTCCGCACGTCCGATCAGTCGTGCAGCTCCTCCACTGGCACTGTCTCATCGGCTGGCGGCGGCTTGATGTGTGCCTTCATCCCCCAGTTCGACAGGCGGAGGTCCTCTTCGAAGGCGTAGTACGCGTCGTCGCCGGCGGATCTGTCGAGGCTGTCGTTCGGCTCGCGCCAGGAGCTCCAAGCTCTGCGAACGAGTTGGTCGCCACCGATCCACAACCGCCAGGACACCTTCCAGGTGCCGTACTTGCCGGTGGGCTTGGTCCGGAAGCCGATGCGCAGGCCTGGTTTCGCCTTGTCGAGCTGCGCGAAGGTGATGCTGCCCTGGTAGAGGGTGGTGCGCACCCCGTCGTACACGCCTGCGGGCCGCCTGCCTGTGGTGCTGGCCAGCACCGCTCTGAGCGTGTCCTGGTCGGCGAGGTTGACAAAGCCGGACTTCAGCACGAGCTGGCATGGCGGCCAGTCGTAGGACACCCAGGTCTTCCCCGGCGGCAGGGGATCTTCAGGGTCACGCTTGACGTACGACTCGTAGCCGAGCTTGCCGACGCAGATGTTGCGAGTACCGCGAAGAGCCAGGTTGGGGTTCTTCATGTCCGTCGCCACGATCTTGCCTTTGCCGAACCCCACGACCCCGCGGACCGGCTTGACGGAAGACCAGCGGCCGAACATGAACATCCGGGAATGCTGGACGACCTTCACCCCATGGCCGGGGACGAGTTGGCTCTGGACGGCGCCGGCCGGATCCACCTCGGCGTCGGCGTGCGCGGCCTGACCTGCGGTTAGCGTGGATACGACCGCCAGGAGGACCGCCGCAACCATCCGTCGCTTCATCACGTTGGGATCTTCGCAGCGGCAGGTCTCATCGTGATCACACATGCCTACCGTGCATCTTGGCCAGACCAGTGAAGCGCTGTCAGGAACGGCAGTAGAGCGCGGTGGCGTCGTCGAATGTCTTGCCGCGTGGCCAGCGTACTCCCTGTGGGTCCGACTTCTCGGCTGCACGGACTTGGCGGATGAGTTCGTCAGGGCCGGACTGCTCCAACACGTCGAGGACGTGGCTCCACGTGTGCAGGTGGAAGCGCTCGACGAGTCGGGATGCGCCATCGCTGAGAAGTGCGGCGGCTCGGATCTGGTCGGCGGGCATGTTGCCGGTGAGCGCCTGGTCGGCCGCGAGTGGATCAGTGGCGGCTACCCAGAAGCCGCCGTCGCGGTTGCGGTAGGAGCGCAGCGTCTCGACGTAGCGGCGATGAGCGGAGACATGTTCGTCGGTACCGGAGGCGAGGGCGTCCATTTCGGCTCGGTGGAGGGCGCCAACTTGGGCCTCACGGTCATCGCAGATGGCCATGGGTTCTCCCGCGTCGACGACGTCCAGGACGAGGACGGAGTCAGCCAGGACGAGCCATTCCAGCATGTCGTTCGTGTGCCGGAGCATGGTGACGGTGGCTGAAGGAGAGCCGGGGTGGCTCAGATCGCAGGTTCCGTCATGGAGTGAGGCCACCGTCTTGATTCCTTGGGCGAGCAGTTCGGCCAAGGTGCCTGTGCCCTGGGTCATGGAGGCCAGGAGGGTCGAGCCGAGGCTGCGGGAGAACCACGCCACGCTGTGAGAGCAGCCGGACTCGGACCCGGGTGGGGTGCCGGCGCCGTCGAGGAGGACGGCCGCGTCGGCGGTGGCGGCGACGAAGTCCTCGTTCGGTCGGCCTGGGACTGCTTCGGTGGCGAAGGTGACCCGCACGTTTCAGTCCTCCTCGTGCCGGTACAGGGGGCTGGCAAGCTCCGCCTTGACCGGCTCACCAGTGGCTGGGTCGTACTCAACACCCACGACGGTGGAGAAGCGCTTGTCGCCTACCTGACCCCATAGCGTCGCTATCTCGGTCTGGAGGAGCTGCACCACGCCAAGCGTGCCTTGAGGGTGGATGCCGGTGAACACCAGGAGATTGCCCTTGCCGTCCGGCCGCCCAAGCCGCCCGAGGTAGGCGTAATCGACGGCACGAGCTGGTTCGCTGTCCGAGCCGGAGCGGTACACGGTGCCGATACGGCTGTCGTGCAGCGTCCAGACGTCATCCTTGACCCACTTCAGAACCGGATCGGACTCGTACAGCTCGCCCATGACGGTCGAGAGCCTGGGCCCGCAGATCACAATGAGGTTTGGCCGGTCGATGTTGATCTCCCCGCCTAGCGGAACGTGTTCCAGCTCCACCGGCAGGTCAAAGCCGCGGGCAAGGTCCTCCAGCCGCTTGGCTGCTGTGACGTCCTCCATCGCGACCACCGGCCGGGCGTTGGTGGCTTCGCGCTTGAGCGGTGTGACCAGAGTGATCGTGCCTGTACCGAGAAAGGCCCCTTCAGGTGCCGGACCGGTGTGCCGGATCTGGTGAATCCGGCCTCTGGTCAGGCCTGCTTCCTTGGCGATCTGTGCATATGAGAGCCCTTGAGCATGTAGCACTTGGATCACCCGCCGCCGCAACCGGGAGAGCTCAGCGACCTCCTGTTGAGCAGCGTTGAGACGCTCGGTAGCGACCCGCAGCAGTTGGAACGGGTCTTCTATCGCAGCAATACGCTCAACGTCACTCGGCGGCATCGATCCCCCTCTGATCACTAAAGGCGAGTCTAGGCCCCTAGACGGTTTGCCGTCTATCCCCCTCGACAGTACGTTTTTGACCAGTTCGCCAGTTTTGGAACTAACCGCCCTAATCGCCGACCGCCGATTAGGGACGCCGCGCGGACTCATCGCGCCGTGCCCGCAAGTAGCGCAGCCCACATGACGCGGGATTCGCCAACTCGTACACGGCGAGTCTCGGCGACGACTCCCTGACCCACCTTGGCGACGCGCCGGATGAAGCCGAGGCCGGCGGCCTCGCACAGTTCGTAGTAGACGCTCCTGCAGTCGCACGTCCAAGCGATCGTCCGAGGTCGCCCGTCCGGGCGAGCGGGGTACCAGTCGAGCTTCACACACGACGCCTGTGGTGAAGGGAGATGAGGCGACAGACAGGAGGCCATCAGGAAGACGCTCCCTGCAATGCCGCGTCCAGCACGGCCCAGACCGTTCGACCGTGCTCGTCACCCCACACACCCCAGTCGAGGGCCAGGGTTGCGACGACAAGCAAGCCCCGGCCACCTTCGCCCTCCAGGCATGGCCGGAAGGCCCTGGGGGAGGAAGGTCCTCCCTCATCGAGGACACCGAGCCAGAGGCGGTCCGGATGAGCTTGAACACTCACCAGGAACCGTCCCCCGAAACGCCCGCTGGCGGAGTGCCGTATCGCGTTGGTGGCCAGCTCGCTGACGATGAGTTCAGCATCACCGACCGCGGGCCAGCCTCGCAGGAGCGTGGCCACGAAGCGTCGCGCCTCGGTGATAGAGGGGGCGGAGCCGAGGAAGTAGCGGGAGAAGCGCCAGGCCGGCATGGGCAAGCTCCGTCGTCTAGGGGGCTATACATCGGATGGCGCCAGCGTATGAGTGATGCTAGATACAGCTCAAGCTATTCGACGCATAAATGCGTCACTTCTCTAGATGGCTCATCAGGCTTCGATAGTCGTCGGCCACCGACCCAAGGAGCCGGCGCAGTGCATCGCCGTACACAGCCACAGCCGCGAACGCCTCAAATGTCTCCGCGTGGGTGGTCAGCTCATCGGCCTCGCTCAGGCTGAGGTCACCCGTCAAGCTCTCGACGACGCTCAACGAACCGTCGTAGATCGTGAATCCGTGCAGGGGGAACGCCGGCACCTGAACGGACCAGGGCACGACCCCGAGGGTCACATGCGACAGCGTGGCCACCGTGGCCAGCCGGTCGAGCTGAGGCAACATCAACGACGGTGGCCCTGGCCAGGTGCGCACCGCACCCTCAGTCAACAGGAACGAGAACTCTCGCGCCGAGTCGAACAGGACCGATTGCGCCTCCACACGTGCCGCCGCGGCCTTGGCTGCATCGCCCTCGTCGACATCACGCCCAACCGCCAGCGCGAGCCGGGCGTATTCGGCTGTCTGCAAGAGTGCTGGGATTACGGCGGACTGGAAGGACATCAATCGTCGCCCCGCCCGGACCCGAGCGGCGTTCGCTGCCTCCCGGCCAGCAAGGCCGCCCTTCAGCCGAGACACCTCGTCGCGAAGCCGTACGAGAAGAGCATCCATCTCGGCCCGACCCACCTCATCGAGACCCAGCGCAGCGACCAGCCGCTCAACAGTCTCGGGTGTGGGGAGCAGCTGACCTGTCTCGATCCGAGAGATCGTAGGCTGCGCCACCTGTGCCCGCTGCGCGAGATCCTTACCGGTCAGACCAACATCCTTGCGTAGCCGCCGCAGCAGCTCGCCCAGCGCCCTCAGCCGATCCTGTCGCTCCGCCACACGGAGCGTTCTACCACCAGGCCATGCTGAGCATTGCCGAATTGTTCTTATAGGAGATCAAGCCGCGGCGCGGCGCGCCGCCGTACCCCGGCCCTCCGCCCGCCCGCCGTCCGGGCGTGCGGCCTGGGGGCCGGTCCCGGACGGCGGCGGGACACCGGGCCTGGCACCGCACGACGGCCCCGCCGTACCAACCGAACGCACCGGCCGGGGTTGCCACGCCGCCGCACAGATGCAGCCCTCACGATCGCCACGGCATGGCTGGCCACCGTACGTGCTTGGGGGCGATCGACGATACAGGGTTCGTTTCTCACCCTGGCTCACCGAGCAACGGGCTGATCACGGTGCTTGACCCGTGGACTGGCGGCTTGCAGGGTGACGAACTATGGGTAGGAGACGCTACGTCGCCAGAGGCGTTCCCGGCGGCTACCGGATCTGGGACAACAAGGCGCGCCGCTGGTGGGGCGACCTCTACGAGTTATGCCCTGACGACCTGCTCGACGAGCTGAACGGCGCGCGTAACCACGACAAAATCACGGCCCTGCTCAAGCGCTATAGAGCTATGCAGCGTTAGGCCGCCTCCCGCGAACATGCCTGCCGGCGGCCGAAACGCAGATCAGCACGCGGGGCTGCGCGGTGTCAGGCTGCTGCTGTCCGTGGGCGTCCTCGAGTATGGTCACGCCATGGAGATCCCCGAGCTTGCGGAGCTGATCTGGCTCTTCGAGGACGAGCCGCAAGGCGAGTACGAGGACGTTCGTTGGCCAGTCGGCCTTCACTCATTTCAACTCACCCGAGGCGCGATATCGGTCCTCTTCTCCATCGATCCCACGGCGGGTGAGGGGTATATCAGCCTCTACGTGGACGGCGAGGAGATCACGTACATCAGGCGGCTGCGGCGTCTCGGGAGACTGTCGGTTGAGCGCCAGTGGTCCGGCTACGAAGGGCTGAAGCTGTGGTTTCGGGAGGACTACAAGGAGCCGGTTGTGCTCCAGACCAAGCCCACAATCCGGCTCTCATGGGACGTGAATTCTCTCGGCGAGTGGTAGCCGGGGGCACAGGTGGGCTGGCAGCCGCCGCACCCCACCCCATGAAAGCGACTGCCGATCCAGCGGGAGCCACCTTGGGAGTCCTTCACCTGCGCCCGTAGCTCATCGGTGATCAGATCAGGGATTACTACGTTCACTTCCCGGCTCTCGGCTTGGAAGGTATGAAGGTCAAGGGACTGAGTGAGAGCACGAGGGCGCGCTTTCGTGTTCGGGAAGATAGGTTGGTCGGTATGACCGCTCAGCCTGTGGAGCCTGTTGCACCCTATGATCCAGGTGAGGATCCGGCCGCGATCTTCGAGGCGCTTCCGGCGCCGCACCGTGCGCGGTTCCGGGCGGAGTACGACGAGGCTTTGGAGGCCGCGCACGACTTGGCCCGCTTCAAGCAGGTGCAGACGCTGTTGCGTCAGTGGCGTCTGCGTGCGATCGCTTACGCCCGCCCAGGCTACGAGGAGGCCGTCCAGGACGCTCTCCAGAACCGTACGGAGATGTTCACTCGATACACCCCGCCGGAGTGGGAAGGCCGGGTGTGAGCTACAAGTTCGATGGCTTCCACGGACGCGCCCTCTACGAGCTGAACGGTCTTCCCGAGGAGGTCCGCGACGGCCCACTGCTGGAGCGTCTTCTTGAACTCCTCCGCGATCCGATCCGTGGGACGCGGTCGTGGAGCGTCCCGGTCAGTCCGTGGTGAGACACGCCTTCTTCGGAGATAACGGCCAAGGGATGATGACGTTCATCCTCGATGAAGAGACCAGGGCCTTGCGCATCATCGATCTCCTCTGAGCCGGCTGACCTCCGTTTCGAAGGATCAGAAAGTGGCCTTTTCGATCTTGTACAGCTACGAAATACAGCTACAGGCTCAGCTGGGGTAGCACAACAACGAGCGAGTCCACGATCATGCTGTACGTGGCGATGCTTCGGTTGCTGGCGATCGGCCTTCTCAGCGGTGTCATAACAGTGCCGCTCTTGTGGCTGCAACAAGGCGACGGCTTCGAGTACGCACGGCTCGCAGCTCTGATGGCGTTCGTACTCGGCCAGTTCCTCACCGTGCCTGTCGGGTTGGTGGTGGGCTGCGTCCTTGCCGCCACGGGATCGTGGACGCGTACCCCTGGCTACGTCCTGGGTGCGATCACGACCGTGTTCGGAGCGATCGTCGCCACGCAGGCCTGGGCCACGATGAACTGGGTCGATGGAGGATCGGCCAGGCTTGGTGATTTGGATGTCGAGTCCTTGACGATGTTCCTTGCCTCTTTCTCCGGTGGGGTTACGACCCTGGTCGGTGTGGCCATCGTCTCGTTTCGATGGGCTGGCTACGATCCGCAAGCCGCTCCGGTGCGTCAACGGGGGCCGCGTAGGTACGGCCGGGCTAGACGTCGTCCTTTGTCCCACGTCATGTGAGCACGCGGTGTGAACTCCACACCGAAACGGCCCTCCCCGGTGTTTCACCGGCAGGAGGGGAGGGCCGATCTTGAACGATTGACGCTCATGTTGTCGCCGGGCAAGAACCAGGCCAAGCCCAAGACCAGCCCTGAAGATCATGGACATCGTCCATGTCGCCCATCAGGCCCTACGTGCTCAGAAATAACGTCGTCCTGCAAGAGGCCGGCGCACTCGTCGGTCCTGGACCGTGCTGTCTCCCGTTCAGGTGCTATCAAGGCGATAGGGGACCAGAACCAGCCTTCTTGTGGGAGAGGAGCAACCGGCGGGCGTCGCGATCCAGGCTGATGATGGTCACCTTGACGCGGTCGCCGACCTGAACGACCTGTTCGGGAGCCTCGACAGGCATGGAGACGAGCTCATCCAAGGGCACCAGGCCCTCGATGCCTTCTACGACTCTGACGAAGACTCCGAACGGGACGAGCTTGGTTACGGTTCCGCAGAACTCTTGTCCCTCGCGAGCCGCGTCGGCGAACTCCTGGAAAGGATCAGGCTGAAGTGCGCGAAGGGAGAGCCTGGCTTCGCCGTGTGTGGTATCGAAGCAGAGAACGGAACAGGTGACCCGCTGTCCTACCTCGACGACCTCAGAGATCTCATCGAAATGCCGCCAGGACAACTCGGGGATCGAGATGAAACCTACTCCTGGATAGACGGGATGCGGCGGCCCATCATCCAGCGCCACGAACACACCAAACCGCTGCACGTCTGCCACTTTGCCGCTGAGTACCTCGCCAGGGCGGAGTCCTTTCAGGAATGCCCAGAGTTCGGGATTCTCGGTCGCGGCCAGCGACAGGCCGATCCGTTCCTCTTTCTCATCGACATCGATCACTTCGGCGGTGACGCGCCGGCCAACCTGTATGACCTCATCCGGCAGGCGACACCAGGAGACGTGCAAAGGCCCGATGTCCGCCGATGCCAGACCCAGATGCCCGTCAAGCCTCACCGCGGCCCCGTGAGGACGTCCCACCTGCGTGATCGTCCCCGAGACGATGTCGCCGACCCGAACCGCCCTCAAGATCTCCACTATGTCTTGATCGTTCGTCGGACTGTCCACACTGCCCACTTTGTCATAACCGCGGTGATGTCACTCGCCGCAAGTGCCGGGCCATCAGCGGGCCATCAGGAAGGGTGACGAGGGGTCAACCACGGTCACTCAGGACCGATCCGTTGCCCAGCTCAGCGCCTCATCAAGCCGCGATCGATGCAGTTCCCAAGCTGACGGCGGCTACTCGGTAGCCTGGCCCCGTGACGATCAGCGGAAGGATGATCGGGGTCTTAGCCATCTGCGCCGGACTCCTGCTACCGGTTGCCAGTTGCATGGCGACCGCGGGCACCTATCTGCCCTACCAGGACCCGACGCCGGAGATGCTGAAGGAGCAAGCCGAGGCCATCGCCCGTGCGGACTTGCTGAACCTCCGTGCGATGACGGCCGGCACCCTGCTGACTCTGACGGGTCTCGCTCTTCTTGCCTACGGGGCAGTACGGCGACGTCGGGGTTCACGACGAACAACACAGAGCGATCATGACTGACTCAGCCTCGCGGGATATGCGCGGGATGACCTTCCCAGGTAGAGGAAAGGCAAGAGCCGTACCCGGAGGTCAGAGGCCTGATGCAGCCGGGAACATTGGCCCGTTGTACAACCGTCGTAGCTTGGCTGAGCCCGCGATGATCCGAATGGCTATTGCCATGGTGCGAGGTGGTAAGCAGGGTCGTCCTGGAGTGAGAGCTCACGCTGTTTCAAACCGTAGGTCGAGCAGAAGTTGACATCTTCTTCCAGGTGAAGAGCGGTGAACGGCTCCGAGATCGTCACATCTGGCCTGACAACATAGCCGGTCTTCAGCACCTCGTGGTCTGGCCCTTGGCTGTCGATCGAGTCGAATCGAAATGCATCTCCTGGGTCTTGCCATCCCCCGGAAACCTGCCATTCGTAGCGCAACTCCAGGGTTGCAGGTTCTGGGCAATGCCAGCGAAAGCGACCAACCTCGATGCCACCGGCGGCGTTGGCCCATGCACTCCAGCCACGGCCATCCGGCAGAAATCCCAACCAACTGGTCTCCATGTACCCAAGGTCGTAGGGCCCACTGTCCCAGAGGCCCACGAGATTCTCGTCGTACACGCCGGTCAGGGTGGCATCGATCGCAGTGGGAGCGCAAGGCGTGATCGTCGGGCCATTAAGGGCGGTCAGCGGCGGTCAATCACGGGCACTCGCGCACTCCCCCCGACCCAGGTCGAGGCGGTTGTGCTCGAAGATCGGGCCGATCTGCAAGCAGGATGTCAGGAGTCTCCTAGGCTCCACCTCGTGAAACGTCCCGCCACTGATCATGTGGCGGGGCGTTCGTGCCATCAACGTGCCATGAGCGACGCGTGGCTTCGCCGCACACAACGGGCGCGGCCGCGCAGCAGCGCGACCGCGATGGGCTGGTCCAGGGCGGGGACGAAATGTTGGTAGCGGGCCAGCGCCGAGGCGCTCATCCCGGCCGTGGCGGCCACCACGCCCAGCCTCCCGTTTCGGCGCATGCCCGTTGACGCCGGAAGCGATCGCGTAGAGACCGTCCTCTTCGCGTCGCGACCACCTGTCGACGAGCTTGGAAAACTGACCCCCAGACAACGCGTGAAAACTGACCCCCTTCGTCACCACAGGTGACAGAAAGGGATGTGATCACAGTGGACGACTGGGCAGAGATCCGTCACCTGCACCGGG
>NZ_JBDPMJ010000062.1:0-12327 GCF_039880665.1 Nonomuraea sp. B5E05
CGTCGCCCAGCGCCTTCTTGCGCTGGCGGCGGCGATCTGGCACAACAACGCGACCAACGCCCCGATCACCCGGTCACTGATCGCCTACGACCATTGACCGGAGATCGGAATTACTCGTCTAGGCTGGCGACCGGCCGCCGTCAACACCGGCTCGCAGGGCGCCGCGGGGCCCGGGGGTCGACACGGCCATCCGCCGGAACAACGGCTCCGGCCGGGGCAGCCGCCCGTCACCCGCGGCGGTCACCACGGCGGCCACGCGCGCCGCCGCCGTGGGCAGGAACGGCTCCAGCTGTACGGCCAGCGTCCGGCACGCGTGCACCAGCGTGGCAAGGGCCACCTCCTGACCGTCCCGCGACCGCGCCCACGGCCGGGTCCGCTCGACGTACCGGTTGGCCTGCTCGACCAGCGCCTGCACGGCGCTCGCCGCTCGCCGGAAGTCGAAGGCCTCCAGCGCCTCGTGCACCGTGTCAACCACGTCGAACGGCACTTCTTCCCGTGTCTCCACGGGGACCCGGCCGTCCAGGAACCGGTGCACCATGGTGACGACCCGGTTGACCAGGTTGCCCAGCCCGTTGGCGAGGTCCTCGTCGGCACGGGCGACCAGGCGTCCCTCGGTGAAGTCGGCGTCGCCCACGCGCGGCACCTCGCGCAGCAGCCACCACCGCACGGCGTCGACCCCGTACGCGTCCACCAGCGCCACCGGGTCGGCGGCGCCACCGGACGACTTGCTGATCTTGCGGCCGCCCGCCGTGAGGTAGTCGTGCACGAAGATCCCCGTGGGCAGCGGCTTTCCCGCGGACAACAACATGGCGGGCCAGTAGACGGCGTGGAAGCGGATCACGCCCTTGCCCATGAGGTGCACCTTGCGCGGCTCGGCCACCCACCAGCGGTCGTAGTCGTCGCCTTCGAGCGCGGTGACGTAGTTGGCCAGCGCGTCCCACCACACGTAGACGACCTGGCCGGGGTCGCCGGGAACCGGGATGCCCCACCCTCGGGCGCGGGCGGCGGACCGCGAGACGCTGATGTCGTCCAGCCCTGCCTCGACGAACGCCAGCACCTCGTTGCGCCGGGCCGCCGGCTCGATCCTGAGCCGCCCGCCACGGATGAGGTCGAGCAGGGTGTCCTGATAGCGGGAGAGCCGGAAGAACCAGTTCTGCTCGGAGACGAGCTGCAGCGGCGCCTCGTGGCCGTCGGGACAGGGCCCTTCCGGGTAGAACTGCTCGCAGCCCACGCAGTAGAGCCCCTCGTAGTGCCGCTGGTAGAGGTCGTGCCGGGTGGCCTCCCAGATCCGCTCGACGCCGGCGCGGTGCCCGGGGTGGCTGCTCGTCCTGACGAACGCGTCGAAGGACAGGTCCAGCGGCCCCCGCAGCGCCTCGAACGCGGCGGCGTTCCTGTCCACCAGCTCCCGCACCGGCACGCCCTCCGCCTCGGCGGCCAGCACGTTCTTCAAGGAGTTGTCGTCGGTGCCGGTCTGGAACCGCACGTGCTCGCCGCGCCGCCGGTGGTGCCGGGCCAGCACGTCGGCCTGGACCAGCTCCAGGGCGTGCCCGAGATGCGGGCGGGCGTTGACGTAGGGGATGGTCGTCGTGATGTACATCGGATGCCTCCAAGGGGCCCCGGACACGACGAGAGGCCCCGCTCGCAGGGCCTCAACAGGACGTCGCCGATGAAGAGCCCCTAGGGGCTCATCATCACCAGGCACGTCGTCATGACCCCCATGCTACAGGGCGGGCTCAGGAGAATCCGGCCAGTTCGTACAGCACGAGCGACCCGGCCACCGCCACGTTGAGACTCGCCCCCCGTGCCGATTCCTCCCTGCGGGCCGGCCGGTCCAGCGGGCGCACCCAGTGCACGCAGGCTCCCTGGTGCAGGGTGTTGCCCTTGGCCAGTGCCTCGGGCATCCACGGCAGGCGCGGCACGGCCAGGCAGGCTCCGACCGCGTCACAGATGCGCAGGAGGGTGCCGAGGTCGGCGTTGTGCATGGGCCCGCACGGACGCTCAGTCCTTCCGCTCCGGGGCGGGAACCACCAGCACCGGCCTGCCCGCGTGGTGCAGCACCCTGTCCGACGTGCTGCCGAGCAGCAGCGAGCGCACCCCGCCGTGCCCGCGCGTGCCGGTCACGATGAGCTCGGCGTCGATCTCGCCGGCGACGTCCACGATCGTCGACCAGACGGCCACGCTGTCCACGTCGCACCGGGGGACGGCGTTCAGCCCGCCCTCCCTCGCCATGTCCGCACCGCGCCCTGCCAGCTCGCGCATCGCCTTGGCGATCGCCTCGTCCTCGAGGCCGGACTGGTCCATGGCCATCATCAGCCCGGCGGAGGCCCTGGCCGAGGTCACCGCCAGCCGCTCCCACACCGTCAGCACGACCGCGTCCGCGCCGCGGAACATCTCGGCCGCGAACGCGATCGCGGCCTTGGCGTCGTCGGAACCGTCGTACGCGATCAGAATCGTCATTCCAGCCACTCCTCAGGTGAATGCGGAACTCCCCCCTTTCCCGGGAGACGGCTTTCACTCCTGGGGCTAAGCCATGATCGGCGAGACCTCGGAGCGCCGGGCCGAGGGCTTGAGCATCGACAGGCCGGCCAGCGCCAGCACACCCAGCTCCGTGATGACCACGACCCGCTGGGTCAGGCCGGCCGGGATGTCCTCGTTGGTCAGCGGGATGCCGAGCATGCGGACCACGTACGGGATCACGACCAGCAGCAGCGCGCCCAGCGCCACCCCGCTGAGGACCCGCACCACCCTGGCGAACCGCACGTTCGCCCGGGCGAGCAACAGTCCTGCCGCGGGCATCACCAGGAAGGCGGCGAAGGCGGCGTAGCGGTGGATGCCTCCCGACAGGGAGAGCGGCACTCCCGGCCGGTCCGTGGGGAAGGCGCCGACCAGGAACATGCTCGCCCCCCACACCAGCAGCAGCGCGACGACCCAGCGGTTCGTCCCGGACCGGCGCAGTGCCTCGGCGATCAGCGCGGAGCCTGCCGCGAACAACGTCAGCGAGGCGGGCAGCAGCCATCCGGCGGACTGCCACGCGTACTCGCTGATCACGCTGTGCAGCGGGTCCAGGTCGGATCCCGCGTGCAAGGTGAGCATGGCGCCGCTGCCGGCGCCGATGGCGGCGAATCCCGTGGCGAGCAATCCCTTCATGCCTCCAAGCTCGTGGAACACGGGCTTTGCGACTATCGGAGATGGGCCCGAACCGGCCCTGAAGGATCCCCTAATACCTTGGTCGCGGCAGAGCCTGGCCGACCCCGGTGACCTGCCTGGACGTGACCCTGGGTAGGGCTTGCCCCCTCAGGGTGGGTGGAGCCGGCCGCAGTCCGGTGTGCGCGGCACGCGCTGTCCCAGCATGGCGGAGGTCGAGCTCTGACGCCGCCGTTCAGCGCCGCCGGGGGGCGTCGAAATAGGCTCGGATCGTGGTGCCCTCCGGCGTCGAGTGCACGCGTACGAGGTCGCTGAGCAGGTTGACGATGAGCAGCCCGCGCGAGCCCGCCTGGCGCGGGTCGACCGGGCTGCGCCCGGCCAGCGGGTCGGTGATGTGGCCGGCGTCGCTGACCTCGCACACCAGCCGCCCGTCCGCGAACCACACCCTGATCGTGCCGGAGCCGCCGCCGTGGTCGAGGCTGTTGGCGCCCAGCTCGGCCACGACCAGCCGCACGTCGTCGAGCCGGTCGCCGGCGAAGCCCAGCGTGGCGGCCTCGCGTGCGGCCAGTGCCCGCGCCGCCGACAGGTTGCCGCTGTCGAACCGCAGCGAGGGGCACTCCGGGGGCTCGTCCAGTGGCCGGTTGTGCGCGTCGATCACCAGCTGGGGCGCGTAGGCGGGGCTGCGCCGTTCGCCGGAGGCGTCGCGCAGCACGGGATGGGTGCGCGCCGCCTCCTCGATCACCTTCGGGGCCAGGGCTGCGAGGTCGTAGGGGCACAGGATCGTGACGTGCCGGCCCGCGAACGACAGGTTGATCAGCGCCTCGTGCTGGGCGCACGCGGGATATTCCGTCGTGGTGCGGCCCGGCCAGATGGGCTCGCCGATGATGCGTACGTGCTCGTCGGCGTGCTCGTCGGCGAAGTCGCGCAGCACGGCCGGGATGATGCGGCCGGGGTTGCGCCCCGCCTCGCCCATGTCGAGCAGGCGGACCGCCTTGGCCTCCGGCCCCAGCGCGGCCTCGATGAGCGCGAGATTGCGGGCGGGGACGGCGACGGCGACGGGCTCGCCGGCCGCCAGGCCCTGGCGGACGAAGGCGGTCGTGGCAGCAACGTATTCCGGCTCGCCTCGGTAGAGGAGAGCCGGATGCGAGAACGGTTCTGCCAACATCAGCCTTCACGCTACCCAAGGATCGCGACTTCACTGCGACCCGCTGGGTACCCAATAGATGTGAAGAGAATACAGGTCAGCCACCGCCCCCGGCCTGTGCGCCCGTCGCCGCCCCTCGATTTGCGCACCCCTTCCGGCCGACGTCTCCCGTTCTGAGCGTTGCGAACCTATGCTCAAGACATGTCGGAAATGCAGATGCGGGTCTCCGACGAAGATCGGGAACGCACCGCCCAGCAGCTTCAACGCGCGTTCACCGAGGGTCGTCTCACCCAGATGGAGCTCGAAGACCGGCTCGAGATCGCCCTGAGTGCGAAGACCTACGGCGACCTGCTGAGTCTGATCAACGATCTCCCCGTCGACCAGCCCCAGGTCAACGACGTGGTCGAGCTGGAGGCGAAGCACGGCCATCTCAAGCGTTCGGGCGACTGGGCCGTCCCCCGGCGGCTGCGGGTGTCCTCCAAGTACGGCAGCGCCGAGCTCGACCTCTCCCAGGCCGTCATCCCGCACCCGGTCGTCGACGTCGAGCTCGACCTCACATACGGCTCCGCCAAGATCATCCTGCCCGAGGGCGCGGTGGTGAACGTGGACGCCTTCCAGAGCGACTGGGGCAACACCTCGACGAACCACGTCCCGAGCCGGCCCCGCCCCGGCGCCCTCCAGGTGGTGATCAGCGGCAGGGCGAAGTACGGAGGGCTGACCGTGCGCTATCCCCGCAAGCGCTGGTTCACCCACTGATGGAAGAGGGCGATGTGGTGCTCGCTCGGCACGAGCACCCCACCCTCCACGTACGCCCTTGACGACATGCCGGGCTGGGTCCGCTCGCAGGCGTCGAAGTCCTGCTCGTTGACCCGGTGGAACAACTCGACGGACGTCGACAGGTCCGCCCCCGAGGCGATCACGTCGGGATGGTAGAGCCAGTCGCACTCGACGACCGTCCTGTCGGCGGCCATCGGGTACATCCGGTGCATGATCACGTGGTCGGGCACCAGGTTGACGAACACCTGCGGCCTGACGGTGATCGCGTAGTAGCGCCGATCCTGTTCCTGTGACAACTCGGGCAACCGGCTGAAACCGGGGCCGCCGTCCACGGTGAAGCCCTCGGCCCTGGAGGCGAACTCGGCGCCGTGGCCCACGTAGTACTGGGCCGCGTAGCCGCCGGCGAACTCCGGCAGCACGGCCGTCAGCTCGGGATGGATGGTGGCGCAGTGGTAGCACTCCATGAAGTTCTCGACGATGAGCTTCCAGTTGGCCTTCACGTCGTAGCGGATCCTGCGGCCGAGCGCGAGATCCTCGACGTGGTAGCGGTCGATGGCGGCCGGGTCGCCGAGCCGTTCGGTGGCGGCGTTCAGCACCGTCTCCTCGAACGAGGGCGGCTCGGCGGCCAGGCACACCCATGCGTACCCCAGCCATTCCCGCAGGTGCACGGGCACCAGCCCGTACGCCACGCGGTCGATGTCGGGCATCTTCACCAGGTTGGGCGCGGCGGCGAGCCGGCCGTCGAGGTCGTAGGACCAGGCGTGGTAGGCGCACCTGATCGTCCTGCGTACCTCGCCCTGCTCCTCCACGCACAGCCGGGCGCCGCGGTGCCTGCAGACGTTGAGGAAGGCGCGCAGCCGGTCGTCCCGGCCGCGGACCACGATCACGTTCTCCCTGCCGACCTGGACCGTCCTGAACGCGCCCGGCTTGGGCAGATCCCCTGCCCTGACGGCGCAGAACCAGAGGTTCTCGAAGATCCTTGCCTGCTCGTGCGCGAACACCTCAGGGTCCGTGTAGGAGCTCCCCTGAAGGGTCGCGATCAAGCTTGACGTCGTCGTCAACCGTCACCTCTTGTTGCGTATTACGCACCGAGTTGCTCTATATGCGACATCGTCAGGTCGCGCTCACGACGCTGTCAAGAGGTAGGTGCTGACTCTCCGCAACCACTTGACATACAGCCAGGTCGCGAGCCGGTCGGGAATCAATCCGGCGAACGAGCCCTGCCTGTCGGTGATCTCCGTGGCGGCCAGCCGGGCGGGCAGGCGTACGACCTTCGACCTCGCCCGCTCGTACGCGCGCAGCGCGCCGGCCAGTTCGTCGCGACCGGACCCGGACCCCAGGCCGCCGATCGCCGTACTCAGCAGCCAGGCGTCCTCCAGCGCCTGGTTGGCGCCCTGGGCCATGGTGGGCGGCATGGTGTGGGCGGAGTCGCCGGCCAGCGTGGTCGGCCCCTTGCCCCAGGCCGCGGTGAACGGCTGCTTGTGGTGCGGGAAGAAGTCGATCTCGGTGATCGTCTCCAGAACGTCCGGCACCGGGTCCGCCCATCCGCGGAACCGCTCGCGCAGCCGTCCGGCCACGTCGGGGTCGCCGTCCCAGAAGGGCCCGCCGGGCGCGGCCTTGACGTCGAACCACCACAGCAGCCGGCCCTCGGCCGCCGGGATCAGCCCGCACAACTCCCGCGCACCGGCGATCATCACGGCCCTGCGCTGCTCGGTGAGCGTGGTGGGCCTGGTGGTGAACCCCTGCCAGGTCACCCAGCCGCTCAGCGTCGCGCGGTCGCCGCCCCACAGGGCCTCGCGCACCGCCGAGCGCCGCCCGTCGGCCCCCACGAGCACGTCGCCGCGGACCGTGCGGCCGTCGGACAGGCGCACCTCGGCCCGCTCGGGCACCACGTGCTCGGCGGCCACCCCGTAGGTCACCGGCATGCCGTCGGCCAGCAGCTCGACCAGGTCGCGGCGGGCCACGTGCACGCTCGGGTGGCCGTAGCGGCGTTCGGCCTCGGTCAGGTCGACGGTGAACAGCCTGCGCCCGTCGACGGCCCAGGACTCCATGGTCTCCAGGCGCCGCCCGGTCCCGGAGTAGTCGACCTTGAGCTCGCGGAGGATGGCCGTGGCGGCCGGCCAGAGCGAGACCGAGCCGCCGGCCGTACGCAGCTCGGGGGCCTCCTCGTAGATCTCGACCTCGTGACCGGCGTTGAGCAGTCCGTGCGCCACGGCGAGCCCCGCGACGCCCGCTCCGACCACGATTACCCTCATAGCAACCCCTGATTTGTGAGACCGTTGATATCAGATACTTGGAGTATCATTATGTCTGCGCGTGGACGCAAGCCCGATCCCACGGTCGATCACCGCATCAGGCAGGCCGCGGCCGGGCTGGTGCTCTCCCGCGGCCTCGACTTCACCATGGACGACGTCGCGGCGGCGGCGGGCGTGGGCCGGGCCAGCGTGTTCCGCCGGTACGCCACCAAGCGCGACATGGTGCTCGAAACCATCGCCGGCATCATGAACGCGCACGTCGCCATCCCCGACACCGGCTCGTTCGAAGGCGACCTGCGCGTGGTGGTCTCCGACACCCTCGCCCTCTGGCACCAGCCCGACGTCGCGCGCATGGCCAGGCAGGTCTTCGGCGAGGCGGGCCGGGACCCGGCGGTCGCCGAGATCATCCGTACCGGGATGCGCACCCGGATGGAGCGCTCGTGGACCGTGTACGAGCGCGCGATCGAACGCGGCGAGCTGCCGCCGAACGCCGACCTTTGGATGCTTACAGAGATGTTTGTCGGTTTCGTCACTTACCGGGGGCTCCTGGATCTTCCCCTGCCCGAGCCGGAGCAGATCGTGCAGGTCCTGCTGCACGGCTTTACGCCCGTCTGACGCCCGTGGTGTTAGTGGGGTGCAAGTGACGGTCAAGTCGTGCTCCATAATGTTCCCTTCGTTCGCAAACCTACGAAGGGCACGGAAATGACTCCCCCACGCCGTCGTCTGGCCGTCGCGGCCGCGACGCTTACTCTTGCCGTCCTCACCACCGCCTGTGGTGCCCTGGGCAACGCCGTAGACTGCAACACCGCGGCCGGCGAGGCCAGCAAGATCGCCAGTGAGTGGAGCACCGCGGTCACGAAGAACGCCACCGACACCGACGCCATCGGCACCGCGTCGCAGACCGCGGCCGACAAGACCAAGGAACTCGCGGGCAAGTACGACGGTGAGGTCGCCGCCGCGCTCAACGACCTCGCGGCCGGGTTCGACTCCCTGAAGGGCGGCGACCTGAGCTCGGTCTCCGAGTTCAGCGGCAAGGTGAGCGGCTTCCAGAGCAAGATCACGGCCGCCTGCTCCTAGCCGGGCGCACGGTCGCCGCTCCGCCCGTGGGGGGCGGTAAGGGGCGGCGGCCGTGTCCGGGTTCGGGCTGATCCGTTCTAGTCTTGCTCCCCGTGACGGGACAGACGCTTGAGACGCCGGTGGGGGCCGGCGGCGCCGGCGTCCCGTCATGGAAGAGCCGGCTGCCGGGCCACCGCGTGCGGGTGGGCGCCGTCGCGCTCGTCGCCGGGGTGGCCTACGCCGTTCTCGGCCTGGTCAAACTCGCCACGTTCAGGGCCACCACGTTCGACCTGGTGATCGTGGACCAGGCGGTGCGCAACTACGCGGGCCTGCGGCCTCCGTACATCCCGGTGCGCGGCATGTTCGGCGGCCGGGGCATGGACTACGTCCAGCTCGCCGACCACTTCTCGCCCATCTACGCGGTGCTGGCGCCGTTCTACTGGATCCACGACGGCCCCGAGACGCTGATCGTCGCGCAGGCGGCGCTGTTCGCCGCCGCGATCCCGTTCGTCTGGCTGTTCACCCGGCGCGTCCTCGGCACCTGGCCCGCCTACCTGGTCTGCGTGGCGTACGCGCTGTCGTGGCCGGTGGCGCAGGCGGTCGCGTTCGACGTGCACGAGGCCATGTTCGTCCCCGTGCTCACCGCGATCATGATCGAGCGTTACCACGCGGGGCGCATGCTGCCCGCGTTCCTGGCGATGGCCGCCCTCCTCCTCGTCAAGGAGGACATGGGGCTCATGGTGATCGGCGCGGGGGCCTGCCTGATCGCCCTCGGCGACCGGTGGCGCGGCGTGCTCAGCGCGCTGATGGGCCTCGGCGCCGTGCTGCTCGTACGCGGGCTGACGATCTCGGTCTTCGGCGGCGACGCCAAGGACTACTGGGCCTACGGGCATCTCGGGGACGACCTGCCCGGCGCCCTCCTCGGCATCCTGCGTGACCCCCTCTCCGCGGTGCTGCTCGCCTTCAGCGAGGAGGCCAAGGTCGACACCCTGCTCCTGATGGTGTGGCCGACGTTGTTGTTGTGCCTGCTCTCCCCGCTGTCGCTGGTCGCGCTGCCGCACGTGCTCGTCCGCATGCTGGGCGACCGGCCCCAGTGGTGGCAGGCGGACTTCCACTACAGCGCGTTCACCGTGGTGATCCTGCTCTGCGCGGGCGCCGACGGCCTGTCGCGGCTGTTACGGCTGGTCAGACGCTCCGGCGACCGCTCGCTCAAGCTGGCCTGGGCGGCGGGCGCCTGTGCGGTCGCGCTCACCCTGGTGCCCCGGTTCGCCCTCGACCAGCTCTACCATCCGGGCTTCTACACCGAGCCCAAGGCGGCCGCCGCGGCCGAGGCCGTCGCCAAGGTGCCCTCGGGGGTCACCGTCGAGGCGGCCAACTCCGTCGGTCCCGCGCTGACCTCCAGGACCACCGTCCTGCTGTGGGGCGCCACGTCGTACGGCGCGCCGTGGGTGGTGGCCGACACCTCGCGCTGGGAGTTCCCCTTCGGCTCGCCCGAACAGCAGCTCGCCGCGGTCGGCGAGCTGGAGGCCCAGGGTTACGTGAAGGTGTTCGAGCGCGACGGCTACGTGGTGCTGCGGCGCGGCTGACCGGGCCGCTGACCGGGCCGCTGACCGGGCCGCTCACGGGGGCGGCGCATGGACCTCGCCTGCGCGTACGCCTGTTCGAAGCCCTCGATCACGGCCGGCCACGAGCCCGCGGCGGGCGGCGTGGCGCGGTTGTGCGCCGCGATGGACTCACGCAGCTTCTCGTCGGCGCACAACCGCGCCACCGCGCGTGCCAGGTCGCCCGGCGTGCGCCCGAGCAGCCCCTCCGTGCCGTCCTTGACGAAGTCGGCGACCCCGCTCTGCGCCCTGGCCACCACGGGCAGCCCCGCCGCCCGCGCCTCGAGCGCCGCGATGCCGAACGACTCGCGCGGCGCCGGAGCCACGAAGACGTCGGCCGACTCCAGAACCTTGGCGATCTGCTCCCGGGTGTGCCGCCCGGGCAGCGAGACCCAGCCGGTCATGCCGTGTTCGGCGAGAAAGCGTGCCATCCGGCCTCGTGCGGGCCCGTCGCCGACGATCGTGGCCCGCATGGGGATCTCGGAGGGGACCCGCGCGCGGGCCGCCTGCAACAGCTTCAGCAGGCGTACGGGATGTTTGCGCGGAGCCAGCCGGCCGACCGCGACGACATGCACCTCGTCGCGCGCGGCGGGCCGGCCTGGCGGCGGCGCCCAGCCCGACAGGTCGAGCCCGTTGGGGACCACGCGCACCGGCACCCCGGGCCCCGCCACCTCGCGGATGGGGGCCGCGGCGGCGTTGCTGACCGTGGTCGCCACCAGCCGCCACCGCTGCCAGCCGAACGCGAGCCGCAGCAGCCGGTAGAGGCCCCGCGTGACCGGATCCCACATGCTGTGCACGGTCACCACGCACGGCACCCCGGCACGCACCGCGGCCCGCGCGCCCATCCAGGCGAACGGCGAGACCGCCCCGGCGTGCACGTGGACCACGTCGGGCCGGACCGAGGCGAGCCGCCGCGTGAGATGCCCCACTCCGAACGGGTGCACGGGAAGGTCGAACGGCATCCTGGCGACGATCCTGTGCACGCCGGGCAGCGGCTCGCCCCTGGTCGCCGTGGCGACGGTGACGTCGTGGCCGGCCTCCCGCTGCATCCGCACGAGATCGGCGACCTGGACCTCGATCCCCCCAAGTCGCGGCAGGTAACAGTCGCTCACGTGAAAGATCCGCACCCCTCCCAGACTAATCTGGGCGTGTGCCTCCACGTACCGCTGTGTTCTTTCATGCCCACCCCGATGACGAGGCCCTGCTGACGGCGGGCACCATGGCGATGCTCGCGGCCGAGGGGCACCGCGTGGTGCTCGTGGTGGCCACGGCGGGCGAGCGCGGCCTGGCCGAGATGGAGCCGGGAGAGGCGCTCGGCGAGACCAGGCTCAAGGAGCTCTACGCGTCGGCCGCGCTGCTCGGCTGCGCCCGTGTGGAATGCCTGGGTTACGGCGACTCGGGGCTGAGCCCCCAGGGCGGCAGCGCGGACGAGCGACCCGACAACGCCTTCATCGACGCCGACACCGAGGAGGCGGCCAAGGCGCTGGCCGCGATCCTGCAGGAGGAGGAGGCCGAGCTGCTGGCGATCTACGACCCGGCGGGCGGCTACGGCCACCCCGACCACGTGCAGGTGCACCGGGTGGGCAAGCGGGCGTCGAAGATCGCGGGCACGCCGATCGTCCTGGAGGCGACGGTCAACCGCGATCCGCTCGTCAGGCTGCTGCGGCTGGCGAGCCGCTTCTACCGGTTCCCGCCGGAGTTCGACGTGCGGACGTTCGAAAGTGCGTACTCGGCGAGCGAGACGATCACCCACCGCGTCAATGTCCGTAAATATGCGAAACAGAAGCGGGCGTCCATGGCCGCGCACGCCTCGCAGGCCAGCGGCGGTGACAGCGACCGCACCCTCGCCGTCATGCTGAAGGTCCCCCGCCCTCTCTACCGCCTGGTCTTCGGCACGGAGTGGTACGTTCGCCGTGACCTCCCTTCCGGCGCCCGCCTCACTCATCCGTTCGACCGGTGGCCGACCTAAGCCCCGGTCAGACTGGATCCCGTTGACATCCTCCCCCTCCTGAAGGGAGGGGGATTCCCACGGTCGCCCGTGAGGGTTCCTGCTTCATCGCCGGTTGCCCGTCCGAGAGGACTCTCGTTGAGGTCTTACACCAGCTCCGCAGGCGTTTCAGCTCTCCGCCAGCCCGGCGGCGAGCACGTTCTGGGCCGCGTTCACGTCCCGGTCATGGGCCGCGCCGCAGGCGCACTGCCATGCGCGGGCGTGCAACGGCATCGTGTCCTGCAAGGCTCCGCACGCCGAGCACAGCTTGCTGGAGGGGAACCAGCGGTCCACGGCCACGAGCGTGCGCCCGTACCAGGCGGCCTTGTACTCCAGCATGGAGCGCATCTGGCGCCAGGAGGC
>NZ_JBDPMJ010000063.1:0-10971 GCF_039880665.1 Nonomuraea sp. B5E05
CCGCACCCCGCTGAACCAGGCGAACAGCTCCGCCTAGAGAAACGCCCTCCAGGCGCCTACACCCATGTCAGCACAGGTCAGGAGCTAGATTCGGGCCTCCAGGCCGCGGAATTATGTCGAACCCGGGGGTCAGGTTCCTGCCGAACACCCTCACCGCCCAGGCCAGGCTCGCGCTGACCGGCTGCACCGCCTCGTCACCCTCGGCCGCCGGCATGCGCTCCGGCGTCATGACCGTGCGCAGCACCGGCCGCGCCTCCTGCGCCGGCGCACAAGACATACACGGCAAAGGCACCATCACCTGGTACGGCGCCGACGGCCGCCGAGCCGGCGTCTCCACCCTGCGGCCATCGATGGAGAAGGTGACCGGCCACAACCCCGGCGACATGCTCCTCAGCGGACGGGTCAGCAAAGGAGCGCTGGCGGGAAGCCAGGTGGCCGGCACCGCCACCCCGACCTCCAACGTCAGCATCTGCGCCACCAAGGGGCTCAGCACCGTCCACGGCAAAGGAAAGATCACCTTCCTCGCCTGACCACCCGGCTCCGGCCGCACGGTGACCCCGCCCCACCAGCACGCACCGGGCGCGGGTCAGTCGTCGCCGGCGGCCGGACTCCCCCGCCATCGCCACGCGCGAGCGCCCACCAGACCGCACCGCGCAACACGGCCTGCGGCTCCGAAGACCGGCGGCAATGTGTCGCGCAACCCCCTACCTCCCTTGCCGATCATCGCGCTAACGTCAGACCTCAGATCCATGCCACGGGCACCGCAGTGCCGAAAACGTTCCTTCCACCCCCCAGCGAAAGACCCCTAGGAGGAAAGAGCCGTGAGCTCTGGCAAGAAGATCTGGTCGGCGGCCCTGCTCGCCACCGCCATGCTGGCGGTCACCGCGGCCTGCGGCAGCGGCGGCGAGAGCACCGACGGCACGATCAAGTTGCGCTTCGCCTACTGGGGCAGTGACGCGCGCCGCGAAATGACCGAAGCGGCGATCGCGAAATTCGAGGCGAAGAACCCGACCATCGACGTCGAGGGCGAGATCTCCGACTTCCCCAGCTACTACGAAAGACTGGCCACCCAGGTCGCCGGCCGGGACGCGCCCGACGTCATCACCCTGGAAATCCGCGCACTGCGCGAATACGCCGAACGCGGCGCGCTGGCCGACCTGGCCTCCAAGGTCAGCGCCGCCGACATCGACGCCAAAATACTGGCGACCGGCGTCGTCGACGGCAAGCAGTACGCCATCCCCAGCGGCGTCAACTCCTTCGCCATGGTGATCAACCCCGCCCTGGTCAAGCGCGCCAGAGCCACGCTCCCCGACGACAACTCATGGACCTGGGAAGACTTCGTCGAACTCTGCTCCAAGGTCACGACCGGCACCAACGGTAAGATCACCGGCACCCAGCTGTCCTGGAACCCCGCGTACCTGCAGATCTACGCCGCGCAGAAGGGCGAGCAACTCTACGTCGCCAACAAGATCGGCGTGTCCCCCCAGACCCTCAAAGACTGGTGGGCCATCACACAGGACCTGATCAAGACCGAAGGCTCCCCCAGCGCCGACAAGAGCTCCGAACTGTACGACGCCGGCATCGAACAGACCCTGATCGGCACCAACACCGGCGCCACCAGCATGATCTGGAGCAACGTCCTCGGCGCGGCCGCCAAGGCATCAGGCCAGGGCCTCGAACTCGTACGGATGCCGAAGATCGAAGGCGCCACGACCAGCGGCATGTTCCTGCAGCCCGCCATGTTCTACACCGCCTCCTCCAGGTCGGAGCACGCCGCCGAGGCCGCGAAGTTCATCGACTTCATGATCAACGACGCCGAAGCCGGCCAGAGCATCCTCAGCGACCGCGGCCTGCCCGCCAACGCCAAGGTGCTGTCCGCCGTCAGCGCCAAACTCCCGGAGGCCGACCAGAAGACCCTGGCGTTCGTGAACGAGATCCGTGGCGAACTGGCCGACCCGCCCGCGGCCCCTCCCAAAGGCTCCAGCGCCATGGAAGGCATCCTCAGGCGCTACTCCGAGGAGGTCATCTTCAACCGGATGACCCCCGACGAGGCCGCGCAGAAGCTCATCACCGAGGCCAACGCCCTGCTCGCCGGCTGATCACCGCGGCGCACCCTGTCGGCCTGTGGGCCGGGAGGGTGCGCGGCATACACCCTTCTCACCCTTGGTCTCCCGTTGTCGAGCTTGGCTTTGAGGTACGGCATGTGGGTGTATCGCTCGCCCAGCGCCTTTACAAAGTAAGTGCAGTCATCCCGCTTCGGCCGGCCGTTGGCCTGTTCGGGCTGTTCGGGCTGTTCGGGGTTGGGTCGGCGGGGCATCGGGACATCACCTATCCCGACACCCGGCTCTGGCGGTGTCATCCGGTGCGGGGCGCCGGGGGTTCGGCGTTCAGGTCAGCCTCAGGAGCGGAGGGCCCATGTGGGCGGCTGTCACGTCTCGGTGATGGAGAAAGCGTTGCCGTCGGGGTCACGGAAGGCGAACATCGGTGGCACGCCGGGCCATTGAAGGATCTCATCGATATCAACGCCGGCGGCGTTAAGGGCCGCGTGCGCGGCCGCTGCGTCGTCGGTGGTGAACCGGATAGTGATGGGGCCGCGGGTGACGCCTTCGGTGGCCTGCTCCAGCGTGACGACGACGTTGTCGCCGCCGGGCGCGAGCTCGATCCACCGTCCGGTCGGGATCGACTCGTCGCGCAGTACCGTGAAGCCGAGCGTGTCGACGTAGAACCGTAGCGCTTGTTCCTGGTCGTCGACCGGCACGCTGACGGTTCGGACACCCGTGACGACCGGCTGCGGCGCGGTCATCGTGCGATCCGCTCGTCGAGGGTGACGGTGACGGTGTCGCCGGCATGCTTGCCGATGCGGGCGCGGATGCCGGCGGTGAACGCGAGCTTGTGCGTGCCGTCGCCGAGTGCCATGAACGAGCCCTGGAACGGCTCGCCGTCGACGTGGCCGCGCACCTTGACCAGGCCACGGGTGCCGAAGAAGTCGGCCGAGCCCGGCATCACGACGTAGGTCCAGCCGCCCTTGCTGGGGCTCTTCCGCAGCTCCGCGGTGAACGTCTTGTCAAGCTTCGTGTCGGACTTGGCTTGCTGTGCGGTCATGACGTTTCGCCTCCGTACATGAGTGAGCCTGGTGTGGTGAGTTCCCGGCCCGTTTCGAGCCAGGTCTTGAGGCCGGAAAGGATCATGGGCCAGCCACCGTAGAGATGCGGGTCGGCCTCCGCGGCGAGTTGGTCGTGTCGGACGAGGAGCCTGCAGCTGTCGTCGACCTGCTCGATCTCCCAGGTCACTCGGCTGGTGCCCTGACGGGCGATGTCGTCGTCCCAGATGGCGTGGTATGTCTGCACGAGCCGCCAGGGCGGGTCGATCTCGAGGTTCTCCCCCTCGATCAATCCGCCGGGCACGCCGTCGTGCGTGACCCTGTAGGCGGATCCTGTGGCCCAGTCGGATTCCACGCGGGCACCGAACTGGAATCGCGCCCGCGTCTCGGGATCGGTGATCGCCTGCCACAGCCGCTGCGGCGTGGTGCGGATGTAGATCTCGAACACCTTCTCCACTCTTGTCTCCAGATCTCGTTTCAGGTCGACGAGGCCAGCGGCCCACGTCTCGGTGTATTTGCTGACCCAGCGGTCGTGGATGAGACGGATCGGCACGGGGTTCAGGAAGTGCAGCTTCTCCCTGCCCCGCCGGTCCGACACCACCACACCGGCCTCCTCGAGCAGACGAAGGTGCTTCGCCACGGCGACCCTCGTCATCGCGAACCTGCTCGCCAGCGCGTTCAGCGACTGCCCGTCCTGCCGGAACAGCTCGTCGAGCAGCTCCCGGCGCGTCGGATCCGCCAGCGCCCTGAATACCTCTTCCACACATCCGACAATAGGAAACCAAATGGTTTCATGTCAAGACTGGCGAGGGGTCTGGTCCGCCTCACCCCCTCGACCGTAGGAGCCGGCAGTTCCAGGTAGCTCCCATGACGCCCTCAGTCGCGGTGATCAGACGGCCTTGCCGCGGGCGATGTAGAGGTTCATGCCGGTGAAGTCGACGGTGATGTTGTAGGGCTTCCAAAAGCAGTGGGAAAACCAGCCCATCGAGTCGAACCCTGTCCCATAGGGCCAGGGCACGTTGACCGGCTGGTTCGGGTTCGTGTAGCAGTAGACCTCCTTGGCGACGGCGTTGCCGAGGCGGATTTCCTTCGGGTAGCAGGGGTAGACGACGGCCGGGTGGCTTTGGGCAAAAGTCCCGATCTGGCGGTCGTAGTCGGTGCGGATCCCCAACTGCTCGGCCGTTCTCCCGCGCACGCCCGCGGCGATCTCGCCGACTCCGCCGAAGTTCACGCCCACCACTCCAGTGCGGGAGGCGGCGCCGGCGAAGCTGCCCGTGCTGTGCAGGTATTGCTCACGGGCCAGCCACAGCGGCAGGGGTTCGACGCCCGCCCGTGTGGCGGCGGCGCGTGCCTTCCCGGCCGTTTCGGCGGTGCGGTGGCGCAGGATCAGCTGCCGGCCCGCGTAGTCGAAGGTGGGCAGCAAATGGTAGAAGACCCACATGCCGATCAGGCCGTCACTGTCGGTGTCGACATCTTCGCCCGACTCCGTTGCCGACCAGCTCACGGGGATGTTGCGCAGTTCGATGCCGCCCAGCTTGAAGGAGTCCAGGATCCCCCAGTACGCCAATACGGTGCCGCCCCCGAAATCGGCCTTCTGACTGGCGACGGGGCGCAGCCCGGCCTCCTTGGCCACCGACGCGCGCAAGCTCAGATTCGGGGCGCCGGTGTAGAACGTGAAACGCTTCGCCGGTCCGCCGTTGACCGAGGCCTCCACCAGCGGCATCGGATCAATCTGCTGGAACGGCACTCGCGCGGTCTCGCCGTGCACCTGATACGCCTCGCCGCGGACTGCCGCGAACCACTTGGCGTAGTTTTCTTCGCCGGCCGCTTTCCAGTGTGGTGCGGACAGGGCGAACTTGTCCTGCCGGATGTAGCAGTCGCCCAGGAGCTGGTTGGCTTCCTTGTCGTCGGGCGCCAGATTGAGGGCCATCTTGAGGTATTTCTCGGCGTCGGGGAACCGGTTGGACAGCAGCCCGACATAGCCGCGCTGGCGAGCTGCGAGCAAATGATTGGGATTTTTCTTCAGAACCTCCTCATACGCGCGGCCGGCCTGCTCGAACTTCCCAGCCTTGAACAGCGCGTCCGCGTCACCGCTGCCGGCCAGCGCCGCCCCGCCCAGCAGCGGCGCCGTCGCGGCCGCACCGGCCAGCACGGCGGCGCCCCGCAGCAGCGAACGCCGGTCCCACACTCCGTCATCAACCAAGGCCTTCTCCCTGTTCGTGATCATCTTCATGTGAACTGCCGCTCAGGCGGACGGTCGCACCAGTTCGGGCCAACCACGCCTCGGGCACGGCTTCCCGCCCCACGGTGGACGGTTCCAGGTCTGGACCGGTTCTTGGCTCTTCGCATGGCAAGGTCATCCCCGGTCGACAACACTCGCGGCACGCCGCCGGGATTCACCACACGCTCCGCGACCCGCCCGCCGATCAACTATCAGCCGCCGGTGTCCCCGCTCCGTCCGCGCCCTGTCATGGTTGTGTCACGTCGCGCTGGCTTCGATCAGGTGCATCCGGTGCGGTTCGCGGCGGTGAGCTGTTGAGCTGTCATCAGCGACCAGAGCAGCGTCAGAGACGGCCTGCGGATCACCCTGTGTGGAGGCGGTCATGACGGGTCGGCGGATCCACCGGGACGGACCCGATGTTCCACGGCGGATCCGACTTCGACCCGGAACTCGTCGGGTGGGCGGCCCACAGCGGCGCCCCGCCGGCCGCCGTGCTGGTGCCGGTCCCCGCGTCGAACCCGCGACCGCCGGCGCGCGTACCTGGACATGGTCTCTCCACCGCCGGACCCATAGAAAGGTGCGCGAGATGAAGCATCCGCGAATCATTGCGGCATCCAGCCTGACCGTCCTGGGCGTGGGCCTCGCCGTCTTCACAATCTTCGCTCCCACACCGAGCAGCACCGCAACCGCCCATCACCACCCGGCTCAACTCGTCGCAGGCAAAACCCTCCCCGGCGCCGGCCTGGACCGCATCCTCGCCGCCATCAAGTGTGACCGGCCGTCGGTTCAGGTCGATGCGAGCGAACTACGCCAGGTGTCCTGCCAAACCGGCGCCGGCCGCTACGTCGTCATGACCTTCACCACGCGAGAGAACCAGGACGCGTGGTACGAAGGAGCCCGGGCCTACGGCGGGACGTATCTCGTAGGCGACCGGTGGACCGTCGTCTCCGACCCCAAGCTCCTGGCCGAGCCTCACGCTCAACTCGGCGGCCGTATCGAGAGCCACCAGCACTGAGTCTTCGCCATCTTTCAACAGGCGGGTCGGAGGCTCTGGCGTGGCGCTCGCTCGGGATACTCATGCTGATCTCGGGCGGGAGTCCGCAGTCTTGATCATCCGTCATGTCATCGGTCGAGGCTGTCACATCTGGGTCATTGAACCCGATTCAGCCAGCCGGATCGTTGATGTCGAACATCCGCTCGCGGCGGCGCGGCCCGAAGGGCACATCAGCCCTCAGCGTCATCTTCCGGTGCGGTACGCTCTCGCGGCCCACGGCCGGCGACGGCGTCCGCGAGGGGCGCAGCCAGGTCTCCGTTGTATGTAGGGTGCCGAAATGACAAGAAGCGAGCGACTCGCGGACCAGCTGGACCGGCACTGGCACAAGAACCTGCGGCCGCGGCTGCACGGTCTTGCCGATGAGGAGTACTTCTGGGAGCCGGTGCGCGGCTGCTGGAGCATCCGCCCACGTGGCACGTCGGACGCATCGATGTCGGCAGGTTCGGGGGAATGGACGATGGACTCCGCGTCCCCTGACCCGGTGCCGGCGCCGGTGACCACGATCGCCTGGCGGCTGGCGCACATCATCGTCTCCTGCCTGGGCTATCGGGTCGGATGGCACTTCGGCGGCCAGGACGTCGACTCCCGGACATTCGCCTACGCGGGGACCGCTGACGAGGCGCTGAAACAGCTCGATGAGATGTATGGGAGATGGAACGCGGGGGTCCGCGCGCTCTCGGACGCCGACCTGGAGAATCCGCCCACGGTGGGTCCCGAGCGGTTCCCCATGGAGGGCATCGTCCTGCACGTCAACAAGGAGCTGATCCATCACGGCGCCGAGATTTCCCTGCTGCGCGACCTCTACCGCTGGCAGGACGGAGCCGTATCGCGCCGAATATGACTTTCCGGTAAGTGGTGAGCTTGCGGGCGCGGGTGGCCTTGAAGCCGGTGACGACCACGGGGTCATCCGGGCCGTCGTCCAGACCGAGGCAGCCGAGATCGGCCAGGGCGCCGAGGCCGGCGGCGCGTAGGTGGGACAGGATGCGGTCACGGCGGGCGGCGGTGATGTCGTGAGTGCGGCCGGGCCGAGCCGCGGAGATCCAGATCATCCGGCCCCGTTCGTCGGTGGGCATTCAGCAGCCGGTCCAGGGCGGCCTGGCCGTCGTCGACCGCGTCGCGTTCCCCGTCGGTGAGCGGGACGGCGGAGCATGCGCTGGTTTTGCTGACGCCCTTGTCCGCAGCGCGCCAGGCGACGGGGTACGGGCGTCAGGTTCGCCCGCACCCCGTGGGAGCCGGCAGGTGCAGGTGGCTCCTGTGACGCCCGTACGGTAACGGTGATCAGGCGGCCTTACCGCGGGTGATGTAAAGGTTCATGTCGGTGAAGTCAGCGGTGATGTTGCGGGCGGCCTGGTCGAACTCTCCGGCCTTGAACAGCGCGTCCGCGTCAGCGCCGCGGGCGCGCGCCGTTGCCGCCCCGCCCAGCAGCGGCGCGGTGGCGGCGGCGCCGGCCAGCAAGGCGGCACCTCGCAACACCGTACGCCGGCCCCACGCTCCGTCATCAACCAAGACCTTCTCCTTCTTCGCGATCATCTTCGCTGTGACCTCTGTCCAACGGACGGTCACAGCAGCTCAGGCCGGTTGCGGCGCGCCGCCGAGTCTCACCAGCGCACTCCGTGAACTCGCCCGCCGGCCAACCCCACCCACTGTCGACCGGCCGTGTCCCCGCCCAGTCCGCGCCGTGTCACCGTCGCGGCGGCGGCGTCCGCCGTCCTGGCCGCCGGAAGCTGTGCTCTCAGCGCCACTGGTAGCGGGTTTGGGACGACTGGCTACCGGCGGCGAAGGCGAACGCCTTGTCCGGTAGAGCTGAACATTTCCGGTCCGAATGGCTTCGCCCAGCTGATACCAGGTTCCGTCCTCGCGGGTGAGCTGCCAGCCATAGGCCTGTTCGAACACGGCCGCCACAGCCTGCCTGGTGACCTGGTCGGTGACCAGGCTCGCGGTGCCTTCGATCACGTAGTCCGTGCCGGTCAGGGTGCCGGTTCCGGTGGTCAGCGCGCAGTGCGGGTTGGCGCTGAGGTTCTTGGCTTTCTGCTCGTTGTCGCCAGTGGTGAACCACATCGCGCCGAGCGCCCAGATCGCCAGCAACGGTGTCACGTGGGGGCGGCCATCCCGGCGCACCGTGCACAGCTGGAACTTCTGGGTCCGGCGCAGTGCCCACCGAGGCTGGTCTGCGGCGCGGTCGAGTCGCCGGCCATGTGAGTGGACATGATTTTCTCCTTGCGATCGTCGCGAACTCCGCCCCGGCGCGGCCGTGGGGAAAGCTCAGCGGGTTCCGGCGAGATGGTCGGCCAGGATCGTGGTGACCGACAGCGCGGTGTCGAAGTTCGGGACGAGCCGGGTTTTCGTCAGCGCGAAGGCGACTCCCCGCGTGGGGTCGGCGTAGGCGTAGCTTCCGCCGCCGCCCGGCCATCCGAGTGCCACGGAGTTCTCCACGGCAGGGGCGCCCATCCTGCCGATCGGGAAGCCCAGCGCCATCCGCGCCGGAGTGCCGAAAACCTGATCCGTACCCTCGAACGCGAGCGCGGACAGTTCCGCCGACCGGGCAGGGTCTACGAGCTTGCCCTGCAGCACGGCGTTGAACATCGCGGCGAGACCGCGCGCGGTGGCGATACCCACCGACGGTATATCGGCGCGCAGGATCTCGCCGTTGTTGCCGAAATCGGCACTCGGCCGGCTTTCCCACGGCGCGAGGATCGCCTCACCGTCGTCCGGGGTGGCAGGCCATTGCCGCGCCTGCTGTTCCAGGCGAGCCAGCCCCGGCAGCGACTCCTGCGGAGCGGCGAAGTAGAGCTGCCCCCGATACGCAGCGGCGCAGTGATCCACTCACGCAGCAGCTCGCTTATGGGCCGCCCGGTCGCACGGCGGGCCAGCTCGCCGATGAGATAGCCGAAGGTGTAGGAGTGATCACCCACGGTGGCGCCCGGCCGCCAGCGCGGCTCGGCGGCGGCCAGCGACTCGCACACCCTGGACCAGTCGGGAAGCTCGGCCGGGGCGATCTCGCGCGGCATGGCCGGAAGACCGACCGTGTGGGTCAGCACGTGCCGCAGTGTCGCCGTGGCCTTGCGGTGCACGCCGAACTCCGGCCACAGGTCCGTGACCGGGCTGTCGTACTCGAGGCACCCATGTGCGACGAGCAGATGCGCCAGCGTGGCCGCCACGTTCTTGCCGGTGGAGAAACTGAAGATCGGCGTACCGGAGGTGACCGGTCGCCCGGTGGCCGGGTCGGCCGTGCCCGCCACCGCGTCGACGATCAGCGCGCCATCCTGATAGACAGCCACCTGCACACCGGTCTCCGCGCCGGTAGCGACCAGCGTGTCGATATGACACTGAATCTGTTCCTGTATCTCACTCATCGCAACCCTCGTCACTTCATCACTCGCGCGGAGAAATCGCCCCTCCCGCTTGCGGAGAATGGTGTGCCGCCCACCTGTTGCCGTACCAGTCGCACAGGGAGAGCGACGCTGTCGCCCGGACGGGCCGCACACTCGTCGAGAGACATGCAGAAGCCGACGCTCACGGTCGAACTCCTTGCCAACTGCTCAGACCGGACTTCGACGGTGCCGCGAGCTCGCGATAGTCGCACACCGCACGCCGTCCCGGTCACAGGCATCCTGGACCCTTCTCCCAAGGGGCATCTTCCGAAGGCAGACGACCGGCGACAGGAAAACTCATCGTCGAACGTGAGCAGAGTTGCGATCCGTGAACCGGCTACACAAATCTGGGACAGACGTCCGGCGTCACTGCGGGACGCCGACATCCCCAAGATCTCGACGAGCCGGTTCACAGACCAGCACATGGCCTGCCGGATCCGGTGCCTCAGCGCCTGGTCCTTCGCCAGGGCGGCCACGTCAGCCTGATCGCCCGCCTGCCGCCACCGAGACTGACGCCTTGGGTCCGGACAAGTCCCGCGGCCGGCACGGGTTCGGCGAGCTCATCCGGCAGGACATATCCGTCATGGCCGGCCTCGGGGGTGACGACCCAGATCCAGCCGGCGTCGGCGAGGTTGCCCGCCGCGTCCATGAGGGCGTCGACCAGGTCGTCATCGCCGTCGCCCGCGCGCCAGCACAACAACACGATGTCGACGACCTCGTCGGCGCTGTCGTCCAGCAGTTCGCCGCCGCATCGTTGTTCCAGCGCGGCTCGAACGCCGTCGAGCCAGGCGTGGGCGTCCGGGGCCGAGTTCCTCGTCTGGACGACCATCCCTGGCTCGATGCCGAGCAGATCGGCGATGCCGTCCTCCGTCGCCTCACCAGGCACCGCCACCGCCTTCTCCCGTGCTGCTCCCGCCACCACCGTAGTAGCCGCCGGGATCGCGGTCGCACGGCAGCCGAGCTGGGCGCGAGGGCGGGGCTCCGACGGGGCGTGACGCGCCCGTCGCCTGGAGCCCGCATGCCGACGGCCCGGCGCGGGCCCGCGCCGGAAGGTGGCGTTCCGGCGCGGGGCGCGCGCAGGGTCGTCAGACTTCTTCGACGCTGCTCGGCTCGCGCCGGGACAGGTCGATTCCGAGCTCCTCCGCGGCGCGGAAGACGTCCTCGTCGGTGTCACGCATCTCGATGGACATGCCGTCGCTGGAAAGCACCTCGACGTTCAGGCACA